>DASVGI010000109.1:0-3985 GCA_036379595.1 Casimicrobiaceae bacterium | reverse complement strand
ATCTCGGCAGTCGGCTCGATCACGATGCCGCCTGAGAACTGTTTCGATTTCTCCGGCGAAAGCGCAGGGTTGCCGCCTTGCCGGGTCAGGAAGAACGCAAAGCAGTCGCTGTCGGCCTGCGTGACCGGGCAGCGGATCGGATCGACGCCTGGCTGAACGGCGAGCGCGGACGGCTGAAAGAGCTCCGACAAGGTCGGTGCGCGAAAGCCGGTACCGTACGCCGCACGCATCAGCAGGTTTCGCGATGGTTGCCAGCGCAGCGAAACCTTCGGATTCGTCGTGCTGCCGAAGTCGCTGTAGTCGTCGAAGCGAACGGCGACGTCCGCCTCCAGCGTCTTGGCGAGTGGGATGTTCGCTTCGCCGAAGGCCGCCCACACCGTTCGGTACGCGGTGGGTATCGACGGAATCCCGCCGTTGAAGCCAAGGACGTTGCCCTGCGCGATCAGATCCGAGCGCGATTGCTCGAGGCTTTCGCGACGGCCTTCGACGCCGCCGGCGACCGCCATCGGTCCGGCCGGAAGCGAAAAAGCGTTGCCGGAAACCTTGAAGTCGGCGCCGTAATTGCTCGCCCGGTTGTCGTCTCGCGGACCGGTGACCTGCGTCGCTCGCAATTGCCGTACGACGTCGTCGGTGTTGAAGCCGAAGACGTTCACGACACCCGAATGCAGCAGCGCCGCGAGCTGCGTCGCGTCGGCATAGCCGCTGACGAGGCTACCCTTCTGCTCGTTGGCGACCCAGTTCGCCGACCACTGGTAATCCCAGCCGTTGCGCGTACCTTGCATGCCTGCGATCGCGGTCCATTGATCAACGTGGTTTTCGTCCACGCGCGGGCCTAGCTCGAGGGTCCGGTAGAGGATCTCGAGCGGCTGCGTGGGATCACCGCCCGGAAGGCCCGCGACGAATGCCGCCGGGTAGAACGGCGAGGAGGGTGGCAGCGTGAAATCGTGACCGGGCTCGAGCGGCGACAAGACCGGCACCGGCGCGATGCGCTGGACGAAGCGCCCGCGATAGTACGTGCTTTCGGCGAAGAGCTGATCGGTCGCTGTCGCTTGCCACGTCGCGCGAACGATGACGTTCGTTCGCTCGGACTCGGGAATCGTGTCGATGAGCCTCTGCGAATCGAACGTGCATGTACTTGGGAAGCTGGCGGACGGAAACGAAAACGGCCGCAGGCAGGAGCTGGCATTCGCGCCGCCTGGCGGGATCGTGGGGTTGACAACGCTGAAGCCCCCCGGGTTGGACAGGAAGATGTTCGCGGGGACCGTCCCCGGGCTCGTGACGTCGACCCCGAGCGAAGGCAGATAGGCGGTGCGCGAGAACACGCGTTGGATCGCCTTCAGCTCATCCTGCTTGAGATAGTCCGCCGAGACGAAGACGTTGTAGCGATCGCGCGCAAGGTTGCCGAAGCCGAACGTCGCGTTGCCGCGCCGGCTGTTCCCGCCGGGATGCTCGGTGACGTCGTAGTCGCCGCTGATTTCGGCGCCCGTGAAATCCTTGCGCAGAATGAAATTGATGACACCGGCGATCGCGTCGGTGCCGTAGATCGCCGATGCACCGTCCTTCAGGATCTCCACGCGCTCGATCGCCGCGAGCGGAATGCCCGACAGGTCGACTGAATTGCCGCCCGACAGCGCGTATGGCGCGAGCCGATGCCCGTTCAGCAGCACGAGCGTGCGTTCGGAGCCGAGGCCGCGCAGCGAAGCGGCCGTATAGCCGGTGACGAAGTTGCCGATGCCGAGTGCCGGGTTCGAGCCACCGAACGACTGGTTCGCGCTGATGCGTTCGAGCAATTCCTGCGCCGTTTGGATGCCGGCATGGTCGATCTCCTCGCGCGTGATGACCGAAAGCGGCAGCGCGCCTTCGGACTCCGTCCGCTTGATGTTCGACCCGGTAACGTCGATGCGAATCGTTTCCGGTGACTCCGCTGCCGGCTCCTGTGCGCCGAGCGGCGTCGCGATGACTGCAATGGCCTGACCGCATACGGCGAATGCCGCACGACCGGCCCGAATACGCCGTTGTCGGTCCTTCATGACGCAACTCCTGCCTGCGTCGTCGCCGTCATCACATGTTCACGACCAGAACGTGAATCGCTGTCGGTACGCCTTTGAGCGCGTGCTGGCCGCGATCGCTGAACGCAAATCCCGCTCCGCCAACGAGGTCGCGCACCGTCGCGTAGACGAGCACTTCGTCGGCCTCGGCGAGGCCGGCGATTCGCGCACCGATGTGCACGGTAATTCCCCGAACGTCCCCGCCATTCATCTCGGACTCGCCCGTGTGCACGGCGGCGCGCACGCTCACGCCGAGACGCTTGACGCCTTCACCGATGGTTTGCGCGCATCTGATCGCGCGCGCCGGCGCGTCGAACGTTGCGAGCACGCCGTCGCCGGTCGATTTGATCCAGCGGCGGTGGAAGCGCTCGATGGCCTGGCGGGACACGCGGTCGTGCTCGAGCAGAACGACGCGCCACGCTTCGTCGCCGAGCCGTGCCGCGGTGGCTGTCGAGTCGACGATATCCGTGAACAGCGCGGTCGCAAGCTGCCGGCCCTCGTCGGATGTGTCGGCTGCCAGTCCGGCTGCCCGCGCCACGAGCGTTTCGCAGGCCGGATCGACGGTCAGGGTTTCGGTCCGTTGCTTGAGCGAAACGACCGCGCGCCCGCCGACGTCGCGGCGCAGACCGGCGGTCGCACTGACATTGACGAGCGTGGCGGCGTCGAGCGGCACGAATAGGCTCGGGTCGAGCTCGGCGGCGAGCTCGGCGATCGTCCGCTCGACGGTGGACTGCGAATCGGCCGTCACGACGCGTACGACGTCGTAGCTTGCGGTGATGTGACAGATCTCGTCCAGAGTGACGAGTTGCAGGTCGTTGCCGTGCGCGACCGTGAGCCAGCGCATGTACTCGCGTGGCGCGGTCGCCTGCGCGAGTGAACGCAGAAAGCCGTCGAGGTTTGCAGGTGCGCTTTTCACCTTCTGCTTGAGCCGTGCGACGGTGGTCATCAGGCGCGCGGCGGAGAATGGCTTCAGCACGTAGTCGATCGCGCCATGCGCGAACGCCGCGAGGGCGAATTTGTCGTACGCCGTGACGAACACGATATGCACTCGAGCGCCGAGCTGTTGCGCCACTTCGATGCCCGTCATGCCGGGCATCTCGATGTCGAGGAAGAGGATGTCCGGCGCGTGGCGCTCGACGGCGCGAACCGCTTCGATTCCGTCCTCGGCCTCGGCGCAGATGGCGAGCTCGGGCCAAAGCCTGGCGAGCAATTCCCTGAGCTCGGTGCGCAGCAGGGCCTCATCTTCGGCCAGCACCGCCTTCAACGTGGAGATCATGGCCTTCGCCTTTTTTCAGGCGGCTGCCGCGCTGTGCTCGAGCGGCAGGTCGAGTACCGCCAGCGTTGGGTCCCCGCTGCGACGCCGCAGATCCAAAGTCGCGTCACCTCGGTAGAGAGCGTCGAGGCGCTCGCGGATCGCCGCGATACCGCCGCCGTCGGAGGCCGGAACCAATCCTACTCCGCTGTCAGCGATCGTCAGGCGCAGGCGGCCTGCGTCGACGACCGCGCGCACGCTGATCGTGCCGCCCGCCGTCAACGGCTCGAGGCCGCGCACCACCGCATGATCGATGAGCGGCAGCAGCATCATCGGCGGCATGCGCATCGGCGCAGCCTCCGCCGGCACCTCGACGTGCACCGCCAGCCGCTCGCCGAGGCGCAGACGCACGATCGCCAGGTACGCGCGCACGAGCTCGATTTCCTGCGCCACGGTCGACGACGTATCGCGCATGCGAGGCATGGCGGCCCTGAGGTAGGCGATCAACTCGTCCATCATTTGCGCGGCGAGCCGCGCATCGAGTTCGTAGAGTCGTTCGACCTGCAGCAGCGTGTTGAACAGGAATTGCGGCTCGACGCGCGCCTGCATGGCCGAAAGCCGCGATTCGAGCGCGATTTTCGAACGGCCGATCCGATCGAGCTCGGCCGCCTGCAGCAGCTCGGTC
>DASVGI010000108.1:0-52568 GCA_036379595.1 Casimicrobiaceae bacterium | reverse complement strand
GCGCGACGCCGCGTATTCGATGCGCGCTTCGAGGACGCGATCGATCGTTTCGAGAAAGTTGCGGCAATGGTACGGCGTATGGAAGCCGACGATCGTGCTGCCGAGCAGGCCCTCGACGATCTGCGCGCGCCACGGACAGATGCCGAACGATTCGGGATTCGGCCACGGGATGTGCCAGAACGTGATGATCGTCGCCTTCGGCAACCGCTGGCGAATGAAGCGCGGCGCCAGCGCGAAGTGGTAGTCCTGCACGAGCACGACCGGATCGGACGTGTGCGCCTCGGCGCAGACAGCGTCGGCGAACCGGCGATTGACGTTCATGTACTGCTCCCAGTCGCGCGTGCGGAACACCGGGCGCACGTGCGCGATGTGGCAGAGCGGCCACAGCCCCTCGTTCGCGAAGCCGTAGTAATACCCGCGCTCCTCGTCGTCGCTGAGCCACACGCGGCGCAGCGTATAGGCTGGATTCTCGGGGGGGACGCGCAGGTGCCCGGTTCGGTCGGCCGCCTCGCGATCGGCGCTCCCGCTGCCGTGCGCGATCCAGGTGCCCGAGCACGCGCGCATGATCGGCTCCATCGCCGTGACGAGGCCGCTCGCCGGCCGCCGCACGATCACGCGATCGCCGTCGCGGACGTGGATGTACGGCTCGCGATTGGACAAGAGCAGGATCTCGTCGCCGGCGAGCTCGTTGCGCAGCACCGAGCGGAGCATGCCGGGATCCCACGTCGCGCCGCGATCGGTCGATCGGCGACTGCTGTCGACGTCACGGAGCAGTGCGCGCACCTCGGCGACCAGCGGCTGCACGTCGGGACGTGCTGCCTCGTGGAACGGCTGAATGATGCCTTCGCCGCGCAACAGCGCACGCATCCCCTCGACCCAGCCGCGCCACGAGAGGTGCGCAATCGACACCGAGATCAGCGACACGACGATGCCGACGAGCACGAACAATCCGATCAGATAGCGCCGCGTCGTCGCGCTGCGCCGGCCGACGAAGCTCATGTCGTGGACGAGGACGAGCTTGCCCGCGGTCGCGCCGTCCGCGTGCAGCGTGAACCAGGTGACGTGCAGCGGGCCCGGCGGGAAATCGTTCAGCACGTGGGCATCGGGCCCGCTTCCCTTGAGCTCGGTGCAACCGAGGCCCGCCGGCCACGTCGACGTGCGGTAGACGAGGTGCCCGGCCGGGTCGCACCAGGCGACGGCGTAGAGGCGCTCGTCCTGGATCGCGCGGGCGAAGAGCTGCCGCACGCGCTCACCGTCTCCGCTCCTGACGAGGTCGACGAGCTCGACCTGCATCGTGTTGGCGACGAGCTTCGATCGCGTCTCGAGATCCGATACCCACCAGCGCAGCGTCAGCGCATCGACGATCGGGATCAGCACCACCGCCAGGATCGCGAGCGTCACGGCGAGCGGCACGATGAAGCGCAGCGCCGGTCCCACACGTCGCACCAGTCGCAGCATTCGCCTCATCGCGCCCAGTGTCGCGCATCGTGAGCGCGATCACAACCCGCTGATCAAGCGCGCACGCCGTGCTGCGCCGGCGATGACCTACCATATCGGCGCCGGCTCTTCGAGCCCGCTGGCCGCGACCGTCGTGCGGCCGTTCCGGAGGCGCACATGCCCACGTTTTTCGTCAACAAGAACCGCGTCGACGTGAGCCGCGAGGTCGCGTCCGATACTCCGCTCTTGTGGATCCTGCGCGATTCGCTGAAGCTTACCGGCACCAAGTACGGCTGCGGCCTCGGTCTGTGCGGCGCGTGCACGGTGCTCGTCGAGGGCAAGCCCGTGCGCTCGTGCCAGATCCCGCTGTCGTCGATCAAGCTCGGCACCGACATCACGACGATCGAGGGTCTCGCGACGCGCGAAGCGAAGGCGGTCCAGGCGGCGTGGCAGAAGCTCGACGTCCCACAGTGCGGGTATTGCCAGTCGGGACAGGTCATGTCGGCGTCGGCGCTGCTCGCGACCAACCGGCATCCGAGCGATGCCGACATCGACCGCGCGATGGCCGGCAACATCTGCCGCTGCGCGACGTACGTTCGCATCCGCGCCGCCATCAGGGAGGCGGGTGCGGCACTCGGTTGATCGGGAGCGGCGATGAATCGTAATCGGATGGAACTGGCTGCGGACGGGCGCACGCTCGGCGATGCGCTCGCAGGCGATGTGCCGGGAGACCGCGTCACGCGACGCAGCTTCCTCAAGGTCGTCGGCGCCGCCGGCGCGGGATTGACACTCGCGATCGGGAGCTTCCCGATCGACGCGCGCGCCGCGGCGGCGAAGCGCGGAGCGGCCGCGGCCGGCGGCGCGGGTGCCGCCGCTGCGAGTGCGGCGTCCGCCGCGTCGGGCCCTGCGTTCGCGCCGAACGCGTTCCTGCGTATCGGACCCGACAATTCGGTGACGGTGATCGTGAAACACGTCGAGGTCGGACAGGGAACCTACACCGGCCTGCCGACGCTGATCGCCGAGGAGCTCGACGCCGCCTGGTCGCAGGTTCGCGTCGAAGGGGCACCCGCGGACGCGAAGCTCTACAACAACCTCCTCTGGGGACCCGCGCAGGGAACCGGCGGATCGACGTCGCTTGCCGAGGCATTCGACCAGTACCGCACGGCCGGCGCCGCGGCGCGCGCGATGCTGGTTGCCGCCGCAGCCGCGCGCTGGAATGCGCCGGCCGACGCGATCGAGGTGAGAAACGGCGTCGTGTCGCACGGCGCGAAGAAGGCGACTTTCGGCGAGCTCGCCGCCGATGCCGCGAAGCAGCCGGTGCCGGCGTCGCCGAAGCTCAAGGATCCGAAGAGCTTCGTCTACATCGGGACCCACGTCCCGCGCACCGACTCGAAGGCGAAGTCCACCGGGGCCGCCGTGTATACGCAGGACCTGCACCTGCCCGGCATGCTGACCGCGGTCGTCGCACACGCGCCGCGCTTCGGCGCCGAGGTGAAGAGCATCGACGCCGCCGGGCTGAAGGGATTACCCGGCATCCGCTTTGTCGTCGAGGTTCCGCACGGCGTCGCCGTCGTCGGCAACAGCTTCTGGGACGCGAAGAAGGGTCGCGACGCGCTCCGGATCACCTGGGACGATGCGAGCGGCTTTCGCTATTCGTCTTCGGACATCGCGGCCGAGTTCAGGCGCCAGATCGCAACCCCCGGAACGATCGCGAAGAGCGAGGGCGACGCTGCGAAGGCGCTCGCCGGCGCTGCGCACAAGCTCGACGCCGAGTTCGAGTTCCCCTACCTCGCGCACGCGGCGATGGAGCCGATGAACTGCGTCGTTCGCTACGACGGCGATCGCGCCGAAGTGTGGAACGGCGAGCAGTCGCAGACGGCCGACCAGGCGGCGATCGCGAAGGTGCTGGGGCTCGCGCCGGAGAAGATCGCGATCCATCAGCTCTTCGGCGGCGGCAGCTTCGGCCGGCGCGCGAATCCGCAATCCGATTACGTCGTCGAGGCTGCGACGATCGTCAAGGGCCTCGCCGTGCAGGGTCAGCGCGGCGTTCCGGTCAAGCTCGTGTGGACGCGCGAGGACGACATGCACGCCGGCTACTATCGGCCCGCCGCATTGCACGCGATGCACGCGGGGCTCGATGGCGCGGGCAACGTCGTCGCGTGGCAGCACCGCATCGTCACGCAGTCGATCCTCGCCGGCAGCCCGTTCGCGGCGATGATCGCCAACGGCGTCGACCCGACCTCGGTCGAAGGCGCCGCCGACCTCGGCTACGCGATTCCGAATCTCACCGTCGACCTGCACTCGCCCGAGATCGGCGTCCCGGTGCAGTGGTGGCGCTCGGTCGGGCACACGCACACGGCGTTCGCCGTCGAGACCTTCATCGACGAAGCGGCGCACGCGGCGGGCAAGGACCCGGTCGCGTTCCGCAAAGCGCTCCTCGCGAAGGAGCCGCGGCAGCTCGCTGCGCTGACGCTCGCCGCCGACAAGGCCGGATGGGAGAAGCCGCTCGCCGCGGGCAAAACCGGCACGAAGCGCGGACGCGGCGTCGCCGTGCACAAGTCGTTCAACACGGTGGTCGCCGAAGTCGCCGAAGTCACCGTCGCGGCCGACAACAGCTTCACCGTCGATCGCGTCGTCTGCGCCGTCGAGTGCGGGCTCGCCGTCAACCCCGACGTCGTCCGCGCGCAGATGGAAGGAGGTATCGGCTACGGTCTCGCCGCGGCGCTCTTCGGTGAGATCACGATCAAGGGCGGGGCGCCGGTGCAGTCGAACTTCGACGATTACCGCGTGCTGCGCATCAACGAGATGCCGATCGTCGAAGTGCATATCGTCCCATCGAGCGCGAAACCGACCGGCGTCGGCGAGCCCGGCGTACCGCCGATCGCGCCCGCGGTCGCGAACGCGATCGCGATGGCGACGGGAAAGCGCCTGCGGCGCCTGCCGCTGTCGCTCGCGACGTGATCGCGACTACGCCGCAGGACTCGCGCCGACTCGCATGCTGCACACTCCGGCGGGCTTCGTTTCCTCGGCAGTCGCCGCCGAGCCGCTGACCGGCGACGCGCTGGTGTTCGCGTTTGCCGGCGCGAAGCTCGTCGTCGGTGGCGACGAGAACGCGCCGACGGTGCCGACCCTCGCGCAGGCACTTGCCGCGGGGATCGACGGTCCGCGCCATGTCCTCGGTCGCCTCGGTGGCACCAATCGCCTCGCCGGCGCCGATTGCATCGCCGTGACGCTCTACGACGCCGCCGTCGCGCCACCCGGCTATCGCCTCGCCGGCCTGCGCTCGCTCTTTCCGCATATGCCCGAGCCGATGCTCGCGGTCGCGGGTCGCGCGTTCCAGGTCGTCGACTGGGATCGCTCGCATCGCTTCTGCGGCCGCTGCGGCACGCCGACGCGCGAGCGGGAGGGTGAGCGCGCGAAGGAATGCCCGGCGTGCGGCCTCGTTGCGTATCCGCGCGTGTCGCCGGCGATGATGGTGCTGGTGATCCGTGAGCGCGAAGTGCTCCTCGCCCGCGCCAACCGCTTCAAGAACATGATGTACAGCGCGCTCGCGGGATTCGTCGAGCCGGGAGAAGCGATCGAGGACTGCGTGCACCGCGAGGTGCGCGAGGAGGTCGGCATCGAAGTTGCCGGACTCGAGTACTTCGCGAGCCAGTCGTGGGCGTTTCCCCACTCGCTGATGGTCGCGTACACGGCGCACTACGCGGGCGGAACGCTGCGCCCCGACGGCACCGAGATCGCCGATGCGCGCTGGTTTTCGCCCGACGCGCTTCCCGAGCTGCCGAGCCCGATGTCGATCGCACGCCGGTTGATCGACGACACCGTCGCGCGCCTGCGCAGCGGAAGCCGCGGAGAGCGGGCCGCAGCATCGCGTGCGATAGAATAGGCGCCCCTCATCGGGCCCGGCCGGGTCCGCGAGATACGTCTCTCGATGCCGCGCATCCCGCCTGCGATCCTCGTCGCGCTTTCCGTCGCCGTTGCCGTTCCGGCAATCGCTCGCGCAGCGGGGGCCGCGACGGATGCGCCGGTGACCGCTGCCCCCGCCGCGCCGTCGAGCACTCCCGCCCCCGCCGCGACTCCGCCCGCCGACGCGATCACCGCGGCGCCCGAATCGCGCGGCATGAACGACGCCGAGCGCAAGGCCTACGCGGCGAAGCTGCGCGAAGCGCAGGGTCTCGTCGTGCAGAAGCGCTACGCCGATGCGATCGCGATCCTCGACGCGCTCACCGCCGCGCACCCGCACGAGCCGCAGGCACGCTTCATCAAGGGCGTGGCGCTGATGGACGAAGGACGCACCGAGGATGCGATCTCCCAGTACCGCGCGCTGGTCGCCGAGTTTCCCGAGCTTCCGGAACCGCACAACAATCTCGCGGTCCTCTATGCGCGCAAGGGCGAATACACGCTCGCCCGCGACGAGCTCGAGCGGGCGATCGCCGCGGCGCCCGATTACGCGATCGCACGCCAGAATCTCGGCGACGTCTACGTGAGGCTCGCCGAGATCGAATACCAGCGTGCCGTCGACCTCGACAAGACAAACCGCGCCGCGGCTGCCAGGCTCGAGCTCGTGAAGAAGATCGAAACTCCCGGCGTCCAAGCGCCGGCCACCGGAAAATAGAAGGAGATCGTTCATGCTGCGTCATCTCGTCGCTGCGGCGACATTCGCACTCGCCGCCGCCGCCCTTCCCGCGCACGCCGCCAATCCCGAGGTCGAGCTCGACACGTCGGCCGGAGTGATCAAGCTCGAGCTCTTCCCGCAGGCCGCGCCGAAGACCGTCGAGAACTTCCTCGCCTACGTGAAGGACGGCCACTACAACGGCACGCAGTTCCACCGCGTGATCGCGGGATTCATGATCCAGGGCGGCGGGTATGACGCCAACTTCTGGCAGAAGCCGACCCGTCCGCCGATCCCGATCGAGTCGCAGGAGAGCGCCAAGGCCAAGTTGTCGAACGTTCGCGGGACGATCGCGATGGCGCGCACCGCCGACCCCAATTCGGCGACCGCGCAATTCTTCATCAACGTCGCCGACAACAGCCGCCTCGATTTCCGTTCGGCCACGCCGCAGGGCTGGGGCTACACGGTGTTCGGCAAGGTAGTCGCCGGGATGGACGTGGTCGACCGCATCGCGCACTCGAAGACCGGGCCGGCGGGGCCGTTTCGCTCCGACGTTCCGATCGAGCGCGTGATGATCCAGTCGGCGAAGATCATTGCACCATCCAACTGAGGAGCCCGATATGGCGCAACCCGACATGGTCATCCTGCACACCAATCACGGTGACATCACGCTCGAGCTCGATGCCGAGAACGCGCCGGCGACAGTCGCCAACTTCCTGCAGTACGTCCGTGACGGTCACTACGACGGCACGGTGTTCCACCGCGTGATCCCCGGCTTCATGATCCAGGGTGGCGGCTTTGCGCCCGGGATGCGGCAGAAGGCGACCCGCGCGCCGGTCGCGAACGAGGCGGCCAACGGAGTGAAGAATCTCCGCTATACCGTCGCGATGGCACGCACGTCGGAGCCGCATTCGGCCACCGCGCAATTCTTCGTCAACGTCGCCGACAACGCGTTTCTCGACTACAAGGGGCCGAGCCCGCAAGGCTACGGCTACTGCGTGTTCGGCCGCGTCGTCGACGGCACCGCGGTCGTCGATCGCATCGCCGGTGTCGCGACCGGAACGTCGGGATTCCACGAGAACGTGCCGAAGGACGACGTCGTCATCACCCACGCCGAGGAGAAAGCGGTCGCGGCGTGATCGCGCGGCGCCGAACCCGGCGTCGAAAACGTGGTGCGTCCCGGGTTTTCGGGTGTTGAAGCCGGTCCTTCTCCTGTCGGACCTGCACCTCGCTGAGGAGCGCGCGGGCTCTGCCGCAGCCTTCCTGGCCTTCGCCGCCGGCCCGGCGCGCGAGGCGCGCGCCGTGTATATCCTCGGCGATCTGTTCGACTCGTGGATCGGTGACGATCAGCTTCGCGAGCCTTTCGCCGCCGCCATCGCGCAGGCGCTGCGCGGCATCGCCGACGCCGGCGTCGCGGTCTTCGTCGCGCGCGGCAACCGCGACTTCCTGCTCGGCGAGCGCTTCGCGAGCGTCGCCGGCGCGACGCTCCTCGCCGAAGAGACGCTCGCCGATCTCGGCGGAGTCAGGACGCTGCTCACCCACGGCGACGAGCTCTGCACCGACGACCACGCCTACCAGCGCTACCGGGCGTGGATGCGCGACCCGGTGCACCAGCGGCGACTTCTGCGCCTGCCGTACGCGCTGCGCCGGGGCATCGCCGCGTGGATGCGCAGGAAGAGCCGCAGCGAGACGGCGAGGAAGCCCGAGTCCATCCTCGACGTGAACGCGGCCGCGGTCGAAGCGGCACTGCGCCGCCATCGCGTGACGCGGATGATCCACGGCCATACGCATCGCCCGGCGCGCCACCCGCTCGCCGTCGATGGTGCCGCGTGCGAGCGGATCGTGCTCGCCGACTGGGACGAGCTGGGACACTACCTCGAAATCGGCGGCGAAGGCATTCGCGCAGTCGACATTCCGGGATGAGTCCCGAGCCGTTCAGCGGCCCATGGCTGTCGGCGCTCGCGTCGATCATTGTCATCGACCTGATCCTCGCCGGGGACAACGCGATCGTCATCGGACTCGCCGCACGCAACGTCCCGGCAGCGATGCAGCGCAGGGTGATCCTGTGGGGAACCGCCGGCGCGATCGTCGTTCGCGCCCTCCTCACCTTCGTCGTCGTCTGGCTGCTGCGCATTCCGGGCTTTCTCGCCATCGGTGGCATCGCGCTCGTCTGGATCGGCTGGAAGCTGACGCGTGGCGGCGGTGAAGCGCCGGCCGAGGCGGCCATGCCGGCGCGGGGGACACTCGGCGGCGCGGTGCGCACAATCATCGTCGCCGACGCGGTCATGGGCGTCGACAACGTGCTCGCCGTCGGCGGCGCCGCGCACGGCTCGTTCGTGCTCGTGGTGATCGGTCTGATGGTGTCGGTCCCGATCGTGATCTGGGGATCGACGCTGGTGCTGCGATGGGTCGAGCGCGTGCCGGCGCTGCTGTGGATCGGCGCCGGCGTGCTCGGCTTCACCGCGGCGAAAATGATCGCGAGCGAGCCGCTCTTCGCGGCCGCCCTCGCCGCCCGGCCGTGGCTGCGCCTTGCGCTCTATCTCGCGATCGTCGGGGGGCTCGTCGGCGCTCCGGTCTGGCGCTGGCTCGAGCCGGCGTGGCGCACGCAGGTGCTCGCGCTCGTCATGCTGATCGCGTGGCTTGCCCTATGGGGTGCGCTCGACGCGCGACTCGCAGCAACACTCGACCCAGCCGGCGCGTGGCGCTGGGACGAGAGCATCGCCGACTTCATCCGCTGGGTCGGATGGATCCCGCTCGTCGCGGCGCTGCAACGCATCCGACGGCCGACCGGGCACGGCACGCGCCCGCCGGGCTGACGCGAACGCACCCGCCGACGCCGATACACCTGGCACCTGCACCCCCGGCATCCGCAGCCGGCGGGGCTTGTCCGCTACGGCTTCTTCGGTTGCTTCGGTTTCTTCGGTTCCTTGCGCTGCTTGTCGCGGTTGCCCATGTCAGTCTCCGTCCCGGCCATCTGCGGGCGCGCCCCGCGCGCCGTTTCGTCGCAGGCCGGACGCGATTATGCTACCGGCCGCGCGGGTCGATGTTCAAGCGCGGCGACTGAACGCGCGGCACGAAGGTGCGCCGCACTCACGCGGCAGCGAGCGCCCGCTCGAAGTCGCCGACGAGGTCGTCCTCGTCCTCGATGCCGATCGACACCCTCACGAGCGTCTCGGCGATGCCCATCTCGGCGCGCCGGGCCGGGCCCATCTCCCAGTAGATCGTCTGCGAAACGGGGATCGCCAGCGTGCGGTTGTCGCCGAGGTTCGACGACAGCACCGCCACTTCGAGGCGGTTCAGCATTGCCATCATGTCGCAACCGTCGGCGATCTCGAACGACAGCAGCGCCCCCGGGGCGCGGAACAGCGCACGCGCGCGGTCGTGCTGCGGGTGCGACGCGAGCCCCGGATAGTGAACGGCACGGACCTTCGGATGGCGCGCGAGGAAGTCCGCGAGCGCCTGCGCGTTCGCGCATTGCCGGTCGAGGCGCAGCGCGAGCGTCTCGGCGCCGACCGCTAGGTGGTGCGCCTGCTCGGCGGAGAGCGTTGCGCCGAAATCGCGCAGCGCCTTCTTCTTCAACTGCGTGATCGCCTGCATCGCCGGCTTCTGCTTGCGGTAGTTGTCAGCGATGTTCGGATAGCGGGTCCAGTCGAAGCAGCCGGTGTCGGTGACGGCGCCGCCGAGCGCGTTGCCGTGACCGCCGATGTACTTCGTGAGCGCGTTGACGACGAGGCTCGCCTGCGCGTCGATCGGTTGGTACAGCCAGGGTGAGGTCATCGTGTTGTCGACGACGTAGACGAGCCCGCGCTCGCGGCACAGCGCGCCGATCGCATCGAGGTCGGCGACCTGTGTGCGCGGATTGGCGATCGTCTCGACGAAGACGAGCCGCGTCGCCGGCGTGATCACGCGCGCGACCTCGGCCGCCGACGTCGCGTCGACGAAGGTGACGCCGGTGCCGTGCGCGGCGAGTGTGGCGAGCAGGCTGTTGGTGTTGCCGAACACGAACGAGCTCGCGACGACGTGGTCGCCGGCCTTCAGGAGCGCAATCATGATCGCGCCGATCGCCGCCATTCCGGTTGCGAAGCACACGCTCGCGACACCGCGCTCCATCGCGGTGATCTTGGCCTCGAGCGCCGCCGTGGTCGGATTGCCCTGGCGGCCGTAGGCGTAGCCCTGCGCGCGGTTCTGGAACACCGCGATGAGATCGGCAGCGTCGCGATAGCCGTAGGCGACCGACAGGTGCAGCGGCTTGTGCAGCGCCCCGTGCTCGATCGCCGACGCGCGATCGGCGTGCAGGATCGACGTCGTGAAGCCGCGCCTGTGCTCGCCAGTCATTCGCCGGGTCCTCCGCGCGGATCGTCGCCTTCCGCCACCATTCCGCGCGACTCGTCGCGATGGCTCGCGAGCTGCGCGAGGTACTCGGGTGTCACGTCACCGGTGATGTAGTGCCCGTCGAAGCACGACGCCTCGAAGCTCGTCAGCGCCGGGTTGCAGCGGCGCACCGCCTCCTTCAGCGCGTCGAGCCGCTGGTAGATCAGGAGGTCGGCGCCGATCTCGGCTGCGATCTCGGCTTCGCTGCGTCCGGTGGCGACGAGCTCGCGCTGATTCGGCATGTCGATGCCGTACACGTTCGGGTAGCGCACCGGCGGGCTCGCCGACGCGAAGTAGACCTTGCGCGCACCGGCGTCGCGCGCCATCTGCACGATCTCGCGCGACGTCGTTCCGCGCACGATCGAATCGTCGACGAGCAGCACGACCTTGTCCTTGAATTCCATGCCGATCGCGTTGAGCTTCTGGCGCACGCTCTTCTTGCGCATCTCCTGCCCCGGCATGATGAACGTGCGCCCGATGTAGCGGTTCTTGACGAAGCCCTCGCGGTAGGTGAGCCCCAGCGTGTTGGCGAGCTCGAGCGCGTACGGCCGGCTCGAGTCCGGAATCGGGATCACGACGTCGATATCGCGCGCTTCCGGCATCGCGCGCACCTGCTCGGCGAGCGCACCGCCCGTGCGAAGGCGCGCCTCGTACACCGAGGTGCCATCGATCACCGAGTCGGGTCGCGCGAGATAGACGTACTCGAACAGGCAGGGGTTGAGCGACGGATTCTCCGCGCACTGCCGCGCATGGAAGTTTCCCTCGAGGTCGACGAAGATCGCCTCGCCGGGCGCGACGTCGCGCAGCAGCGAGTAGCCGAGCGGCAGCAGCGCGACCGATTCCGACGCCACCAGGTATTCGCTGCGGCTCTTCCCTTCGGCGATGCCGATGACCAGCGGCCGGATGCCGAACGGATCGCGAAACGCCAGCATGCCGTAGCCGGCAATCATCGCGACCACCGCGTAGGCCCCGCGGCAGCGGCGGTGCACGCCGGCGACCGCGCGGAAGATCGCGTCGGCATCGAGGCGGTGGTGCCGTGCCGCGCGCTCGAGCTCGAGCGCCAGCACGTTCAGCAGCACCTCGCTGTCCGAGTTGGTGTTGACGTGGCGGAAATCGAGCTCCCACAACTCGCGCTTCAGCGCCTCGGCATTGGTGAGATTGCCGTTGTGCCCGAGCGTCACGCCGAACGGTGAATTCACGTAGAACGGCTGCGATTCGAGATCGGACCACGCCGATCCCGCCGTCGGGTAGCGGCAATGCGCGATCCCGGTCGTGCCGACGAGCTCGCGCATGTTGCGCGTCCTGAACACGTCGCGAACGAGCCCCGGGCCTTTCCACGTGTGGAAGTTCGACCCTTCGCTCGTGACGATTCCCGCGGCATCCTGGCCGCGGTGTTGCAGCAGCAGCAGCCCGTCATAGAGGAGCTGGTTCACGGGCCTGGTGGCCACGGCGCCGACGATGCCGCACATAATCTGATTGCCTATATACGCAGTGCCTGTGGACGGACCCGATCCCGGATCTGCTGGCCGCGAGGCGACGGCGGCATCTGCTCACCGCCGCGCGAATAGTCGAGCCGGTCGGCAAGCTCGCGCGGCAGGTACGGCTTCAGCGCCTCGACGCCGGCGACGATCGGTGCCGCCAGAACCGCATTCTGCCACCACGCGGTTTGCGGCAGCGGCGTCAGCCCTGCGATCAGCGCGAGCGCCAGCACGACGACGACGCCGCGCACCAGGCCGAACACGCCGCCGAGAAACCGATCGACGAACGCAAGGCCGAGCGCGCGGATCGCGCGCGAGATCGGCCAGGCGATGAGTGCGCCCGCGAGAAGCGCGCCGATCAGGATCAACGCGAACGCGATCAGGTAGCGGATTGCCGGATGCGCAGGAAGGTCGGGGAGCGCGGTGGCCAGCATCGGTGAGAGCGTCACCGCGGCGACAAGGCCAACGACCCACGCAACCAGCGCGATCACTTCGCGCACGACACCGCGATGGAACGCGAACAGCGTCGAGAACCCGACGATGGCGATCACGATCCAGTCGAGCGCGGTCATCGCCCGCGACGCGCCCGTGGCTTCGGTTCGCGCGGAATCAACCGGACGCGGCGACGATGCCGCTGTGGCCTTCGCGCTTCAGGCGATCGCGCGCCGCCGCGGCATCCTCGTGCGTCGCGTACGGCCCGACGCGCACGCGCCACAGCGTTCCCTTGCTGGTCTTGAGCGGCTCGGTGTAGGCCGAATAGCCGGCATGCTTCAGGCGGCGCGCAAGGGCATTCGCGCCCTTGTCGTCCGAGAAAGCGGCGAGCTGCACCGCCCAGTTACCGTGTGGCCGCGCCGCGCTCGCCGCGGAGTGCGGTGCCGCGGCGGCGACACGCGGCGGCGATTGCGCTGTCGCTTCGCGCGAAGAAGGCGCGGTGGCGGCAACCGGTGCGGGCGCATGGCTCGCTGCGGCGCCGGCAACTGGTGTGGGCGCACCGCTCGTCGCGCCGCCCGCCGCGGGCGCTGCGGACGCCGAAGACGCAGACGCGGGAGCTGCGGGCGCGGGAGCCACGGCAGCGCCCGGGGTCGCGCTCGCCGCCGCTGCGGGGGCCGCGGAGGACGGAGCTGCCGACTGCGGCGCTGCGGCGGACGAAGCCGCGGGTGTCGAAGCTGCGTGGGGCGGAGTTGCGGACGGCGAAGTCGCGGGCGGCGCCGCCGCCTCGGAACCGTTCGGTGCGCCTGGTCCCGATCCGGCGCTCAGCCGGTTCACGAACTTGCCGCTGTCGACCGGAGGAATCTGCACGGAGACGTCGTTGCCGAGCGGCTTCGGCTCGCGTTCGAGGAGCATCGGCACGACGACCGCGACGACGAGTGCCAGCACGACGGCGCCGACGAGGCGTCTCCGCGCGCGGCGGCGCAGCTCGTCGAGGTTCTGGTCTGCGGGATCGGCCATCCGATGGCTCATGCAGCGAGACCGGTTCGCTCCCGGATGATCGCAAGCACTGCGGCGATCGTGAGGAACGAGCCGAAGGCCGCGATTCTATCAGCCTCGCCGGCGGCAACCGCCGCCGCGCGCCACGCCTGCGCGACGTCGGCGAAGATCCGCACCGCATCCTTCGCAACCCCCGCCGCGACGAGACGCTCGGCGAGCTCTTCGGCCTTCGCGCCGCGCGGACCCGGTAGCGGCGCCACGTGCCAGACGTCGACGCGCGGTGCAAGTGCCGCGATGACGCCGTCGATGTCCTTGTCGGCGAGCATGCCGAACACGGCGAAGGTCCGCGGAAAGCGTCCCATCGCATCGAGCGTCGCGGCGAGCGCGCGCGCCGCGTGCGGGTTGTGCGCGACGTCGAGCACCGCGGCGGGGCGCCCGGGGAGCACCTGGAAGCGGCCCGCGAGCTCGACGCCGACGAGCCCGTCGCGAAGCGCCCCTCCCTGCACCGGCAGTCGCGCGTGGAGCGCGTCCTGCGCCGCGAGCACCGTCGCGGCATTGGCGAGCTGATAGCGGCCGCGCAGCGCCGGATGCGGCAATCCGTAGCGCGCGCCGCCCGGTCCTTCGTAGCGCCATTGCAGGCCCTCGACGCGATAGCGATACTCGTGACCGATCCGCCACAGCGGCGCACCGATCTCGCGCGCATGCTCGACGAGTGTGCGCGGCGGATCGGGATCGCCGCAGATCGTGATGCGCCCCGCGCGCATGATCCCGGCCTTCTCGCGCGCGATCGCCTCGCGGGTGTTGCCGAGGTACTCGACGTGATCGATGTCGACCGTGGTGATCACCGCCACGTCGGCGTCGACGATGTTGACGGCATCGAGGCGCCCGCCGAGACCGACCTCGAGCACCAGCACGTCGAGCCGGGCCGCCGCGAAGACGCGCAGCGCGGCGAGCGTGCTGAACTCGAAGTACGTCAGCGAGACCGAGCCCGGCTCACGGCTGCGCGCGGCCTCGACCTCGGCGAACGCGGCGATCAGCGTCGCGTCGTCGACTTCGGCGCCGGCGATCCGCACCCGCTCGTTGAAGCGGACGAGGTGGGGTGACGTGTAGAGGCCAGTGCGGTACCCCGCGCGGCGATAGATCGACTCCAGCATCGCGCAGGTCGAGCCCTTGCCGTTGGTGCCGGCGACGGTGATCACCGGGCAATCGACCTTCACACCCATGCGCGCGGCGACCTCGGCCACGCGCTCGAGGCCCATCGCGATCGGCTTCGGGTGCAGCGTTTCGAGGTACGCCAGCCACTCGGGCAGCGCCGACGACAAACCGGGACCTGCCACGTTTTTCAGGTGGCCGGCGCGGGCTCGCGCATCAAGAGCGCAGCGAGGCGGGCGAGCTCCTCGCGAAGCTGACGACGATCGACGATCATGTCGAGCGCCCCTTTCTCGAGCAGGAACTCGGCGCGCTGGAAGCCGTCGGGGAGCTTCTCGCGCACCGTCTGCTCGATCACGCGCGGGCCGGCGAAGCCGATCAGCGCACCGGGCTCGGCGAGGACGACGTCGGCAACGAAGGCGAAGGACGCCGAGACGCCCCCCATCGTCGGATCGGTGAGAATCGAGATGAACGGCAGCCGCGCGCGTGCAAGCTCCTGCAGCACGGCTGTCGTTTTCGCCATCTGCATCAGCGAATTGACGCCTTCCTGCATGCGGGCGCCGCCCGACGCCGACACGCAGACGAACGGGATGCGGCTCTCGAACGCGACGCGAACGCCGCGCACGAAACGCTCGCCGACCACCGAGCCCATCGATCCGCCCATGAACTCGAACTCGAACGCCGCGAGCACGAGCGGGACCGCGCGCACGCTTCCCTGCATCACGATAAGCGCGTCGGTCTCGCCGGTTTCCTCGAGCGCGGCCTCGAGCCGCTCCGGATATTTTTTCTGGTCCTTGAACTTCAGCGCATCGATCGGCACGACCTCCGAGCCGATCTCGAAGCGGCCTTCTGGATCGAGGAGCTGATCGATGCGCTCGCGCGCTGACACCCGCTCGTGAAAGTTGCACTTCGGGCACACCAGCAGGTTCTTTTCGAGATCGGTGCGATAGAGCGTCGCCTCGCACGCGGGGCACTTGACCCACAGCCCTTCCGGCACCGGAGTCTTGCGCGCCCCGGGCGTGCTCTTGATGCGCGGCGGAAGCAGCTTCTGCAGCCAGCTCATGTCGACCCTCCCCGATGCACGCGCGCCTCGTCGGACGAGGCTGCGGGCGCCGAATCGAGCGCGCGGCGGATCGTCGACAGCCACGCGCCTGCGCGCGGCGCCGCTTCCGACGCGGCACCGCCTTCGATCTCCTCGATGATGCGACTGCCGATCACCACCGCATCGGCGTGCTTCGCGATCGCGCGCGCGCTCGCCGCGTCGCGGATGCCGAAACCGACACCGACGGGGAGTGCGACATGCGCGCGGATCGCATCGATCCGCCGTCCGACGTCCTCGACGTCGAGGTGCCCGGCTCCGGTCACCCCCTTCAGCGAGACGTAGTAGACGTACCCCGCGGCGAGCTCGGCGATGTGATCGATCCGCCCAGGTTGCGTCGTCGGTGCGATAAGGAAAATCGGCGCAAGCCCGCGCGCGCGCAGCAAGCCGGCGAACGCCGTCGCTTCCTCGGGCGGGTAGTCGACGACGATGATGCCGTCGACGCCGGCGTCGCGCGCGGCATCGGTGAAGGCCTCGACGCCCATCGCTTCGATCGGATTGGCGTAGCCCATCAGCACGATCGGGATGTCGGCGTGCCGCGCACGCACGCGCGCGACGGTGGCGAGCACGTCGTGCAGGCTCGTCCCGTGCGCGAGCGCGCGCTCCGACGCACGCTGGATCACCGGCCCGTCGGCCATCGGATCCGAGAACGGCACGCCGATCTCGATGATGTCGGCGCCGGCGCGTACCAGTGCATCGACGATGTCGGCCGTCGCGGCGAGCGACGGGTCGCCTGCCGTCACGTACGGGATCAGCACGGCGCGGCCGGCGGCGCGCTGGCGCGCGAACGCGGCATCGATGCGGTTCACCGGCAAGACGTCAATTCCTCGCCGCGCTGCGTTCGGCGACGGTCGCCATGTCCTTGTCGCCGCGCCCCGAAAGATTGACGAGCAGGATCGTGTCGCGCGCGAGGCCCGGTGCGATCTTCGCGGCGTATGCGAGCGCGTGAGCGCTCTCGAGGGCCGGAATGATGCCTTCGATCCGGCAGCACGCATGGAACGCCGCCAGTGCCTCGTCGTCGGTCACGGCGACGTATTCGGCGCGGCCGGTGTCCTTGAGCCACGCGTGCTCGGGCCCGACACCGGGGTAGTCGAGCCCGGCCGAGATCGAGTGCGTCTCGATGATCTGCCCATTCGCATCCTGCAGGAGATACGTCCGGTTGCCGTGCAGCACGCCCGGACGACCCGCGCAGAGCGACGCCGCATGGTGGCCGGTCGCGAGGCCCTCGCCCGCCGCCTCGACGCCGATCAGCCGCACCGCTGTGTGCGGCAGATACGAGTGGAAGATGCCCATCGCGTTGCTGCCGCCGCCGACGCAGGCGATCACGACGTCGGGCTGCCGGCCCGCGAGGGCCGGCATCTGCGTCAGGCATTCGCGCCCGATGACGCTCTGGAAGTCGCGCACGAGCATCGGGTACGGATGCGGGCCGGCCACGGTGCCGAGGATGTAGAACGTCGTGTCGACGTTGGTCACCCAGTCGCGCATCGCTTCGTTCAGCGCATCCTTCAGCGTTCGCGAGCCCGACTCCACCGGCACGACGCGCGCGCCGAGGAGCCCCATCCGATAGACGTTCTGCGCCTGCCTGCGCACGTCCTCGGAGCCCATGTAGACGACGCATTCCATCCCGAAGCGCGCCGCGACGGTCGCCGTCGCGACGCCGTGCTGCCCGGCGCCGGTCTCGGCGATGACGCGCCGCTTGCCGAGCCGGCGGGCGAGCAGCGCCTGGCCGATGCAGTTGTTGATCTTGTGCGCGCCGGTGTGGTTGAGGTCCTCGCGCTTCAGATAGATCTGCGCGCCGCCGAGTTCCTTCGACCAGCGCTCGGCGTGGTAGATCGGCGACGGGCGGCCGACGTAGTGCTCGAGCTCGTACTCGAACTCGGCGATGAAGCGCGGATCGGCGCGAAGCTCGAGGTAGCGCGTCCGCAGCTCCTCGAGCGCGGCGATCAGCGTCTCGGCGACGAAGATGCCGCCGTACGGGCCGAAATGGCCGCGCTCGTCGGGCAGGTCACGCACTGGTAGAGCCTCAGCCATCCTGGTTGCTCATCCGTCGTCGAATGGCGACGGCGATTCTAGCAAATGGAGCTTCGGCGATGATCCGGCAGCGCGGCGTCCGCGGTTTCCACCGCCCGCACGAACGCGCGCATCCGCGCCGCATCCTTGAGACCGCGGCGCGGCGCGCCGGACGCGTCGCGCTCCTCGACCCCGGACGAGACGTCGACGCCCCACGGCGCGATCGAACCGATGGCGGCGCCGACGTTGTCGGCGTCGAGCCCGCCCGACAGAATCAGGCGGCTGGCGAGGCGCGCACGCACCTGCTCCGTGACTCTCTGCCAGTCGAACGAGTGGCCGGTGCCGCCCGGAAGATCTCCCTTGCGGTAAGCGTCGAGCAGAATGCCCGCGGCATCGTCGTAGGCCGAGGCGGCGTCGACGAGATCGACGTCGGCGGTGACGGGAATCGCCTTCAGATAGCGGCGGCCGAACGCGCGGCAGAATGCTGCCGGCTCGCTGCCGTGGAACTGCAGGAAGTCGAGCGCTACGGCGGCGAGCGTCGCGCGGACGGCGTCCGGCTCGGGATCGACGAAGAGCCCGACGACGCCAACGAACGGCGGCAGCGCCGCGACGATCGCACGCGCCCTGGCGTGCGTGACGACACGCGGCGTACCCGGCCAGAAGACGAGGCCGACTGCGTCGGCGCCGGCTGCGGCGGCGGCCTTAGCGTCCTCGACGCGCGTGATGCCGCAGATCTTGATGCGCGTGCGTCGGAGGTCAGTGTGCGTCACGCCCTCGATGGTGCCACAGCGCGCCGTGTCGACGGCAGGCCGAACGCCGCATCGTAGTCGACGCCGGTGAAATAGAGCCCGGCGGCGTCGAAGGTCGCGGCGCCCTGCGTGCGGTCGGCGGCCGCGAGGAGCGCGTCGATCCACGCGGGTGCGCGCTTCCCCGCTCCGATCGCGACGAGCGCGCCGACCATGTTGCGCACCATATGCTGCAGGAACGCATTGGCCGAGAACTCGAA
Organism: Casimicrobiaceae bacterium; assembly: GCA_036379595.1. Lineage (GTDB taxonomy): Bacteria > Pseudomonadota > Gammaproteobacteria > Burkholderiales > Casimicrobiaceae > VBCG01. The sequence goes on along the minus strand of DASVGI010000108.1, from coordinate 33,978 downwards.
GCGGATGTGCGTGCCGTCGACGCCGACTTCCGCCCGCGTCAGCGTGCGTACCGGCGTCTTCGCCTGGCACTCGGCGGCGCGAAACGACGAGAAGTCGTGCGTCCCTTCGAGGCGCCGTGCGGCGTCGCGCATCGCATCGACGGCAAGCGGCAGCGGATACCAGCCGACGCGATCGTGCTCGATCCCCGGCCGCTCGGGGCGATTGAGGAGGAGATACGTGTAGTGCCGCGCGGTCGCCGAGTAGCGGGCGTGAAATTCCGCGGGCACCGCCGCGCACCAGAGGACGGCGATCGCCGCCGGCAAGCCGCTGTTGACGCCGCGCACCCACGCGGTCAGCGGACGCGCGACGTCGGTGTCGAAGTGAACGATCTGCGACGTCGCATGGACGCCAGCGTCGGTTCTTCCCGCTGCGTGCACGCGCACCGGGCCGCTGGCAATCGCCGCGAGCGCGTCCTCGAGCGCGTCCTGGATCGAGCAGCGCGACGGCTGCGACTGGAAGCCGCAGAACGGCGCGCCGTCGTATTCGAGCGCCAGCGCGTAGCGCATCGGCGCGGCAGACGCTGCCGCCGCTGCTCAGGCGAGCTTCGCGAGAAGCGCCTGCGCCTCGGATTTCTGCTGCTCGTCGCCCTCGTGCAGCACTTCCTGCAGGATGTCGCGCGCACCCTCGCGATCACCCATCTCCTGATAGGCCTTCGCGAGATCGAGCTTGGTCGCCGCGTCGTGCCACTGGCCGTCCATCACCGAAGGCGTCGAATCGGCACTCGCCGCGCGCGTCGGCTCGAAGCTGAGATCGAGCTTGTCGAGGTCGAGCGGAGCGCTCGTATCGATTGCCGGCGTGCCGGCGGGAGCGAGATGCGCACCTTCGAGGTTCAGCGCCGGCTCGCCGAAGCCATGGCTCGCCGGGGCGGCCGGAGCCGAATGAACCGGATCGTCGAGGTGGAAATCGAGGTCGAAGCGCGTCGGACCGCTTCCCGATTCGACGCGCTCGTCGAGCGCGCCCGCCGTCGTGCCGAATGCGCTCTTCGCTTCGTCGAATGCCGCACCCAGCGCTGCCGTGGCGGCGCCGGCGGCAGCGACGCCCGCGCCGCGGGCCTTGCCCGTTGCGGCTTCGACCGCCGCAACCGGGGTCGACGCACTCCGCGCGAGCGCGCTCTCGGCGCCGGCGAGAATGTCCGCCGCCGATTTCGTATCCGGGGCGATCGCCGGCGAGAACGAGATGTCGCCGTCGTTCGACGCGGCTTCGTGCGCAGCCTCCATCGCCGACGACGAGCGCTCGGCGCCCGTCTTCGTGCCCGCACCGGCAAGCTCCGGCGAGAACGACGGCTGCGCCCATTCAAACGACTCCGTGTGCGCGGCAGCGGGCGCGGTGGTCGACGGCGCTGCGCTGCGTGCGGGTGTGCTGAGTGAGGCGCTCGCAGGTGCGCTCGTCGGTGCGCCTGCCGGCGCACGCGCCGCTGCAGGAGCGGGCGGCTGTCCCTCGTCCTGGAACATCGGATTGGCCGGATCGAGCTGGCGCCCGAGCATGACCGCCTTGTGCCAGACGTCGCCCTGGCCGTGGCTGACGGCGAAGAGCTCGGACGCGACGGTTTCGAATGCCGAAGGCTTGTTGTGCTGTGAATGGATTTCGAGGAGCTTCAGGTAGATCTCCTGCCGCTGCGGATCCTTCTTCAGCGCGTCCTTCAGGATCTCCTCGGCCTGCGCATCGCGGCCGTACGCGAGATAGACCTCGGCTTCGGCGATCGGGTCGACTTCGTCAGTGTCGATGTTGCCGAGCCCTTCGCGGCTGAAGTCGGATGCAAGCGAGTTCTCGCCGGTGTTGACGACCCCGCCTCCGGTCGAGCCGAAGACCGTGTTGGTCTTCATGTCAGTGCCGGAGATGATGCTGTCCTCGAACTTCGTCGTCGTGCGACGCCGTGCCGCGATCAGGCCGGCGATACCGGCGAGGATCACCAGCGCGCCGCCGCCGAGCGCCCACTTCGGCGTATTGGCGACGAGGTCGGCGAAGAAGCCGGGAGCCTCGTGCGGCTTCGCCGCGGGCTTCGGTGCAGAAGGCTTCGCGGGCTCGGCCGCTCCAGGTGCCGCGGCAGCCTTCGCAGCCTCTGCCGCAGGTTTTGCCGCCTCTGCGGCAGGCGTTGCGGTCGATGACGCTGCGGCTCCCGCTTCGGGCGTTCCCGCTGGAGGTGCCGCCGTCGACGAGGCGGCAGCGCCCGGTGCGGAAGTCGCCGGTGCAGCCGCAGCGCCTGCGGCGGCGCTTGCGGCGGCGGCGGCCGTCGTGGCGCCGCCCTTCGCCGCTTCCGCCTGGCCCTGCAGTTGCGCCAGCGTCTGGTTCTTGAGATCGAGCGCGCGCTGCATGTCGGCGACGGTCGTCTCGAGCTGAGCAATCCGCGCCTCGGCATCCTTCAACTGCTGCTCGGTGGCGATCGCGTCCTCGGTGGCGGCCGTCTTGCCGGCACCGGCGGTGCGCGACACCTCGACGCGGTCGCTCCCCGGCGCTGCCGCCGGAGTCTTTTCCTCGACGGCGACGCCGATCCGCCCGCCCGACGCGCGTGTGGCCGGAGCACCCGCAGCCGGCGCAGCCGCGGCGAGTTGATCGCGGTAGTTGTTCCAGTCGACCGCCTGGGCGTGGACGGTTTTCGTCGCCGCGGCGGCGCTCGTCGCGAGCACCTCGGATTCGGTCGGAAGCTTCAGAATGGCCCCGGCGCGCAGGCGATTCATGTTGCCGCCCATGAATGCCTCGGGATTGCGGCGGAACAGCGCGTCGAGCATCTGGTCGAGCGTCGCCTGATCCGGCTTGAACTGGTTCGCAACGTCACGCAGCGTGTCGCCGCGATGGACCGTGTACTGCGACGCCGACGCGGCTCCCGTCGACGCGGCTCCGGCCGCAGCAGCCGCTGCCGGTGCGGGCGCCGACGCCCGCGCAGCGGGCCTCGCCGCGATGCGCGGCGCCGCGGCGACCGGCGCCGTCACCGCCGCTGCCGGTGCGGTCGCAACCTTCATCCCGGGAGGATCGAGGAGGAACGTGTACTCGCGCACGACACGCCCCGACGACCAGTCGACCTCGACCAGGAGATCGAGGAACGGCTCGAGCACGGCGACCGGCGAGCTCACCTTGAGGTACGGGGTGCCCCCGACATTCTCGACGGTGATGCGCGCGCGCGACAGCGTCGCCTGGTAGGTCAGATTGTTCTGCTTGTAGAGCACCGGATCGGCAACCTTGGCGCGCAGCGAATCGAGATCGTCCTTGCTGACGGACGAGAGATCGATCCGTGCCGAAAGCGGCTGCCCGAGCGCGGACTCGACCGTCAGTTTGCCGAGCCCCAGCGCCAGCGCGTACCCATGGAAGGCGAGCGCTCCGGCGAGGAGGCTGTAGGTGAAAATCGGCTTTGCGCGCATACCCGACCTCTTCGCGATGGGTGGTTCGCTCAAGCTAACTTAACATCATGCAGTTAGCGACGCAAGCTAAACCGTTGCATTAGATAGTGTTTTATGCCGCCGTCCTTGCCGTGCCGCCACAGGCCGGTGCCGGCGTTCGCCTCGCACACCGGGATCATTCCGGCGCGCGCCGCGCGACCGCTCGGCTTGCATAAATGTGCCTGAAACCAATCCATTGCGCGCCTCCGGCCGACGCTACGCCGATTTGGAAAAAAGCACGAATCGCGCCAGAGCGTGTATCGAAGGCCGGTGAGGCGCCACGGGCGGAACTTGTCGGAACCGGGGAGGCGCCGCGGGCGGAGCTTGTCGGGGCCGGTCAGCGCCCCTGCACGATCTGCAGTATGCGCCGCAACGGCTCGGCGGCACCCCACAGCAACTGGTCGCCGCAGGTGAATGCGCCGAGGAACGTCGGCCCCATCGCGAGCTTGCGCAGCCTGCCGATCGGGACCTCGAGGCGGCCGGTCACCGCGGCGGGGGTCAGCTCGCGAATGCTCGCGTCGCGCTCGTTCGGGATGACCCGCACCCACTCGTGGGCGTCGGCGAGCATCGCCTCGATCTCCGACAGCGGCACATCGCGCCGCAGCTTGATCGTCATCGCCTGCGAATGACAGCGCATCGCGCCGACGCGCACGCAGATCGACTCGATCGGCAGCGGATCCTTCTCGCGGCCGAGGATCTTGTTCGTCTCGGCGCCGCCTTTCCATTCCTCGCGGCTCATACCGTTGCCGAGATCCTTGTCGATCCACGGTATGAGGCTGCCCGCGAGCGGCACCCCGAAGTGCTCGGTCGGAAAGCGCTCGTCGCGAAGAATGCCGGCGACCTCGCGGTCGATGTCGAGGATCGACGAGGCTGGATCGTCGAGGAGCGCCTTGGCGGCGAGGTGGGCTTCGCCCATCTGCTGCAGGAGCTCGCGCATGTTCTGCGCGCCCGCGCCCGACGCCGCCTGGTAGGTCATGCAGGTCATCCACTCGACGAGGTCGTGCCGAAAGAGGCCCGCGAGCGCCATCAGCATGAGGCTCACCGTGCAGTTGCCGCCGATGTAGTCCCTGACGCCGGCGTCGAGCGCCCGATCGATCACGTCGCGGTTCACCGGGTCGAGGACGATGACTGCGCCCTCCTTCATCCGCAGCGCCGACGCGGCATCGATCCACCAGCCGCGGTAGCCCGCGTCGCGCAGGCGCGGGTGCATCGCGGTCGTCCAGTCGCCGCCCTGGCAGGTCACGATCGCGTCGAGATCGGCGAACGCGCGCGGATCGTTCGCGTCGCGCAACGTTCCGGCGGGCTTGCCGACCGCCGGCGCCTTCCCGCCCGCGCTCGACGTCGAGAAGAACACCGGGTCGATCGTCTCGAAATCGCCCTCGTCGCGCATGCGCTGCAGCAGCACCGAGCCGACCATGCCGCGCCAACCCACGAATCCCACTTTCATTGCGATTCACCATCCTTCGTCGTCGTCGCACCGCGCGGTCGCCGCGGCCTCGCCGGCGCGAAGCGCGCCATCGTGTAGGCGTCGACGTAGTCGCCGCCACGAAGCGCGTAGTCGCGCAGCGTCCCCTCGATCACGAACCCGAACTTCCGATAGAGCGCGAGCGCTGCAGCATTGTCGGTGTAGACCGTGAGCTCGAGACGCGTGTAGCCGATCCAGTTATCGGCGAGATCGATCGCCGCGCGAAGCAGCGTCGATCCGACGCCGCGGCGCTGCCAGTCGTCATGGACCGACATGCCGATCCCGGCGGCGTGCCGGCGGCGCGGCGACTTCGACACCGCGTGGAGGCCGACATGACCGATGACGCTCGTCTCGACTTCCGCCACGAGAATGTAGTCGTCGGCACGCGTGTTCTCGATCCACTTCGCCCACGCCGATACCGATGGGTACGGCAACTGCAGCGTGCCTGCCATCGCCCGCGGTGTCGCGAACGTGGCGACGATCGCCTCGGCATCGCGCACTTCGGCGCGGCGGACCGCGATCTTCGCCGCGCGCGCCATCACGATCGCGCGCGCAGCGCGGCAACGACCGCGTCGCCCATCGCCCGCGTGCCGACGACGGCTTCACCGGGCTGCGCGATGTCGGCAGTGCGCAGGCCGCGTGCGAGTGCGGCGCGCACGGCGCCCTCGATCCGCGCGGCGAGGTCCTCGCGCGCGAACGTATGGCGGAACATCATCGCCACCGACAGCATCGTCGCCAGCGGATTCGCGGCACCGCGGCCCGCGATGTCGGGCGCCGAGCCGTGGATCGGCTCGTAGAGGCCCTTTCCGTTCGCGTCGAGCGATGCCGATGGCAGCATTCCGATCGACCCCGCGAGCATCGACGCCTCGTCGGACAGGATGTCGCCGAACAGGTTGCCGGTGACGATCGTGTCGAAGCCGCGCGGATTCCTCACGAGCTGCATCGCGGCGTTGTCGACGTACATGTGCGAAAGCGCGACGTCGGGATAGTCGCGCGCGACGCGGCTCACGACCTCGCGCCACAGGATCGACGTGTCGAGCACGTTCGCCTTGTCGACCGACGTGAGCCTGCGGTTGCGCTTTCCGGCCGTCTCGAAGCCGACTTTCGCGATCCGCTCGATCTCGGGCACCGAATAGCGCATCGTGTCGAAGCCTTCTTCGTCACCGCGCTCGTTCGTGCGGCGCCCGCGCGGGCTGCCGAAGTAGATGTCGCCGGTAAGCTCGCGCACGATCACGAGGTCGAGCCCCGCGACCACCTCCGGCTTCAGCGTCGATGCGCCGGCGAGCTCGGGATAGAGAAGCGCCGGGCGCAGGTTGGCGAAGAGCCCGAGCGCCTTGCGGATGCCGAGAATGCCCTGCTCGGGGCGAAGCTCGCGCGGAAGCGTGTCGTACGCCGGGCCGCCGACGGCGCCGAGGAGCACGGCATCGGCCGCGCGTGCGAGCGCCAGTGTCGCCTCGGGCAGCGGATGGCGCGCCGCGTCGACGCCGGCGCCGCCGATCGGCGCGGTCTCGGTCTCGATCGGCAGACCCTCGGCGCGCAAAACCTCGAAGAGCCGCGCCGCTTCGGCGACGATCTCGGGGCCGATGCCGTCGCCGGGAAGGAGCGCGATCTTCATTTGCGGATGCTGCGGCCCGGAAGCCGGCGGCGGCTCACCGCAGCCACGGCTCTTCGACGAAGTGCCTCGCCTCGAACGCGCGGATCTCGTCGGCGTGACGCAGCGTGAGCCCGATGTCGTCCCAGCCGTTCAACAGGGATTGCCGGCGGAACGGATCGACGTCGAACGCGAACACGGCGCCGCCATCGGCGGTCGCGACGGTCTGCCGCTCGAGATCGATCGTGAGGCTGAAGCCGGGGAATGCCGCGACGTCCGCGAACAGCCGCTCGACGTCGCGCTCGCCGAGAACGACCGGCAGGAGACCGTTCTTGAAGCAGTTGTTGAAGAAGATGTCGGCGTACGACGGCGCGACCAGCGCTCGGAAGCCGTAATCGGCGAGCGCCCACGGAGCGTGCTCGCGTGAGCTGCCGCAGCCGAAGTTGTGCCGCGCGAGGAGAATCGACGCGCCACGATAGCGCGGCTGATTGAGCACGAAGTCCGGATTCGGGTGGCGCGAAGCGGGATCCATTCCCGGCTCGCCGCGGTCGGTGTAGCGCCACGCATCGAACAGGTTCGGACCGAAGCCCGAGCGCTTGATCGACTTCAGGAACTGCTTCGGGATGATCGCGTCGGTGTCGACGTTGGCGCGGTCGAGCGGCGCGACGATCCCGGTGTGGAGGCGAAATGGCTGCACGGCGTTATCGCGATCCTGCTAGTCGAGTCGACGCACGTCGACGAAATGCCCGGCGATCGCCGCGGCCGCCGCCATCGCCGGGCTGACGAGGTGCGTCCGACCGCCCGCCCCCTGGCGCCCCTCGAAATTGCGATTCGACGTCGACGCGCAGCGCTCGCCTGGCTCGAGCCGGTCGTCGTTCATCGCGAGGCACATCGAGCAGCCGGGCTCGCGCCACTCGAAACCCGCGTCGCGGAACGCGCGGTCGAGACCTTCGGCTTCGGCCTGCGCCTTGACCCGACCCGAGCCCGGCACGACCATCGCGAGGCGCACCGTGTCGGCGACGTGGCGCCCGCGCACGACCGCCGCCGCCTCGCGCAGGTCCTCGATGCGCGAATTCGTGCACGAGCCGATGAACACCTTGTCGATGCCGATGTCGGCGATCGGCACGTTCGGTTTGAGCCCCATGTAGGCGAGTGCCCGCGCGATGCTCTCGCGGCGCTCGGCGTTCTTCTCGCGATCGGGATCGGGAATACGCTCGTCGATCGCGACGACCATCTCGGGCGACGTACCCCAGGTCACCTGCGGACGCACCGCCCGCGCATCGAACACGTGCGTCGCGTCGAACGCGGCGCCAGGGTCGCTCGAAAGCGTGCGCCAGTGCCGGACGGCGCGCTCGCGGAGCTCTCCCGTTGGAGCGAAGCTCCGCCCATCGAGGTAGCGGATCGTCGTGTCGTCGACCGCCACCATGCCGGCGCGCGCGCCCGCCTCGATCGTCATGTTGCAGATCGTCATCCGCGCTTCCATCGACAGCGCGCGGATCGCTTCGCCGCCGAACTCGATCGCATGACCGGTTCCGCCTGCGGTGCCGATGCGGCCGATGATCGTCAGCACGAGGTCCTTCGCGGTGACGCCGCGCGGCAGGGTGCCGTCGACGCGAATCAGCATCGACCGCGACTTCTTCATCAACAGGCACTGCGTCGCCAGCACGTGCTCGACTTCGGACGTGCCGATGCCAAAGGCGAGCGCGGCGAACGCGCCGTGGGTGCTGGTGTGCGAATCGCCGCAGACGACCGTCATCCCCGGAAGCGTCGCGCCCGATTCGGGACCGATCACGTGCACGATGCCCTGGCGCGGGTCGCGGAACGGGAAGTACGCCCTCGCACCGAAGCTCGCGATGTTGGCGTCGAGCGTCTCGACCTGCGTGCGCGAGATCGGGTCGCGGATGCCTTCGTCCCAGTGCGTCGTCGGCGTGTTGTGATCGGCGGTCGCGACGACCGAGTCGCTGCGCCAGGGCTTGCGCCCGGCGAGCCGCAGCCCCTCGTACGCCTGCGGGCTCGTCACCTCGTGCACGAGGTGGCGGTCGATGTAGAGCAGCGCGGTGCCGTCGGCTTCCTCCCGCACGACGTGACTGTCCCACAGCTTGTCGTAGAGCGTACGGGCGGACATGGTGCGGCGGTCGCGGCAGGGCGAAACGAAGTGGAGGAACCGATCATTCTACCGACTCCCGCGGCGCGGCGTTGCGCAGCGGTATCATCCGCGCGCCACCCGCACGAGGATCCGCGATGACCGAAGCCCCGAAGACCGCCGCACCCGACGACGACCCGAAGAAGCGGCTGCGCGACAAGGTCGACAAGCTCCTCGCCGCGGCGCCCTGCACGAGCGAGGGGAGCGCCGCAGTGAACGGAACGCCGATGCGCTACCGCGCCGAAGCCGCGTTCGTCCCGGTGACCGCGGGCGGCGTCGACGACAAGCGCGGCGACCCCGAAGCGGCGATCTTCACGACGTCGTACTTTCTCGCCGACGTCGACGCCGCGACGCGCCCGGTGTGCTTCGTGTTCAACGGCGGCCCCGGATCGTCGTCGATCTGGCTCCATCTCGGTGCGCTGGGTCCGAAGCGCGTGGTGATCCGCGAGGACGGCACGATGCCTGCGCCGCCGTACGCGGTGACCGACAACCACGAGTCGTGGTTCGAGCACTTCGACCTCGTGTTCATCGATCCCCCGCACACCGGCTACTCGATCACCGCGTCGGAGGATGCGCGCAAGAAGATGCTCTCGGTCGACGGCGATGTCGACGCGCTCGCCGAATGCATCCGCGCGTGGCTCGGGCGCCATCGGCGCTGGCGCTCGCCGATCTTCGTCGCCGGCGAGAGCTACGGCACGACGCGCGGCGCGGCGCTCGCCGAGAAGCTCCTCGACCTCGGCGTTGCGCTGTCGGGCCTCGTGCTCGTCTCGTGCGCGATGGACCTGCAGAGCATCGTGTTCGAGCCGCGCAACGATCTGCCGTACGCGCTGTTCCTGCCCGGCTTCGCGAGCGTCGCGCAATACCACGGCAGGCTCGCCGGAAAGCTCGGCGAGTCACCAGCCGAGGCGCGTGCGGCGGCCGAAGCGTTCGTCGCCGACGAGTACCTCGCCGCGCTGCATGCGGGTGCGCGCCTCGCGACGTCTGCGCGGAAGCGCATCGCGAAGCGCATCGGCGAGCTCACCGGCCTCCCGGCGACGCTCATCGACGAGTGCAACCTGCGCGTCGACGACCAGACGTTCTTCGTCGAGCTCCTGCGCGACCGCGGCCAGATCGTCGGGCGGCTCGAGGCGCGCGTCACCGGGCCGATGGCGGCGAAGCGTCTGCGCACCTGGGAGTTCGATCCCGGCATCGAGGCGCTCGCCGCTCCGTACACGATGGCGGCGCACGCCTACATGAGCGAAGAGCTCGGCGTCGACGTACAGGCGCGCTACGAGGTGCTGGCGATCGACGTCAACAAGCAGTGGAACTGGAATCGCGGCGAGGCGAAAGGCAATGGCTACGCGTGCACGAGCCCCGATCTCTCTCGCGCGCTGCGGCGCAATCCGCACCTGCGCGTGCTGGTCGCGAGCGGGCGCTACGACCTCGGCACCCCGTACAGCGCGACCGACTGGTCGCTCGCCCAGCTCGACGTCCCGGCCGACGTGCTCGCGCGCGTCGAGCATCACTACTACGACGCCGGCCACATGATGTACACGCGCGAGGCCGACATGATGAAGCTGAAGCGCGACGTCGCAGCGTGGCTCGCGCGCGGATCATCCGCCGCGGCCTGAGGCTGCCTCGCGACCGGTCCCCTCGCGACCGTCGGCGCGATCGCGCCCCTCCTCGACCGCGTGGCAGGCGACGGCTGCGCCGCCCGCCGCGGGAAGGAGCGCGGGCACTTCGCGCCTGCAGCGCTCGTTCGCGAGCGGGCAGCGCGGGTGAAACGTGCACCCGGGAGGCGGCGCGAGCGGGCTCGGCACCTCGCCCGCGACCGGGGTGCGCGCCTTGCCCGTCATCGCGAGATCGGGAATCGCGTCGAGCAGCATCCGCGTGTAGGGGTGCTGCGGCTCTTCGAACAGCACGCGCTTGTCGGCGAGCTCGACGATGCGGCCGAGGTACATGACGCCGACGCGGTCGGCGATGTGATGAACGACGGCGAGGTTGTGCGAGATGAAGAGATAGGTGAGCCCGAGCTCGCGCTGCAGGTCGTGCATCAGGTTCAGCACCTGCGCCTGCACCGAGACGTCGAGTGCCGACGTCGGCTCGTCGCAGACCAGGAACTCGGGCTCGCTCGCGAGCGCGCGCGCGATCGATATCCGCTGCCGCTGCCCGCCCGAGAACTGATGCGGGTACTTGCGCCCGTCGGCCGCCGCGAGGCCGACCTGCGCGAGCAGGGCGTCGATGCGCGCGCGAATCGCGTCGCGCCCGCGAATGAGCCGGTGCGCGCGGATCGGCTCGGCGATGATGTCGGCGACGCGCCAGCGCGGATTGAGGCTCGCATAGGGATCCTGGAAGATCATCTGCAGCTTGCGGCGCAGGCGCCGATCGGCGCGCCCCGCGGCGAGCGCGGCGAGACTCTCTCCGGCATACGAAATCGATCCGGTGGTGATCCGGTATAGCCCGACGACGAGGCGCGCGACGGTCGACTTGCCGCAGCCCGATTCGCCGACGAGCCCCAGCGTCTCGCCGCGCCGGATCTCGAAGCTCACGTCGTCGACCGCGCGCAGCAGCGCGCGCGGCTGGCGCGCGAGCACGCGCGCGAGCGGAGGCAGCGAGACGTCGAAGGTCTTGCCGACGCGCTCGACCGACAGCAGCACCTCGGGCGGGACTTTCCCCGCGCCGTTCGCGCGCGTGTGACGGCCCGGCTGCGCAGTGGCGTCCGCGTGCGCGCCGTTCATCCGCGCGCTCCCGCATCGTCCGCGTACAGCCAGCACGCGGCGCGCGAGGCGCCGACGTCGATCAGCTCGGGGCGCTCGCGCCGGCAGCGCTCGAACGCGCGCTCGCAGCGCGGGTTGAACGCGCAGCCGCGGGGAATCGCGTTGAGGCGCGGCATCGTGCCGTCGATCTGCACGAGACGCTCGCGATCGTCGACGATCGACGGAATCGACCCCATAAGCCCGACCGTGTACGGATGCCTGGGCGCGTGGATCACGTCGGACACCGGGCCGATCTCGGCGATCCGGCCGGCGTACATGACGGCGACGCGATCGGCGGTCTCGGCGATCACCCCCATGTCGTGCGTCACCAGCATCACCGCGGTTCCGTGCTCGCGGCAGAGCCGCTTCAGCAGCGTGATGATCTGCGCCTGGATCGAGACGTCGAGTGCGGTGGTCGGCTCGTCGGCGATGATGAGCTCGGGATTGGCGCAGATCGCGAGCGCGATCACCACGCGCTGGCGCATGCCCCCCGAGAACTGGTGCGGAAAATGGTCGATGCGCCGCTCGGGCGCCGGGATTCCGACCTCGCGCAGAAGGTCGATCGCGCGGCGACGCGCGCCGCCCTCCGTCACGTCGAGGTGGGTTCGGATCGTCTCGACGAGTTGCTGCCCGATCGAGTAGAGCGGATTGAGCGACGTGAGCGGATCCTGAAAGATCGCGCCGATGCGCCGGCCGCGGATGCGCCGCATCGCGTCGTAGGGGAGGCTGTCGATCCGGCTTCCGGCGAGCAGGATCTCGCCGCGGGCGATGCGCCCCGGCGGCTCGAGGAGCCCGATGATCGCCGCGCCGGTGAGCGACTTGCCGGCGCCCGATTCGCCGACGACCCCCAGCACCTCGCCCGGTGCAATCGCGAACGACACGTCGTCGATCGCGGTCAGCGTGCCGCGCCGTGTCGGGAACTCGATCCTGAGTCCGCGCACTTCGAGGAGCGCGCGCGACGCGTCGCCGCCCGTTGCCGAACGCCGGGCGCTCTGAAGCGGCGCGGCGGACTCGCGTGCGAAGTTCATCGTGCGGTCATCGCAGGCGCGGATTGAGCGCGTCGCGCAGCCAGTCGCCGAGCATGTTGATCGCGAGCACCATCACGACGAGCGCCAGCCCCGGGAACAGCGTCACCCACCATTCGCCGGAGAACATGAAATCGTTGCCGATCCTGATCAGGGTGCCGAGCGACGGCTGCGTCGGCGGCACGCCGACGCCGAGGAACGAGAGTGTGGCCTCGGTGATGATCGCCGTCGCGATGTGAATCGTCGCGATGACCAGCACCGGGCCGAGCACGTTCGGCAGCACGTGGCGCGCCATGATCGCGAGCGGATGGATGCCGAACAGGCGCGCGGCCTGGACGTACTCCTTGTTCTTCTCGACCATCGTCGAGCCGCGCACCGTGCGCGCGTACTGCACCCAGCCGGAGATGCCGATCGAGAACACCAGCACCCAGAACGCCATGCTGTCGTGAGCGCCCTTGATCACCGCGCGCGCGAGGCCGTCGATCAGGAGCGCGATCAGGATCGCCGGAAACGAGAGCTGGACGTCGGCGACGCGCATGATGAACGCGTCGACGCTGCCCCCGACGTAGCCTGCGACGAGCCCGAGCGCGACGCCGAGCACCATCGAGAACACGACCGCGGCGATGCCGACCTCGAGCGAGATCCGCGCGCCGAAGAAGATCGTCGACAGGATGTCGCGCCCCTGGTCGTCGGTGCCGAGCGGAAAGACGTGCGTGCCGCCGGGCAGCCACGCCGGCGGCTTCAGCGAGTTGGAGAGATCGAGCTGCGACAGGTCGAACGGGTTGTGCGGCGCCACCCACGGCGCGAACGCGGCGCTGCCGATACACGCGAGGAAGATCAGTGCGGCGACGATCGCGTACGGCGAATGCCGGAAGCTCCACGCGAGATCGCTGTCCCACGAGCTTCGCAGCGCGGCCGCGATCCGTGCGGTCACGTCAGTGTCCTGTTCCGCCGGGACGGTCGACTCTCAGCCTCGGGTCGACGACGTAATAGAGAAGATCGACGATCAGGTTGATCGTCACGAACACGACCGCGATCAGGCAAAGGTAGGCCGACATCACCGGAATGTCGACGTAGCTCACCGCCTGGATGAAGAGAAGCCCCATCCCCGGCCATTGGAACACCTGCTCGGTGATGATCGAGAACGCGATGATCGATCCCAGCTGCAATCCGGTGATCGTGATGACCGGCACCAGCGTGTTCTTGAGCGCGTGCCCGAAATTGATCGCGCGATCGGTGAGCCCGCGCGCGCGGGCGAACTTGATGTAGTCGGTCCGCAGCACTTCGAGCATCTCCGAGCGGACGAGGCGCATGATCAGCGTCAGCTGGAAGAGGCCGAGCGTGATCGTCGGCATGATCAGCGACACGAGACCGCTCTTCGTCAGGAGACCGGTCGTCCAGCCGCCGAGGTGCACGACGGTTCCGCGCCCGAAGGCCGGCAGCCAGGCGAGCTTCACCGCGAACACCAGGATGAGGAGGATGCCGATCAGGAAGGTCGGCAGCGACACGCCGAGGAGCGACAGCGACAGCAGCGTCCGCGCGAGCCACGAGTTGGGCTTGAGCCCGGTGTAGACGCCGGCCGGGATGCCGACGACGAGCGCGAAGATCGCCGCGCAGATCGAGAGCTCGAGGGTCGCCGGCAGGCGCTCGGCGAGCAGCACCGACACCGGCTTGCCGATCCGGATCGACACGCCGAACTGGCCGTGCACCGCGTTGACGAGGAAGTGGTAGAACTGCACGTAGAACGGGCGGTCGAGGCCGAGCGCGTGCGTGAGGCGGATGCGGTCGGCCGGGGTCGCGAACTGCCCGAGCATCAACTGCACCGGGTCGCCGACGTACTGGAACAGCGAGAACGCGACGAACCCGACCACCAGCATCACGACGATCGCCTGCAGCAGGCGACGGATGACGAAGGCGGTCACGAAAAGCGCGCGGGAGCGGCCGCGGCCGCCCCCGCCGTCACGTCATCGCGTCAGTTGACGTGCACCCACCACATGCGCAGCCGGTTGTCGGCGCTGTGGGTGACCGAGATGTTCTTGCGCATCGCCCACGGAATCTCCTGCTGATGCAGCATGATGTGCGCGACGTCGGTCGTGTGCAGCATCAGCGCGTCGTGGATCATGCCGAGGCGCTTCCTGACGTCGGGCTCGACCTGCATCGCGTCGATCAGCGAGTCGATCTTCGGGTTGCTGTACCCGCCGTCGTTGTACTCGCCGGCGCCCTTGCCGTTACGCGTGTGAACGAGGTTGATGAGCGCATCCTGCGCGTCGAACGTCGCGACGGCCCAGCCGAGCATGTAGAGGCTGGTGTCGTTCTTGTTGATCTTCGCGAAGTACTGCGCCTTGGGCATCGCATTCAGCTTCACCGTGAGGCCGATCTTCGCCCACATCGACGTCAGCGCCTGACAGATCAGCGCGTCGTTGATGTAGCGATCGTTCGGGCAGTCGAGCGTCACCTCGAAGCCGTTCGGATAGCCGGCCTCCTTCAGGAGCTCCTTCGCCTTCTCGACGTTGTACGGCGGGATGATGTTCGCTGCCGGGTAGTAGCCGTAGATCTGGTGCGTGACGAGCTCGCCGGTCGGAATCGACATCCCGCGCATCAGCGTGCGCTTGATCGCCTCGCGGTCGACCGACATGTTGAGCGCCTGCCGCACGCGCAGGTCCTTGAATGGATTCCTGCCCTTGACGCTCGAGTACTGGAGCTCGGGGCGCGCCTGATCCATGCCGATGAAGATCGTGCGGTTCTCCTCGCCCTGGACCACCTTGATGCCCGGGTCGGCCTCGAGCTTCGGCAGATCCTGCAGCGGCGGATCGAGAATGAAGTCGACCTGGCCGGAAAGGAGCGCCGCGGTCCGCGTCGCCGCCGACTTGATCGGCGTGTAGATGATCTCGGTGACGTTGCCCTCCATCTTGCCCCACCAGTGGGGGTTCGCGGTGAGCACCGTCTTCACGTCCGGCTCACGCGACTTCAGGACGTAGGGCCCTGTGCCGTTCGCGTGCTCGACCGCGTAGGTCTCTTCCTTGCCGAGATAGTTCTGCACCTCGACGACGTTGTGCTTCTCGCACCACGCCTTGCTCATGATGCGAACGTCGGTCAACTGGTTCAGAAGCACCGGCGCCGGACCGTTCGTGATGATGTCCACCGTGAGGTCGTCGATCTTCTTCGCGTCGGACACGCCGGCGAGGTAGGCCTTCATCATCGAGTACTTCGACAGCATCCGATGGACCGAGAACACGACGTCGTCGGCCGTGAACGGCTCGCCTTCCTGGAACTTGACGTTCGGACGCAGGTGGAAGCGCCACTCGGTCGGGGAGATCTGCTCCCACTTCAGCGCGAGCTGCGGGACGACCTTATAGGCCTTGTCGTACTGGACCAGCGACTCGTAGACGTAGCTGTTGAACGTGTTGTTGAAGCTCTCGTTCTGCGAGTACGGGTCGAACGACAGGATGTCGCCCTGGCTCGCCCAGCGAAACGTCTTCGCGACCGCCGGCGCCGCGACCAGCGCCGCCGCGACGACGACCGACATGCAGATACCCCAAGCCTTGCGCATTGCTCCTCCTCGAATGGCCCCCCGGGCACTCAGGCCGAGCATGATGGCGAACCTCGGCGCATGCGTCAAATCGCGGCCGGCCGACGATCGAGCGCGGCAGCCACGGCTGCACTCGCGCGGCGCCCCAGGTCCGGCGCAAAGCAATCGAGCGTTTCGATCTCGAGTGCGCGCAGCCACGTGAGCTGGCGGCGGGCGAGCTGGCGCGTCGCGGCGATGCCCTGCTCACGCAGCGCGGCGCGGCTGCCGCCGTGGTCGAGCCAGGCGAGCACCTGGCGATAGCCGACGCAGCGCATCGATGGCAGCGCAGGATCGAGGCGATAGCGCGCGGCGAGCGCGCGCACCTCGTCGACGAGCCCGGCGTCGAGCATCGCATCGAAGCGCCGCGCGATCGCGTCGTGCAGGCGCGCACGGTCGGCGGGTGCGATCGCGATCGCGAGGTGCGCGCCGAGTGTGGGAGTCCCGCCGCGGCGCCCCTGCAGCTCCGACAGCGGGCGCCCGGTCAGCGCGTGCACTTCGAGCGCGCGCTGGATGCGCTGGCTGTCGTTGACGGCAAGCCGCGCCGCCGTGCGCGGATCGACGCGCGCGAGCTCGCCGTGCAGCGCGGGCCACCCTTGCACGGCGGCGCGCGCTTCCAGCGCGGCGCGCAGCGCGGGATCGGCGGCCGGAAGCGCCGAGAGGCCCTCGGTCAGCGCCTTGAAGTAGAGCATCGTTCCGCCGGCGACGATCGGCAGCCGGCCGCGCGCGCGAATCGCCGCGATCGCCTCATTGGCCGCCGACGCGAAGCGCGCGGCCGACCACGCGTCGGTCGGGTCGATCACGTCGATCAGGTGGTGCGGCACCTCGTCGCGCGCCGCGCGGTCGGGCTTCGCCGTGCCGATGTCCATGCCGCGATAGACCTGCGCTGAATCGGCGCTGACGATCTCGCCGTCGAAGCGCAGGGCGAGCTCCTGCGCGAGCGCCGACTTGCCCGACGCGGTCGGGCCCATCAACAGCACCACCGGTGCTTGAAAATCCCGGTTTTCAGCGCCCACGCAGGAACAGCCGGTCGAGGTCGGCGAGGCTCAGCTGGTACCAGGTCGGGCGGCCGTGGTTACACTGCCCGGCGCGCTCGGTCGCCTCCATCTCGCGCAGCAGCGCGTTCATCTCGGCGATGCCGAGGCTGCGGTGCGCGCGCACGGCACCGTGGCAGGCCATCGTCGCGAGAAGCTCGTCGCGCCGCGACGCAAGCACCTCGGTGCCGCCGAATTCGACGAGCTCGTGCAGCACCGCGCGCGCGAGCGTGGCCGGGTCGGCGTCGCCGAGCACCGCGGGCACTCCGCGCACCGCGAGCGTCGTCGGCCCGATCGGCGAGACGTCGAAGCCGAGCCGGGCGAGCGCAGCGGCGTGCTCGGCGGCGGCGGCGATCTCGTGCGAATCGGCGCCGAACACCGCCGGGACGAGCAGCGGCTGCACCGGAACGTGGTCGTCGA
Organism: Casimicrobiaceae bacterium; assembly: GCA_036379595.1. Lineage (GTDB taxonomy): Bacteria > Pseudomonadota > Gammaproteobacteria > Burkholderiales > Casimicrobiaceae > VBCG01. Next base: position 16,589 of record DASVGI010000108.1, on the reverse strand, counting down.
CCTCGACCTTCAGGCGCTCGTAGACGATGCGCTCGTGCGCGGCATGCATGTCGACCAGGACGAGGCCGGCGCGGTTCTGCGCGAGGATGTAGACGCCGTGGAGCTGTGCGAGCGCGAAGCCGAGCGGATGCGCGTCGTCGGACGCGAACGGCGCGGCACGCGGCAATCCGGCGTCGCCGGCTGCAGCACTTCCGACGGCGGCATCCGCGGGCGCCTGCGCAGCCTCGCCGAACAGCCGGCGATAGAACTCGAGCCCCGATGAAGACGACGTTGCGGCGGGCTCCATCGCAAGCTCGGGAACGCGCGGCGGGATGCGCGCCGCGGCAAGCCCCAGCCGCTCGCTCGCCGACACCGCGGGCTGCTCGGCCGCCGTCGCGGCGAGTGCCCGCTCGACCGCGTGTCGCACGAACTGGTGCACCGCCCCCGAGTCGCGAAAGCGGATCTCGGTCTTCTGCGGATGCACGTTGACGTCGACGCGGCGCGGGTCGAGCGTCAGCCACAGCACGTAGGCCGGCTGCCGATCGTGATGCAGCACGTCGCGGTACGCTTCGCGCAGCGCGTGCGCGAGCACGCGATCGCGCACGAAGCGGCCGTTGACGAACACGTACTGCGCCCCCGGGCCATCCGCGGCGTACGCGGGGCGCACGGCGACGCCGCTCAACTGCAGACCGCCCGCGCTCGCGTCGACCGGCGTCGCGTGCACGGCGAACGGCTCGCCTAAGAGCTCGTCGATGCGCGCGCGCCGGCCGCCGCCCTGCAGGCGCCGCAGCGCGCGGCCGTTGTGGGTCAGCGTGAAGCCGACTTCGGCGTGGGCGAGTGCCTGGCGGCGAAAGGCTTCGTCGCAGTGCGCCCATTCGGTCGCCTCGGTGCGCAGGAACTTGCGCCGCGCCGGCGTGTTGAAAAAGAGCTCTTCCAGTGTCACCGTGGTGCCGGCGGCGAGCGCAGCCGGCGTGACCGGCCCGACGCTGCCACCCTCGACCTCGATGCGCCAGGCGTGCGGCTGCATGGCCGCGCGCGAGGCGATCGCGAGGCGCGACACCGCCGCCATCGAAGCGAGCGCTTCGCCGCGGAAGCCGAGCGTCGCGATCGCGTCGAGGTCGAGCACCGTCGCGATCTTCGACGTCGCGTGCCGTGCGACAGTGAGCGGCAGGTCCTCGCGCTCGATGCCGGCACCGTTGTCCGCGACGCGCAGCCGCCTGGTGCCGCCTCCGGCGACGTCGACGTCGATCTGCGTCGCGCCGGCGTCGAGCGCGTTCTCGATCAGCTCCTTCAGCGCGGCGGCGGGCCGCTCAACGACCTCGCCGGCAGCGATCTGATTGATGAGGAGGTCAGCGAGCGGTCGGATCGCCGCCATCAGCGTTGGATTGCCACCATCAGCGTTGGATCGTCGCCATCAGCGTTCGATTGCCGCCATCAGCGTTCGATTGCCGCCATCAGCGTTGAGTCAGCGCTGGAGCCCCGCCACCCAGCGCGTGTAGATGTCGTCGGCGACGGCGTGGAGCGCCGCGATACGGGCGTCGAGGTCGCGCAGGATCGCGGCGCGCGACTGGCGCGCGGGCGTTCCGGGACCCTCGATCTCGCCGAGTCCGCCGGCGCACCACGATTGGACGAGTTCGGGCGTCATCTCGACGTGAACCTGCAATCCGAGATGAAGATCGCCGACCGTGAACGCCTGCTCGCGGTTGTACGAATTGGTGAGCACGCGCGTCGCACCCGGCGGCAGCTCGAACACCTCGTAATGCCACTGGAAGATCGTGAACCGCTCGCGCCCGCCGAACCACGCATCGCGCGCCGCGCGGTCGGCAGTCTCGACGTCGATCCAGCCGATCTCGGGCGCTTTCGTGCGCGTGACCGCAGCGCCCAGCGCCTGCGCGAGGAGCTGTCCGCCGAGGCAGTGGCCGAGCACCGGGACGTCGCATGAAATCGCGTCACGCAGGAGTTGCGACAACGGTGCGATCCACGGCAGCCCGTCGGTGGCGCTCATCGGGCCGCCCATCATTGCGATGCCCGAGAACTCCCGCGGGTCGCCCGGAACGGCGGCACCTTCGTCGATCGCGATCAGCCGCCAGGCGATCGCGCGCGCATCGAGCCAGTCGGAGAACCACGCCGGGCCCTCGGTGGGCGAGAAACGGAAGATCGCTACCGGTTTCATCGGATGCGTGCAGCAGCCCCGCGATGCGGGATCCTGCGCCGGTTACCAGCCGCGGGCGATCCGCGCGTAGGCCGAGTGATTGTGGATCGACTCGAAGTTTTCGGCTTCGACCGCATAGGCGTCGAAGCGCGGGTCGCCTTCGAGGCGCGCCGCGACGCCGCGCACGAGATCCTCGACAAACCGCGGGTTGTCGTAGGCGCGCTCGGTCACGTATTTCTCGTCGGCGCGCTTGAGGATCCCGTAGAGCTCGCACGACGCCTCTTCCTCGGCGATGCGCAGGAGCTCGGCGACCGCGACGGGGCCGGCGACGCGCACGGTGATCGTGACGACCGAGCGCTGGTTGTGCGCGCCGTATTCGGAGATTTCCTTCGAGCACGGGCAGAGCGACGTGACCGGCACCGACACGGCGACCGTCGCTGAATAACCATCGCCGTCGAGCCCGGCCGACAACCTGAGGTCGTAGTCGAGCAGGCTCGCGACACCCGAGACCGGCGCAATCTTGCGCACGAAGAGCGGAAACGTGAATTCGATGCGGCCCGCCGACGCATCGAGGCGTTCGAGAAGCTCGTCGACGAGCGCGCGCAGGCCAGCGACGGTGAGCGGCTCGGAACCGGGCAGCGCGCGCTCTTCGAGGAGCTCGACCAGGCGCGACATGTGCGTGCCTTTGCGCTCGGGAGGGAGTGCCACGAACACGTTGCAGGTCGCGATCACCGTCTGCGCCGGGCCATCGTCGTCGGCGAACGGCAGCGGATAGCGCAACCCCTTGATGCCGACCTGGTCGATCGCGATGCGGCGGTCGTCGGCGCTCGATTGCACGTCCGGGATCGGCAGCAGCCGGCTCGGGGTTTCGGGGCGGTTCATGGGGTCAAGTGTGCCATAGCAGGCTGCCGGAGACGGTCGGTTCGATGCCGCAAAGCCGCGCCGCGTTTCCGTGCGAGCTCACGCGGCGGGCTTCGCCCACGCTCCGGGCGTGCGCTGCGCGAAGCGCGCGTGAATCGACGCAGCGATGCCGCGTGCGTCGAGCCCGACTTCGGCGAGCAGCAACGCCGGATCGCCGTGGCCGATGAACCGGTCGGGAAGCCCGAGGTGCAGCATCGGGATCGTGATCCTCTCGCTCGCCAGGAATTCCGCGACGGCGCTGCCGGCGCCGCCGGCAATGACGTTCTCTTCGACGGTCACCAGTGCGTCGTGGTCGTGCGCGAGGCTCCTCACGAGCTCGGTGTCGAGCGGCTTCACAAAACGCATGTTGGCGACCGTAGCGTCGAGCTCGTCGGCAGCGGCGAGCGCCGCGTACAGCGGAGCGCCGAACGCGAGGATCGCGATGCGCGGATGACGACGCTTGCTGCTTCGCCGCAGCTCGCCCCGGCCGACCGGGAGCGTCGCAAGCCCGGGCTCGATCGCGATGCCGGGACCGGCCCCGCGCGGGTAACGCACCGCCGCCGGGGTTCCCAATGCAAATGCGGTCGAGAGGAGCTTGCGGCACTCGTTCTCGTCCGCGGGCGCTATCACCGTCGTGTTGGGCAGGCAGCGAAGATACGAAAGATCGAACGCGCCGATGTGCGTCGGTCCGTCGGCCCCGACGATTCCGGCGCGATCGATCGCGAACATTACCGGGAGGTTCTGCAGCGCGACGTCGTGGATCACCTGGTCGTAGGCGCGCTGCAGGAACGTCGAGTAGATCGCGACCACCGGCTTCATGCCCTCGCAGGCAAGACCCGCCGCGAACGTGACCGCGTGCTGCTCGGCGATGCCGACGTCGAAATAGCGGTCCGGATGACGCTGCGAGAATTCGACGAGCCCGGAGCCTTCGCGCATCGCCGGAGTGATCGCGACGAGGCGCCGGTCGGCGGCGGCCATGTCGCAGAGCCAGTCGCCGAACACGCGCGTGTAGGTGGGCTTAACGCCGGCCTTCGCGACAACGCCGACGGCAGGATCGAACTTCGACACGCCGTGATAGAGAATCGGATCGGCTTCGGCGGGCGGATAGCCGTAGCCCTTGCGCGTGACCACGTGCAGGAACTGCGCGCCGCGCAGCTTGCGCACGTTCGTGAGCGTCGTCACGAGGCCCTCGACGTCGTGTCCGTCGACCGGACCGATGTAGTTGAAGCCGAGCTCCTCGAACAGCGTGCCCGGAAGCACCATGCCCTTGAAGTGCTCCTCGGCGCGCTTCGCGAACGCGCGTACCGGCGGGAGCTTCGACAGCACCTCCTTGCCGCCGCTGCGCACGCTGTTGTAGAAGCGCGACGCGAGCACGCGCGCGAGGTAGCGGTTCATCGCGCCGACCGGCTCGGAGATCGACATGTCGTTGTCGTTGAGGATGACGAGCAGGTCGGCGCCTTTCGCATTGTTGAGCGCCTCGAACGCCATCCCGGCGCTCATCGCGCCGTCGCCGATCACCGCCACGACGTGCCGCGGATCGCGGCCGAGGCGCGCGGCGACCGCCATCCCGAGCGCCGCCGAGATCGACGTCGACGAGTGTGCGGTGCCGAACGTGTCGTACTCGCTCTCGTCGCGCCGCGGAAAACCCGAGGGCCCGCCCCATTGGCGCAGCTTCGCCATCGCGGCGCGGCGGCCGGTCAGGATCTTGTGCGCGTAGGTCTGATGGCCGACGTCCCAGACGATGCGGTCGCGCGGCGTGTCGAAGACGTAATGGAGCGCGATCGTGAGCTCGATCGTGCCGAGGTTCGACGACAGATGGCCGCCGGTTTGCGCAACCGTCTGCAGCACGAAGGCACGCAGCTCGCGCGCGAGCTGCGGCAGGCGATCGCGCGCAAGGCCACGCAGATCCGCCGGCGAATCGATCGTATCGAGCAGGACGAAGCGCTCGGTGCCGCCCGCCGCAGCAACGTCTGAAGCGGAGTCGCTCATCGGCTGCGCCCGGCCGTCCACTGATCGCCGCTCATCGGCTGCGCCCGACGATCCACTGCGCGAGCTCGGCGAGCCGCGTCGCGTCGCGCCCCAATGGACGCAGTGCCGCGTGGGCGTCGGCGTAGAGCGCCTGCGCGCGCCGCCGCGCTTCGCTCCTGCCGAGCACGGTGACGAACGTCGCCTTACCCTGCACGGCGTCCTTGCCGGCGGTCTTGCCGAGGGTTGCCGACGAGCCTTCGGCGTCGAGAAGGTCGTCGACCACCTGAAACGCGAGGCCGATCGCGCGCGCGTATCCATCGAGTGCGGCAACTTCGTCCGCCGACGGCGCGCGGCCGCAGCCTGCGCCGAGACGGATCGCGGCATCGATCAGCGCTCCCGTCTTCATCCGTTGCAGGCGTACGAGTGCGTCGAGATCGGTGGTGCCTGGCGCAGCGTCGAGGTCGAGCTGCTGGCCGCCCGCCATCCCGGCCGATCCGGCGGCCTCGGCGAGGACGCGGCAGGCTTCGGCGGCGCCGGGCCCGCGCGACAGGACTTCGAACGCGAGCGATTGCAGCGCATCGCCGGTGAGAAGCGCGGTCGCGACGCCGAACGCGACATGGCACGATGGCCGTCCGCGGCGCAGCGCGTCGTCATCCATGCACGGCAGATCGTCGTGAACCAGCGAATACGCGTGAACGAGCTCGACCGCTGCCGCGCGCGCGTCGACCGCATCGGCGTCGGCGCCGACGAGCTCACCCGCGGCGTAAGCGAGCAGCGGGCGCAACCGCTTGCCGCCGCCCAGCACGGCGTGACGCATCGCCGCGGCGAGGCGCGCAGGCGTGTTGCCGACCGCGGGCAGGATCGCTTCCAGCACGCCTTCGATGCGCTGCTGGCGCTCGCGCGACCAGACCTCGAATGCGAGGTCATTGCGCATCGCTCGCCTCACCGGATTCGAGGGGACGCAGTACGCCCTTCTCCAGCACCTGCACCTGCTGCTGCGCATCCTTCAACTGCGCCTGGCAGAACGCGAGCAGCTCCGCGCCTCGCCGGTAGGCCGCGAGCGAATCCTGCAACGGAAGATCGCCCGCTTCGAGCCGCGCGACGATCTCCTCGAGCTCGGCGAGCGCCGCCTCGAAACTGGCTGGGGTTTCCGTTGTCTCGGACATGGGATGAACGAAGCGGGCGACGTCGCGATGGATTCCTGTCGCGATGGATTCCTTGACCGGAATCGCGCGTAACTCTATTATGTCATGTTCGACGTCACGGCCTTTGGGTACTCCTCCAGTTCGTTCGCGAGTACCGACGCGATCCTTTCGCACGGTCGACTTGGCAAAGCGGTCCGGGCTCCATCTCGCGCACGAGCACGCGCGCCGTCCCGGGTTGTTGGGTTGGGTTGGTTGAATTTCGCCGGAAAGGAGAAGGCAGGATGTCCGATCTCGCGGCCGCCGCCGGGCTGCGGCAATCCGAATCGCAACTCCCGGTCGCCTGCTACTTCGAGCCCCGCCTGCTCGAAACCGAGCGCGAGCGCCTGTTCGCACGCGGACCCGGATACGTCGGCCACGAATTGATGGCTCCGGAGCCCGGCGATTACCAGGTGCTTGCCGCCCGCGACAACGCGCAGATGCTCGTGCACGGGCCCGGCGGCATCGAGCTCCTCTCGAACGTGTGCCGGCACCGCCAGGCAATCATGCTGAACGGGCGCGGACACGCCGACAACATCGTCTGTCCGGTGCACCGCTGGACCTATGCGCTCGACGGACGTCTCCTCGGCGCGCCGCACTTCGAGATCCAGCCGTGCGCGAGCCTCGCCCGCACGCCGATCCAGCGCTGGCGCGGTCTGCTGTTCGACGGCCCGCGCGACATCGCGGCGGACCTTGGCGCGCTGTCGATTCCCGACCTCGATTTCGAGGGCTACGCGCTCAATCGAATCGAGCTCCACGAGTGCCGCTACAACTGGAAAACCTTCATCGAGGTCTACCTCGAGGATTATCACGTCGGTCCGTTCCACCCAGGTCTCGGCCAGTTCGTCACCTGCGACGATCTCAACTGGCAGTTCGCACGGTGGGCGTCGGTGCAGCAGGTCGGCGTCAACGATGATCTCGCGAAACCCGGCACGCAGGTCTATCGCCGCTGGCATCAGGCCGTGCTCGACTACGAGCGCGGCGCGAAGCCCGCGCACGGCGCGATCTGGCTCACGTACTTTCCGAACGTCATGGTCGAGTGGTATCCGCACGTGCTCGTCATCAGCACGCTGATCCCGAAGGCAGTCGACCAGACGCTGAACGTGATCGAGTTCTACTATCCGGAGGACATCGCGCTGTTCGAGCCCGATTTCATCGAGGCGCAGCAGGCGGCCTACCTCGAAACGGCGCAGGAGGACGACGAGATTGCCGAGCGGATGGACGCAGGACGCAGGGCACTCTTCGCGCGAGGGAAGAGCGAGATCGGCCCGTACCAGTCGCCGATGGAGGACGGCATGCAGCACTTCCACGAGTTCTACCGTCGCGAAATGGGAGCGCTGCTCGACGCCATCTGACGCCTGGCGTGCGTGACGCCTGGCGCGCGCGAACCCCATCCTGTCGCCAAACGAGACCCACCATCCATGTCCCGCAGCCACCATCGTTCCACCGCGAAGCCCGCGCCCTACGGCGCAGGCGACGCGCTCGCCTATTCGACGCTGATCGGCAGCGAAGCCCTCGCGCGGCGCATCGGCGATCCGAAGCTCGTGATCGTCGACGTGCGGCACCAGCTCGCCGAAGCCGAGCCCTGGGGCGAGCACGAGTACGCGAAGGGGCACGTGCCCGGCGCCGTATTCGCGCACATCGACCGCGATCTGTCCGCGCCGAAGACCGGCCGCAACGGCCGCCATCCGCTGCCGACTCCGGAGGCCGCCGCGGAAGTGTTCGGCCGCCTCGGCATCGGACCTTCGTCGCAGGTTGTCGCTTACGACCAGGACAACGGCCTCTATGCGGCGCGTCTGTGGTGGATGCTGCGCTGGCTCGGGCACGACGCGGTTGCCGTGCTCGACGGCGGGTACGCGCAGTGGGTTCGCGAGGGACGTGCCGTCGAGACCGAAACGCCGCACCCCGCGCGCACCCGCTTCACGCCGCGCGCGGTGCTGCCGACGGTCAGCGCGACCGGGATCGCGGCAAGCCTGCCGCGGCACGCGCTCGTCCTCCTCGATGCGCGCGGCGCCGAACGCTACCGCGGTGACGTCGAGCCGATCGACCCGGTGGCCGGGCACATTCCCGGCGCGATCAATCGCCCATACACGCGCAACGTCGGCGCCGACGGCCGCTTCCGCTCGGCGCACGATCTGCGCGTGGAATTCGAGGGTATGCTGCACGGCCGCGCCGCAGAGGATCTCGTTCACTACTGCGGCTCGGGCATCAGCGCCTGCCACAACGTGCTCGCGATGGCCGTCGCGGGCTACCCGCTCACCCGTCTCTATCCGGGCTCGTGGAGCGAGTGGAGCGCCGATCCGAAGCGGCCCGTCGCGCGGGGTCAGGTCTAGCAACGCTCCGCGTTCGATCCCGGAATGCGGTCGAACGAGCTGGTGACATCGCTCACACGCGGCCCGGAGTGAGCGCCCAGCGTCCGATCGCCTCGTAGCGTCCGCCGGAAACGCCGCGCGGCGAGCGCAGCAGCACGAGCGAGTCGATCTGCCATGTGACCGGGTCGATGGCGCGCGCGACGAACGGACCACGGCACGAACGCGCCAACGTGAGGTGCGCGCGAAATGGCTTGCGGTCGTACGCGATGGCGGCCGCGTCGAGCTCGCGCTCCAGTGCGTGCGCAAGGGTGACGAGCGGCTCCGGAACCGACGACGGTCCGAGCCACGCAACGCGGGCGCGCGCGAACCCGTCCAGTCGGTCGAGAACGAGGGTCGCGCCCGTGCACGGCTCGGCATCGACGTCCGCGCAGTGCTTAGCCACCGACGCTCCGATCCGGGACAGCGTCGGCAGCATCGACGCGACAACGTCGCCGACGAATACGAGCGTCAGGTGCAGATTGTCGTCCGGGACCGCGCGACCGCGTGTCTCGTGTGCGGCGGTGCGCGCGATGGCGCCGAGCGCTCGTCGGAGGTCCGCCGGCGGCCGGACAGCGAAGAAGACGCGCACGCGCGAGCGGTCTTCCGACCCGGCACGAGACCGGATCGGTGGATTCCCGCGACTGGCAGGGGTATACATCGCGCTCATGGTCCCGCGTACTCAGTATGCGCGAAGCGGCAGGGTGAACATCGCCTACCAGGTGGTCGGCGACGGAGCGCTCGACCTCGTCTACGTTCCCGGCTGGGTGTCGAACATCGAGCTCAACTGGGAGGAGCCCGAGTACGCGCGCTTTCTGGGGCGCCTCGCGGCGTTTTCCCGCCTGATCACCTTCGACAAGCGCGGCACCGGGCTCTCGGACCGGGTTTCGGACGATGCGCTGCCGACGCTCGAGCAGCGGATGGACGATCTGCGCGCGGTGCTCGATGCAGTGCGTTCGGATCGCGCGGCGATCTTCGGCGTGTCGGAAGGCGGCGGACTGTCGATGCTCTACGCCGCCACGTGTCCCGAGCGAACGACGGCGCTGGTCACCTTCGGCAGCTTCGCGAAGCGCATCTGGAGCCCCGACTACCCGTGGGCGCCGACGCCCGAGGCGCGCGCGCGCGAATACGAAGAGGTCGAGCGCGAATGGGGCCACCTGATGGATCTTGCCCACTATATCCCGAGCAAGATCCACGATCGCGAGTACGCGCAGCGGCTCGCGACCTACCTGCGGCGCTCCGCGAGTCCGAGTGCCGCGGTCACGCTGCTGCGCATGAACACGCAGATCGACGTCGAGCGCGTGCTCCCGGCGATTCACGTCCCCACGCTCATCATGCACCGGCGGGACGACCTCGACGTCAAGGTCGAGGAGGCGCGCTGGCTCGCGGCGCGCATCGCTGATGCGCGCATCGTCGAGTTCCCCGGGGCCGACCACCTGCCGTGGGTCGGCGATCAGGACAGCGTGCTCGGCGAGGTGCAGGAGTTCCTGACCGGCATTCGTCCCCGTCGCAGCGCCGATCGCGTGCTTGCAACCGTGCTCTTCACCGACATCGTCGATTCGACTGCCCGCATCGCGAAGATCGGCGATGGCGATTGGCGCAAGCTTCTCGCGAAGCATGATGCGATGGTGCGGCGCGAGCTCGGCACGTTCCGCGGCCACGAAGTGAACACCACCGGCGACGGATTCGTCGCAACGTTTGACGGGCCTGCACGCGGGGTTCGTTGCGCGCTCTCGATCGTCCGCGGAGCGCGCGATCTCGGGCTCGAGATTCGCGCCGGAGTCCACACCGGCGAGGTCGAGCTCGACGACGCCGCGGTCAGCGGAATCGGCGTCCACATCGCCGCTCGAGTGGCGGCGCTCGCGCGAGGAGGTGAGGTCCTCGTCTCGCGCACCGTGCGGGATCTCGTTTCAGGGTCCGGACTCGCGTTCGAGGACCGCGGCACGCACACCCTCAAGGGCGTACCCGAGGACTGGCAGCTCTACGCGGCGGGCTGACGCGCCCGCCGCGTAGAGCACCAGTCCGCCGCACAGAGCACCGGTGCGCAGCGCGGCGGTCAGCCGTTGGCGACGTGAAGCTTCTTCGCGGCGTCGAAGAACTGCTCGTCCTCGGTCGAATGCTTCAGTGCCGTCGTCGACGACTGCGCGCCCTGCACCGTCGTCGTCACCGCATCGAAATAACCGGTGCCGACTTCGCGCTGGTGCTTGACCGCCGTGAAGCCCTTCTGCGCCGCGGCGAACTCGGCTTCCTGCAGCTCGACGAACGCGCTCATGCCGCCGCGCGCGTAGCCATGCGCGAGGTTGAACATCGAGTAGTTGAGGCTGTGGAAGCCGGCGAGCGTGATGAACTGGAACTTGTAGCCCATCGCGCCGAGCTCGCGCTGAAACGTCGCGATCGTCGCGTCGTCGAGATTCTTCTTCCAGTTGAACGACGGCGAGCAGTTGTAGGCGAGCATCTTGTCCGGATACTTCGCCCGGATTGCTTCGGCGAACGCCTTGGCGAAGGCGAGATCCGGCTTGCCGGTCTCGCACCAGATGAGATCGGCCACCGCGGCGTACGCGAGCCCGCGCGAGACCGCCTGGTCGAGACCCTTGCGCGTGCGGAAGAAGCCTTCGCTGGTGCGCTCGCCAGTCAGGAACGGCTTGTCGTTGTCGTCGATGTCGGACGTGACAAGATCGGCCGCTTCGGCATCGGTGCGCGCGAGGAGGATCGTCGGCACGCCGAGGCAGTCCGCGGCGAGGCGCGCAGCAACGAGCTTCTCCACGGCCTCGCGCGTCGGCACCAGCACCTTGCCGCCCATGTGGCCGCACTTCTTCACCGACGCGAGCTGATCCTCGAAGTGCACGCCGGCCGCGCCGGCTTCGATCATCGCCTTCATCAGCTCGAAGGCATTGAGCACACCGCCGAAGCCCGCCTCGGCGTCGGCAACGATCGGCGCGAAGTAGTCGACGTCGTCCTTGCCCTCGGCATGCGCGATCTGGTCGGCACGGATGAACGTGTTGTTGATCCGGCGCACGACTGCCGGCACCGAGTTCGCCGGGTACAGCGATTGGTCGGGGTACATCTCGCCGGCGATGTTCGCATCGGCGGCGACCTGCCAGCCGGAGAGATAGATCGCCTTCAGGCCCGCCTTCACCTGCTGCATCGCCTGGTTGCCGGTCAGCGCACCCAGCGTGCTCACGTAGGGTTCGTCGTGCAACAGCTTCCACAGCTTCTCGGCGCCGTGTCGCGCGAGCGAGTGCTCGATATGCAGCGAGCCGCGCAGCCGCACGACGTCCTCGGCGGAATATCGCCGCTCGATGCCCTTCCAGCGCGGATTCTCGGCCCAGTCCTTCCTGAGGCGGGCGGATTCGAGATCGTAGTTCATGCCTTGCTCCCATCGATGCCTTGCCGGGCGCCTGCCCCGGCGGATTGGTCAACGGTGCCCGCATTGCGAACACCATGAACGCGCCACGCACCGGACCACGCCGGCACGCTCGCTGCACGGACCGCTCAGGGATCGCCCGACCGGTCGGCGGGCATGGATGGGTACCCCTTGCCCTCCGCACGCTCGCCCCGGTGTGATCTGCCGTGGCCTTGCATGCATGGGAATCAAATTAGCAGAGCGCCGGTGGGCGCGCAAGTAGATTTGCGCGTTGCAATACGAAATTTATTATACTGAATCAATAGTTTAGAAATTATTTCCACGATATGGAAATGAAGTAGGACTGTTGACCACAGAACGATGCTGCATTGCATACCTGGCTTCCAACTATCCTTCACGCCATGACCGCAAGTTCCACGTCGATCGGAGTCGCCATGGCATGCCTCGCCGCGGTGGCCGCGCCTGGCGGTGTTCATTGGGCAGTCGCGGCGCAATCGCCGAGCGCCGCGGTGGCCACACCGCACGTCACCAGCAGCACCAGCACCGTCGCCACGGCACCGCAGCGCCTCACGCGCGCGGCGGCGCTCGCTGCCGGGTGCACGCCGTGTCACCAGTCGCAGGTGCATGACATTCCCGCGCTCGACGGGCAGACGCGCGAGGTGCTGCGCGCGAAGCTCGCGGCATTTCGCGATGGAACGTTGCCCGGGACTGTCATGCCGCAGCTCGTGCGCGGCTACACGCCGGCCGAGCTCGACCTGATCGCCGGCTGGTTCGCGACGGGCGGAGACGCGCGGTGAACCCCGGGCGCCGGCGCGCGCTCGCTGCACTGTCGGCACTCGCCGGGCTGTCGTCGCTCGCCGTCGCAGGATGCGCGGACCTGCGCGCGCGAAACGCCCTTGCGCGCCACACCGGCGGCTTACGCCCGCGCGTCGTCGTGATCGGCGGCGGCTACGGCGGCGCGACGGCGGCGCGCTATCTCGCCGTCTGGGGAAAAGGCGCGGTCGACGTCACGCTCGTCGAGCGCGAGCCGTCGTTCGTGTCGACGCCGCTTTCCAACCTCGTCGTCGCGGGGAGCCTCGGCATCGCCGACATCACCGTCGATTACGCAGGGCTCGCGAAGCTCGGCGTGCGCATCGTGCGCGACTCGGCCGTCGCCGTCGACGCCGCACAACGGCGCGTCCGGCTCGCCCGCGGCAGCGATCTTCGCTGGGACCGATTGATCCTGTCGCCGGGAATCGGCTTCCTCTTCGATCGCGTCGCCGGCCTCGCTTCGACCGAGGCGCGCGCGACGTTCCTGCACGCGTGGCAGGCCGGCCCGCAGACGCAGGCGCTTCGCCGGCAGCTCGAATCGATGCGCGACGGCGGAGTGTTCGCGATCTCGATTCCCGTCGCACCGCTTCGCTGCCCGCCCGCGCCTTACGAGCGCGCATGCCTCGCCGCGTGGTATCTACAGCGGACGAAGCCGCGCAGCAAGGTGCTGATCCTCGACGGCAACAGTGACGTGCAATCGGAGAAGGAGCTCTTCGAGAAGGCGTGGAACGGTCCCTACAAGGGTATCGTCGAGTACCGCCACGACTGCGTGCTGACCGGCGTCGACCTGCGCACGCGGACTGCGCACTTCGAGATCGCCGACGACGTCACCGCCGACGTGCTGAACGTGATTCCACCCCACGGTGCGGCGGCGATCGCGCACGAGGCCGGCGTGGTGACGGCGAACGGCCGCTGGTGCGAGGTCGATTTCGCAACGTTCGAATCGATCCGCGTGCCCGGCATCCACGTGCTCGGTGACGCGATTCAGATCGCGCCGGTGATGCCGAAGTCGGGGCACATGGCGAACCAGCACGGCAAGGCTGCCGCGGCCGCGATTCTGTCGCTCCTCGCGGAAGCGGCACCCGAGCCGCTGCCGCTTCTCACCAACACCTGCTACACGTTCTTCGACGACCGCGAAGCCGCGCACGTGTGCTCGGTGCACCGCTACGACGCGGCGCAGAGGAGCTACATCCCGATGCCCGGCGCGGGCGGGGTCGCGTCAGGCTGGAGCGCGGAGGAGGGACGCTACGGCTTCGCGTGGGCGCACGCGATCTGGCGCGACATGCTCGCCTAAGGAAGCGCTGCCTTAAGCGACCTCGGCCTCGTGCGCCTCCTCGAACACGAGGCGCACGGTGTCGTCGTCGGCGATGTCGATCGTCACCTTGCCGCCGTTGACGAGACGCCCGAACAGGAGCTCGTCGGCAAGCGCCTTGCGGATCGTGTCCTGGATCAGGCGCGACATCGGCCGCGCGCCCATTTGCGGATCGAAGCCCTTGCGGGCGAGAAACTCGCGCAGCTTCGGCGTGAACGAAGGCTCGACCTTCTTCTCGTGCAACTGCGCCTCGAGCTCGAGCAGGAACTTGTCGACGACGCGCAGAATCACCTCGTGATCGAGTGGTGCGAAGGAGATCGTCGCGTCGAGCCGGTTCCTGAATTCCGGCGTGAACAGCCGCTTGATCTCGTTCATCTCGTCGCCGGCTTCCTTCTCGGTAGCGAAGCCGATCGTTTGCCGCGCGAGCTCGCTCGCACCGGCATTGGTCGTCATGATGACGGTCACGTTGCGAAAATCCGCCTTGCGCCCGTTGTTGTCGGTCAGCGTGCCGTGGTCCATCACCTGCAGCAGGATGTTGAAGATGTCCGGGTGCGCCTTCTCGATCTCGTCCAGCAGCAGCACGCTGTACGGGTGCTTGGTGACCGCTTCGGTCAGCTGCCCGCCCTGGTCGAAACCGACATAGCCGGGAGGTGCGCCGATCAGCCGCGACACCGCGTGGCGCTCCATGTACTCCGACATGTCGAAGCGGATCAGCTCGACGCCGAGGCAGAACGCGAGTTGCCGCGCGACCTCGGTCTTGCCGACGCCCGTCGGCCCGCTGAACAGGAAGTTGCCGATCGGCTTCCGCGGATTGCCGAGTCCCGAGCGCGCCATCCGGATCGCCGACACCAGCGCGGCGATCGCCTTGTCCTGGCCGAACACGACATTCTTCAGGTCGCGATCGAGTGTCTTCAGCGCGTTGCGATCGTCGGAGCTCACGTTCTTCGCCGGAATCCGCGCGATCTTCGCGACGATCTCTTCGACCTCGACCTTGCCGATCACCTTCTTCTGCCGCGACTTCGGCAGGATCTTTTGTGCGGCACCGGCTTCGTCGATGACGTCGATCGCCTTGTCGGGGAGATGGCGATCGTTGATGAAGCGCGCCGCGAGCTCGGCCGCCGATGTCAGCGCCGCCGGCGCGTACTTGACGCCGTGGTGCTGCTCGAAGCGGGTCTTCAGGCCCTTCAGGATCTCGACCGTCTCGGCGACCGACGGCTCGGGCACGTCGACCTTCTGGAAGCGACGCGACAGCGCATGATCCTTTTCGAAGATCTGCCTGTACTCGCCATAGGTGGTGGCGCCGATGCACTTCAGCGCACCGGTGGAGAGCGCGGGCTTCAGGAGGTTGGACGCGTCGAGCGTCCCGCCCGACGCCGCGCCGGCGCCGATGATCGTGTGGATCTCGTCGATGAACAGGATCGACTTCGGGTTCTCCGAAAGCTGCTTCAGCACGGCCTTCAGCCGCTGCTCGAAGTCGCCGCGATACTTCGTTCCGGCGAGCAGCGCACCCATGTCGAGCGAGTAGACCTGGTACTCCTTCAGGAGCTCGGGAACATCGCCCTCGTTGATGCGGCGCGCAAGTCCTTCGGCGATCGCGGTCTTGCCGACCCCGGCCTCGCCGACCAGCAGCGGGTTGTTCTTGCGCCGCCGGCACAGCACCTGGATCACGCGCTCGAGCTCGAGCGCGCGGCCGATCAACGGATCGATCTTGCCGTTACGCGCCATCGCGTTGAGGTGCATCGTGTAGGCGTCGAGCGCACCCTGTGCTTCGCTGCCGCCCTCGGTCTCTTCCTTCGCGTCGGACGATTTCTCCTGCTTCTGCTGCGGCGCCTTGGTGATGCCGTGCGCGATGTAGTTGACGACGTCGAGCCGCGTCACCCCGCGCTGATTGAGGAAGTAGACCGCGTGCGATTCCTTCTCGCCGAACACGGCGACGAGCACGTTGGCGCCGGTGACCTCCTTCTTGCCGGAGGACTGGACGTGCAGGATCGCGCGCTGGATGACGCGCTGGAAGCCCTGCGTCGGCTGCGTATCGGCGTCGGAGTGCGGCGCGAGCCGCGGCGTGTGCTCGTTGATGAAGTCGGAGAGCACGCCGCGCAGTTCTTCGAGGTCGACGCCGCAGGCCTTCAGCACTTCGGCCGCCGACGGATTGTCGAGCATCGCGAGCAGGAGGTGCTCGACGGTGATGAATTCGTGCTGCTTCTGCCGGGCGTCGACAAAAGCCATGTGAAGCGAAACTTCCAGTTCCTGCGCAATCATGATGCTTCCTCGACCTCGACGCTCCGCCGGACGCTCGCCCCGGCGTGGCCGGAGGCCCGGCATGAACCTCCCCATGTATTAACGCTCAACTCTCCTCCATCGTGCACTGCAGCGGGTGCTGGTGCCTGCGCGCGAGGTCGATGACCTGCTCGACCTTCGTGCTCGCTACTTCACGCGTATAGGTACCGCACACGCCCATGCCCTCACGGTGAACCTGCAGCATCACCTGCGTCGCCTTCTCGCGACTCATTCCGAACACAGTTTGGAGCACGACGACGACAAAGTCCATCGGCGTGTAGTCGTCGTTCAGCAACAT
>DASVGI010000107.1:0-5543 GCA_036379595.1 Casimicrobiaceae bacterium | reverse complement strand
GGGCGCTGCCCGCCCGCGTGCTTCGCGAGCCACGCATGCCAATCGGGCCACCAGCTTCCGGGGTGGCTCGTCGCGCGCTCGAGCCACGTCTCGGGGTCCATGCCATGCGATGGCTGCGGTCCGGTCCAGTAGTTGCGCTTGCCGGCGGCCGGAGGGTTGACGACACCCGCGATGTGGCCCGATGCACCGAGCACGAAACGTGGCCGCGTCCCGACGAGGCCGACGGTGCGCCAGGCCGAGCGCCACGGCACGATGTGGTCGTCGCGCGACGCGTAGACGTACATCGGCATCGTGAGGCGGCGAAGATCGATCGACTGCCCGAGCATCGTCAGCGCCCCGGGCTCGCGCAGGCGGTTGCCGACGTACATCTCGTTCAGGTAATACCAGTACATCGGTCCCGGCAGATTGGCCGAGTCGCTGTTCCAGTAGAGGAGATCGAACGCCGGCGGCGTGCGCCCCTTCAGGTAGTTGTTGACGACGTAGTTCCACACGAGCTCGTTCGGGCGCAGGCTCGCGAACGCGCCGGCGAGCTCGCTCCCGGGCACGCGCTGGCCGGCGCACAGGAGCGGCCTGCGCGCATCGAGCGCCGCGGCCGAGATGTATACGGCGATCTCGCCGGGATCGGCGAAGTCGAGCATCGTCGTGAGGAGTGTCGCGCTCGTCACGCTGCGATCGCCGCGTGCCGCGAGCACCGCGAGTGCGCACGCGAGCAGCGTGCCTCCGACGCAGAAGCCAAGCGTGTTCACTTCGCCGGACCCCGCGATCGACTGCACGGCCGCGAGCGCGGCGAGCACGCCCTGCTCGAGATAGTCGTCCCAGGTGAGCGTGCCGAGCTCCTCCGGAATGTTGCGCCACGACACGAGGAACACCGTATGTCCCTCGGCGACGGCATGCCGCACGAACGAGTTGGCCGGCGTGAGATCGAGGATGTAGTACTTGTTGATGCAGGGTGGAACAATCAGGAGCGGGCGCTTCGCGACGTCGGATGTCGTCGCGTCGTACTGGATCAGCTCGATCAGCGGATTGCGCAGTACGACGCTCCCCGGCGTCACCGCGAGGTTGCGGCCGATCGCAAAGGCCGACTCGTCGCTCATCGTGATGCGACCTTTCGCGATGTCGTCGCTGAGGTTGCGCATTCCCTGCACGAGGCTCGCACCCTCGGTGACGATGGCGCGCTCGATCACGTCCGGATTCGTCGCGGGAAAGTTCGAAGGCGCCATCGCGTCGACGAACTGGCGCGTCGAGAACTCGAGCCGTCGCTTCTCGTCGGGCGGCAATTGCGCGAGCGATGCGAGCTCGGTCAGATATTCGCCATAGAGCTCCCACGCTTCGCGCACCCAGGCGAACCACGGCTGCTCGCGCCACGCGGACGAAGCGAAGCGGCGGTCCCCATTTGCGTGGGAAGTTGCGTGCGACGTTGCGCGCGAGGTCGCCGGTGCCGGGCGCGCCGGGGCGCCCGAAACACCCGCCCAGAGCTCGGCGAGCCGGACGGCGTAGCGCTCGTGAAGTTGCTTCACTTGCTCTGCGTCGAACGGGGACGCCGGTGTGGGCTGGCGCGTGTCGCGCGTACCGGGCGTAGCGCTGCGCTGACGGCGCGTCGCCGGAGCCCCCGCTGCGACTCCGGTCCACCACGCCGCGCATTCGCCGAGTGCGCGCTGCCACTCGAACGCGAGCTCGGCCCACGATTCCATCGACCACGGATCGCCGACGTGCGCCGATTCGCGCTTCATTGGTGCTTTGCTCCCGCGGCGTGATCGGCGACCGCGCCGCGGGCGATCCAGATCAACGCCGCCATCCGGCCGCGCGCACGCTCGCGACGCCACGAATAGAAGCGCGCCGCATCGCTGCTCGTACACATGCCGCCGCCGCCAACGGCGCCGACGCCGGCGCGCACAAGTCGCCGCCGCGCGAGCGCTTCGAGATCGGCGTACCAGCGGCCGGCACGGCCAGGCGTGAACGCAGCCTTCGCCCCGGCGTCGCGCTCGATGAATGCCTGTCTCACTTCGGCACCGACCTCGAAGGCATCGCGACCGATTCCGGGCCCGATCCACGCGACGACGTCAGCGGCGTCGCATTCGAGCGCCGCCACCGTGTTTTCGAGAACGCCGGAGGCGAGTCCGCGCCAGCCCGCGTGCGCCGCCCCGACGACCGTTCCGGCGCGATTGCAGAACAGCACCGGCAGGCAGTCGGCAACGCGGATCGCAAGCACGATGCCCCGCGCGCGCGTGACCGCCGCGTCGGCTCGATGCGTCGGCGCCTCGGCCGACGTCGCCGCGGCGTTCCCGTCACCGGGACGACCGGTGGACCGCGCGCCGACATGCACGACGTCGGCGCCGTGCACCTGCTCGAGCCAATGCGGCTCTCCCGGCAGGAAGCTCGCGAGCCTGGCGCGGTCGGCGAGCACGGCGGTCGCGGTCGCGGCGTCCTGCGGGGGCCCGTGGCCTCCGGGGTCGAATGCGATCGGATGCCCCGCTTCGTTGCGACCATTGCGCGTGGTGACGAACGCCTCGACCGTCTCCGGCGCGGGCCACTGCGGCACGATCCAGTCGAGCCGCGCGGCCGCGATGCGTGCTGCGACGGAGGTGCTCGCCGCCGTTGCGCGATCGCGTGAGGCGCTCGTCGTCATTGCGCGATCGCGTGAGGCGCGCGCGCGCCGGCGCTCTCCGCCCGCAGCGCATCGATCAGCCCCGCAAGGTCCGGTGGGAGCGGTGCATCGAAACGCATCCGCGCGCCGGTCGCCGGGTGGTCGAGCTCGAGCCGGGTCGCGTGCAGCGCCTGGCGGCCGAGCGTCGGCGTCGCCGCACGGCTGCGCCGCAGACCGTAAGCGGGGTCGCCGAGCAACGGGTGACCGGCAGCGGCGAGGTGCACGCGAATCTGGTGCGTCCTGCCCGTCTCGAGGCGGCAGCGAACGAGCGTTGCTTCGCCGAAACGCTCGACGACGTCGACGTGCGTGCGCGCCGGCCGACCGCCTTCGACGACGGCCATCGACGTGCGCCGCGTCGGATGGCGCCCGATCGGCGCGTCGATCACCATCGCCCGCGCAAGATCGCCGTGCACGACGGCAACGTAGGCGCGGTGGACGCTGCGTGCGGCGAGCTGTCGTACGAGGTGCGCGTGCGCGGCGAGGTTACGCGCGACAACGAGGAGGCCGCTCGTGTCCTTGTCGAGTCGATGAACGATCCCCGCGCGCGGGACCGACGCGAGCGACGCATCGTGGGCGAGCAACGCGTTCTGCAGCGTGCCGTCGCGGTTGCCGTGGCCCGGATGCACGACGAGGCCGGCCGGCTTGTCGACGACGATGATCGACGAATCCTCGTAGACGATGGACAGTGCGATCGCCTGCGCGTCGACGCGTCCCGACGGGGGTTCGTCGACGATCGCGATCGCGACCTCCTCGCCGCCGCGAACGCGCCACTTCGCCTCGTGGACGACGCCGTCGACCTCGACGCGTCCCGCGTCGATCCACGCCTTGAGGCGCGCGCGAGAGAGCGCGGGAACGAGATGCGCGAGCACCTGGTCGAGGCGCAGCCCTGCGAGCTCGGGAGCGACGACGTGGTGGATCACGCCGGCCGCGAGCGGCACTTCGGCGTCACCGGTCGGCCGGAATTCGCGCGGGCCTCGTCCGCTATAATCGGCAGCGTTCATGAAAGGTGCCGAAGATGATGTCGCGCGCGCGGATCGGGCGGGGCGGAGTGCTGATGGCCGTGATGGCGTTGATGCTCGCCGGTTGCAGCCTGCTGCCTGCCGTCAAGGACGAAACAGCGGGCTGGTCGGCCGAGAAGCTGTATCAGAACGCGCACGAGGCGATGCAGGACGGCAATTATACGCGGGCGGTCAAGCTGTTCGACACGCTCGAGGCGCGCTATCCGTACGGGCGCTACGCGCAGCAGGGCATCCTCGAAAGCGCCTACTCGAGCTGGCGCGACGGCGAGCAGGCGACCGCGTCCGCGGCGTGCGACCGCTTCATCCAGACCTATCCGAACAACGCCAACGTCGACTACGCGTACTACCTGAAGGGGCTCGTCTACTTCCGCGAAGACCAGGGACTGTTCGGCTACGTCTACGAGCTCGACCTCTCCGAGCGCGATCCGAAGCAGATGCGGCAATCGTTCGACGCGTTCAAGGAGCTCGTGCGCAAGTTCCCGAACAGTCGCTATGTCGACGATGCGCAGGAGCGGATGCGCTATCTCGCCAACGGTCTTGGCGCCTACGAGGTGCACGTCGCGCGCTACTACTACGATCGTGGCGCTTACATCGCCGCGGTCAACCGCGCACAGGCGTCGCTCGTCAACTACCCGCGCACGCCGTCGAACGCCGATGCGCTCGAAATCATGGTCGAGGGCTATCGGAAGCTCGGCATGCCGGGGCTTGCCGACGACTCGAAGCGGGTTCTCGCCAAGACCTTCCCCGACAGTCCGTACGTCGCCGGTACGCCGGCGAAGCCGTGGTGGAAGTTCTGGTAGCCGGCGCGACAGCGCGCCTCGCGTCGAAGTACCTCGTCACGCGGGCTGCGCGACGTCGCTGAAGAACGCCTCGACGTCGGCCACCTCGCGCGTGCGGCGCATCGGCGGCAGGCTCTGCCAGATGCGCCGGCCCCATGGCCGATCGACGAGCCGCGGATCGCACAGCATCAGGACGCCCCGATCGGTTTCGGCGCGGATCAGCCGCCCGGCGCCCTGCTTCAAGCTGATCGCCGCCTGCGGGAGCTGCCATTCCATGAACGCATTGCGTCCTGCCGCCGTCAGCTTCGCAAGGCGCGCGGAGAGCAGCGGATCGTCGGGAGGCGCGAACGGCAGCTTGTCGATGACGACGACCGACAGCGCGTCGCCCGCCACATCGACGCCTTCCCAGAAGCTCGAGCTGCCGAGCAGCACCGCGTTGTCGGTCGAGCGAAAGCGCGCGAGGAGCTCGGTCTTCGACATGTCGCCCTGGACGAGCAGCGCGAGCGCGAGCTTTTCGCGCGCGATCGCGTCGGCGAGGCGCTCGCGCGCCGCGGCGAGCGCGCGCAACGTCGTGAAGAGCATGAATGCGCGCCCGTGGCTTGCTTTCAGCACCGGCAGCGCGAGATCGATGACGGCGCGCGTGTGCTCGCCGGTGTTCGGCAGCGGCAGTCCGCGAGGGACGTAGAGCAGGGCCTGCGTCGCGTAGTCGAACGGGCTCTCCCAGCTTCCCGTCGCCGCGTCGCCGAGGCCGAGCTGGCCGGCGTAGTGCGAGAAGTCGCCGGCGACCGACAGCGTCGCCGACGTGAGGATCCAGCTTCGCGCGCCGGCATCGATCTGCCGGCGGAACACGCTTGCGACCGACAGCGGCGACGCGTGGAGCTGGAAGCCCTGCACGCCGATGTCGACCCAGCGGATCCACTCCTCCGCGTCGTGGTCCGCGGCCTCGTCACGCCAGTGCGCGAGGCGCTCCGCGGCCTCGGCCGCGCGGCGGGCGATTGCAGCGAGGTCCTCGCTGCGCTCGGCCTGTGCCGCGAGCTCCGTGCGGAGTCGATCGAGCGCCGCACCGAGCATGCCGAGCGCAGCAGCGAAGTCCGGGCGCGT
>DASVGI010000106.1:0-26117 GCA_036379595.1 Casimicrobiaceae bacterium | reverse complement strand
ATGCCGAATTCGGCCTCGACTTCCTTCACCGCAGAGAGCGCACCGCTGCCGCGTTCCATGCGGTCGAGCGCGATCAGGACTCCGGCGGGGGAGGCACCCTGCGCACGAATGATGGCGACCGACTCACGCACCGAAGTGCCGGCCGTGATGACGTCGTCGACGATCATCACGCGCCCCGAGAGCGCGGCACCGACGATCGATCCGCCTTCACCATGATCTTTAGCTTCCTTGCGGTTGAAGCTGAACGGCAAATTGTGCCCGGAGGCGGCAAGGGCGATCGCGGTCGACGCAGCAAGGGTGATGCCCTTGTACGCAGGCCCGAACAACTGGTCGCAGCCGATGCCCGAAGCAATCAGTGCCTCCGCGTAGAACTCGCCCAGACGGCGCAGGCTCGCGCCATCGTTGAACAGTCCCGCGTTGAAGAAATACGGGGTCCTGCGCCCCGCCTTGGTCACGAAGTCACCAAATCTAAGCACGTCGCGTGCCAAGGCGAACTGCAGAAATGCCTGCCGGAAATCGGTCATGACGGACGAGCGGTCGACGAGCGTCGTTCGAGGATAGCATCGGCGCGTGCGGTAAACTCGCGCCCCGTTGCGATCGCCGCCCGGCATCGCCGCACCGGTTACGCCGTCTACATTTCGCGTGCGCATCATCAGCCTCAACGTCAACGGTCTGCGCTCGGCCGAGCGCAAGGGGCTCGCGCGCTGGCTCGCGCGCACCAACCCGTGGGACGTCGTCTGCGTGCAGGAGATCAAGTGTGCGGCCGAGGACGTGCCGCGCGCGCTCGCGAACCCGCGCCGGTCGTACGCGGCTTTCTATCCGGCGACCCGCCGCGGGTACAGCGGCGTCGCGATGTATTCGAGGACTCCGGCGAAAGTCGTTCGCGGCTTCGGCCACCACGAATTCGACGCCGAGGGCCGCTATCTGCAGGCCGATTTCCACACGTTGTCGATCGTCAGCCTCTACCTGCCGTCGGGCTCGAGCGGACCGCACCGGCAGGCGTCGAAGTTCCGCTTCCTCGACGCCTTCCTGCCGCATCTCGCAACCCTCGCGCGATCGGGGCGCGAGGTGATCCTCTGCGGTGACTGGAATATCGCGCACCAGCCGATCGACCTGAAAAACTGGCGCAGCAACCAGAAGAACTCGGGCTTCCTGCCGGAAGAGCGCGCGTGGCTCACGCGCGTGTTCGACGAGATCGGCTTCGTCGACGTCTTCCGCCGCCTCGACCCGCGCCCCGAGCAGTACACATGGTGGTCGAATCGCGGCCAGGCGTGGAAGAAGAACGTCGGCTGGCGGATCGACTATCAGATCGCGACGCCGGGGATCGCGGCGCGCGCCCGCACCGCATCGATCTACAAGTCGCGCCGCTTCTCCGATCACGCGCCGCTCGTCATCGACTACGATTTCGAGCTTGCCTGAGCGGTCGTCGCTCGAGTCAGGCCGCGTGAGGCGACGGCGATGATCCGCATCTCCAACCTGATGCTCGCGCGCGGTGACCGCGTGTTGCTGAAGGATGCGCAGCTCGCCGTGCATGCCGGGCACAAGGTCGGCATCGTCGGGCCGAACGGCTGCGGCAAGTCGAGCCTGTTCGCCGCGCTCAGGGGCGAGCTCGTCGTCGACGGCGGATCGATCGAGATCCCGCCGCGCTGGACGCTCGCGTGGGTCGCGCAGGAAACGCCTGCGGTCGCTGCGCCCGCGATCGAGTTCGTGCTCGACGGCGACGCGGAGCTGCGCACGCTCGAGCGCGAGCTCGCCGCTGCGGCGCTCGCCCACGATCCGGCCGATCACGCCGAGCTTGCCGAGATGCAGAGCCGCTTCGAGGCGATCGGCGGCTATCGCGCACGGGCGCGCGCGGCGGCGCTGCTCGCGGGGCTCGGCTTCGACGAAGCCGCGCAGTCGCGTCCGGTGGCGACGTTCTCGGGCGGCTGGCGGATGCGCCTCAACCTTGCGCGGGCCCTGATGTGCCGCTCGGACCTGCTGCTGCTCGACGAGCCGACGAACCACCTCGATCTCGACGCCGTGCTGTGGCTCGAGGACTGGCTGCGCCGCTATCCGGGAACGCTGCTCCTCATCACGCACGACCGCGACTTCCTCGACGCGGTCGCCGGGACCATCGTGCATTTCGACGCCGGCAGCCTCGTCGCGTACCGCGGCAACTATACGCAGTTCGAGCGCGAGCGGGCAGCGCGCCTCGCGCTGCAGCAGGCGAACTACGCGAAGCAGCAGCGGCAGATCGCGCACCTTCGCGCCTACGTAGACCGCTTTCGTGCGAAGGCGACGCACGCGCGCCAGGCGCAGAGCCGGATCCGCACGCTCGAGCGGATGGAGCTCATCGCCCCCGCGCACGTCGACAGCCCGTTCGAGTTCTCGTTCGAGCCCACCGGTGTGCATGCGCGCCAGCTCGTGCGCCTCGAAGCCGCAAGCCTCGGCTACCCCGGAGCGCCGCCGGTGCTCGCCGGCATCGACTGGGCGGTGCTCGCCGGTGCGCGCATCGGACTCCTCGGTGCGAACGGAGCGGGCAAATCGACGCTCCTGAAATCGCTCGCCGGGACGCTGCCGCTTCTCGCCGGCACGCGCCACGCCGCGCAGGCGCTGCGGCTCGGCTACTTCGCGCAGCACCAGGTCGAGCAGCTCGTCGGTGAGGATTCGCCGCTTATCCATTTGCGCCGCATCGCGCCCGACGCGCGCGAGCAGGAGCTTCGCGATTATCTCGGTGGCTTCGATTTTCGCGGCGACCAGGCGACGGCACCGGTCGCGCGGCTCTCCGGAGGCGAGAAGGCGCGTCTCGCTCTGGCGCTCATCGTGCGCGAGCGCCCGAACCTGCTGCTCCTCGACGAGCCGACCAACCACCTCGACCTCGAGATGCGCGAAGCGCTGACTGAAGCACTGCAGGATTACGACGGCGCGCTGATCGTCGTCGCGCACGACCGGCATCTGTTGCGCGCCACCGCCGACGAGCTGTGGTGGATCGTCGACGGCAGGCTGGCGCCATTCGACGGCGACCTCGACGACTATCGCGCGCGCGTGCTCGGCCGCGGGAAGCGCGACGAAGGGCAGTTGTCAGCAGCCGGTCGCGGCAGCGCACGTGCAGGCGAGGCACCCGCGAAGCAACGCAGCGACGACGCGGGCAGTGACAACTCGCGCGGCGACCGGCGCGCGCAACGCCGCGCCGAAGCGCTGGTGCGCCAGCAGCGCTCCGAGCGGCGCAAGCCGCTCCTTTCGCGCCAGGCCGTCGTCGAGCGCGAGATGGAGGGGCTCGTCGCCGAGAAGCGCGAGCTCGACGCCTGGCTCGCCTCACCCGGCGCGTACGCCGAGGAGGAGAAGCCGAGGCTCATCGAAGCGCTCGCGCGCCAGGGCGAGCTCACGTTCGCGCTCGCGCGCCTCGAAGCGGAGTGGATCGAGCTCGCCGAGGAGCTCGGCTAAGGTCGATAGAAGAGGTACACGCCGAAGCCGAGCGTGCGCCGCCCCCAGCGCAGATAAGCATCGCGCCAGCGCCGCGCGTGCGCGAGCATCTCGGGCACGTCGGGATCGTCCGGCTCCTCGCCGGCGTAGCGCTCGATCGAGCGCAGGTATTTCCACTCGTACTCGTCCCACTCGTCGACGGTCGCCGTGCACGCGTGCATCGGCATCAGCCCTGCATCGATGCCGGCCTGGACGTTGCCTGCGTGGTCGAGATACTCGGCGGTGCCACCCAGCACCGCGAGGTATTTCGATGCCGGCCGCCGCTGCCAGTAGCCTTCGCCGACGAGCACGTAGCCGCCGGTCCGCGTCCAGCCTTTGAGGCGACCGCAGATCGCCGCCATGCCGCCCGCGATCCCGCCCGCGCCGAGCATGACGGTGAGGTGGAAGGTCTCGGGGTCGGCCTCGAATTCGGCGATGTCGACATTGTCGAGGTGCATGCGTCCGAGCGCGCCGGTCCATTCGGCGCGCTCGCGCGCCGCATCGAGCATCAGCGACGAGCGATCGATCGCGAGCGCGGTCGAGCCGAAGCGCTCGATGATGCGCAGGCACAGCTCGGCACGGCCGCAGCCGAGGTCGAGCACGCGCGACGACGGATCGAGCGGCAGGAGATCGAGCAGGCGCTCGATCTTCGCGGCCGAGATCGGGTTGCAGTAGTCGTGATCGCGGTGCGCGATCGCGCTGTATTTCAACCGGTCCATCGTTTCATGCGGCCTGCAGACGTCAGACGCCGCGGCGGGAGGGGTCCAATTCGGGACTTTGCGCGCGCCAGGGCGCGACCCGCAAGAGGAGCGCCATGCCGGGGAGCGCGAGCGCCGTGCAGAGCAGGAAGAACGCGAACCAGCCGGTGTGCTCGACGATCCAGCCGGTCGACGCGTTGACGACGGTCCGTGGCACGGCCGCGAGGCTCGTGAACAGCGCGAACTGCGTCGCCGTGTAGCGCCGGTCGGTCGCGCGCGCGATGAACGCGGTGAAGGCTGCCGTGCCGAGCCCGACGCCGAGCGCCTCGAAGCCGATGACGAAGCCGAGCAGCCAGCGGTCCGGGCGCGCGACCCACGCGAGCCACGCGAAGCCGAGGATCGACACCACCTGCACGACGCCGAACAGCCACAGCGCGCGGTTGATGCCGATCTTCACCATCCACAATCCGCCGAGCAGCCCTCCGACGACGCTCGTCCACAGCCCGACGTTCTTCGCGATCAGCCCGATGTCGGTCTTGCTGAACCCCATGTCGAGGTAGAACGGCGTCGCGAGCGCAGTCGCCATGCTGTCGCCGAGCTTGTAGAGGAAGATGAACGCAAGGAGCGTCATCGCTTCGAAGGCGCCGTCGCGCGCGATGAACTCGCGAAACGGCTCGATCACCGCTTCGCGAAGCGTGCGCGGCTGTCCCGGCGGCACCGCGGGCTCGGCGACGACGAGTGCGAGCACGATCCCCGGAAGCATGAAAAGCGCCGTAATCGCGTAGACCGACGACCACGGAAGATGGTCGGCGAGGATCAGCGCGAGCGCACCGGGAACGAGGCTCGCGACCCGGTACGCGTTGACGTGGATCGCGTTGCCGAGCCCGAGCTCGACGTCGGGAAGGAGCTCGCGTCGGTACGCGTCGAGCACGATGTCCTGGCTCGCCGAGAACAGCGCGACCGCGGTCGACAGGAAGGCGATCGCGCGGATGTCGTGCTGCGGATGGAATGCGCCGAACAGCGGAATCGCGATCAGGAGCAGGACCGCCGTCACCAGCATCCAGCCGCGCCGGCGTCCGAGAAGCGGCGGCGCCAGGCGATCGAGCAGCGGCGACCACAGGAACTTCCACGTGTACGGGAGCTGGATCAGCGCGAAGAAGCCGATCGTCTTGAGATCGACGCCTTCGGTGCGCAGCCATGCCGGCAGCAGGTTGATCAGCAGATAGAGCGGCAGCCCGGACGAGAACCCGGTGAAGACACAGATCAGCATGCGCCGATTGCACAGCGCCTCGCGCCAGTTCTCCGCCGCCGAACGCCTCCCCGCGGCCGGAAGCGATCGGCCGGTCATTCCCTGCGGAAGCGATAGATCGCGAGCTCGCCGAGGAGGTTCGGCGCGAAGCTGACCGGACGTCCCTGCGCGAGCACGACGCGGTCGATGACGCGGCAACGCCGGGCTTCGACGAACGCATCGAAATCGGCGACCGTGCAGAGATGAATGTTGGGCGTGTCGTACCACTGGTACGGCAGCGAGCGCGACACCGGCATGCGGCCGCGCAGGATCTGCAACCGGTGCTTCCAGTGGCCGAAGTTCGGAAATGTCACGACGGCTTCGCGGCCGACGCGCAGCATCTCGGCGACGATCGTCTCGATGCGGCGCATCGCCTGCAGCGTCTGCGACAGGATGACGACGTCGAAGGCCTGATCGTCGAATCCGGCAAGGCCACGCTCGAGGTCGCTCTGCACGACGTTGATGCCGTTGCGCACGGCGGAAAGCACTCCGGCCTCGTCGATTTCGACGCCGTAGCCGGTCGCGCCGCGCTCGCCGGCGAGGTAGGCGAGCAGACTGCCGTCGCCGCAGCCGAGGTCGAGCACGCGCGCACCCGCGGGAACCCAGCCGGCGATCGTTTTCCAGTCCGTGCGGGGCGGTGCCGCAGATGAAGCCGAAAACCGGGACGGACCACGTTTTTCGCTTGTTGCATCGTCAGCAATGGCCGCGTCCAGCGACGAAAAACGTGGTCCGTCCCGGTTTTCGGCCTCGACGGCGATGCGCTCGAAGCACGCGCGGACGATCGCGTGATACTGCGGGTCGTCGAGCAGGAATGCATCGTGGCCATGCGGAGCGTCGATCTCGACGCTCGCGACGTCGCGCCGGCTCACCACGAGCGCCTTGACGATCTCGCGCGACCGTGTGACGGGGAAGCGCCAGTCGGTCGCGAACGACACGACGAGGAAACGACAGCTCGCGGTGGCGAGCGCCGCGGCGAGGTCGCCGCCGCAGCGCAGCGCCGGATCGAAGTAATCGAGCGCCTTGGTGATGCGAAGGTAGGTATTGGCGTCGAAGTACTCGGCGAACTTCTCGCCCTGGTGGCGCAGGTACGACTCGATCTGAAACTCGGGCGCGAACGAGTAATGCAGACCGTCGCGGAGCTGGCGCCCGAACTTGACCTCCATCTGCGCGTCGGAAAGATAGGTGATGTGGCCGATCATCCGCGCGACGCGCAGGCCCCGTCGCGGCTTCACGCCGTGCGCCTCGAAGCGGCCGTCGAAGAATTCGGGATCGGTGAGAATCGCCTGGCGCGCGACCTCGTTGAATGCGATGTTCTCCGCCGACAGATTCGGGGCGGCCGCGATCACGAGCGCGTTCGCGATGCGCTCCGGGTAGCGGATCCCCCAGTCGAGCGCCTGCATTCCGCCGAGGCTTCCGCCCATCACCGCGGCCCAGCGCGCGATGCCGAGGCGATCGGCGAGCCGCGCCTGCGCATCGACCCAGTCCTCGACCGTCACCAGCGGGAAGTCGGGTCCCCACGGTGTCCCGGTCGCCGGGTTGATCGACAGCGGTCCCGTCGACCCGAAGCAGCTCCCCGGATTGTTGACGCCGACGACGAAAAAGCGGTCGGTGTCGACCGGCTTCCCGGGCCCGATCATGTTGTCCCACCAGCCGACATTGTCGGGGTCGTCGGCGTAGAAGCCGGCGACGTGGTGCGACGCATTGAGCGCGTGGCAGACGAGGACGGCGTTCGATTTCGCAGCGTCGAGCTTGCCGTAAGTCTCGTAGACGAGCTCGTAGCGGTCGAGCGTGCGCCCGCAGGCGAGCGGAAGCGGCGTGTCGAAGCGAGCGATCTGCTCGACGACCGGACCGACCGAGCGGTCGGAATGGGCGAGTGCCTCGGCACCGCCGGTGGTGGCTGAAAAGGACGGCATGGCGCGCCATCGTAAAGCACGTCTGCCTTCGCGTCGCGCGTGCCTTACGCTGCATCAAGGTCGCTCGCATCAGGCGCCGGAGAAAATCGCCTCTCCCGGTGCTCTTGCACCACCACGATGAAAAGCCGATAACTCGTGCCTTCGCGCCTTGCCGCCGGCGTCGCACTGGTTGCCGCCGTCGCACTGGCATACGCCGCCGAGACCCCGCTCGGCGGTAAGCCGGTCACCGTGACCGACGTCATGCGCGGCGCCGGCGCCGTTTCGAGCGGGGTTGCGCTGCCCGCGATCCCGAAGCGTGCGGGTGACCGCGCGCATCCCGTCGCGGCGTGGGACGGCGTGCTGCCGTATCCGATCGTCATCGCCGATCGCCGCAACAATCGGTTGATCGAGGTTGCGCCGAACAAGGCGATCGTCTGGGAGTTCGCCTCTCCCAACCTCTCGTACTACCGCGGCAACGACGACGTGTTCTTTTCGCCCGACGGCAGCAGGCTCGTCGTCAACGAGGAGGACAACTACGACATGCACATGATCGACTACGACAGCCGGTCGCTCGTGTGGACCTTTGGCGTGCCCGACGTCAGGGGTCGCGCGAAAGGGCTCTTCGACTTCCCCGACGACGCGCACCTGCTCGACGACGGCAAGGTCGTCGTCGCCGACATCCGCAACTGCCGCGTCGTCTTCATCGATCCGGACAAGCAGGCGGTGATCGACCAATGGGGCGAGCCGGGAACGTGCCGGCACGATCCGCCGAAATACCTCGACCTGCCGAACGGCTCGACGCCGCTTGCCAACGGCGACATCCTGATCACGGAAATTCGCGGCTCGTGGATCTCGCGCGTCACCCGCGACGGCAAGCTCGTCTGGACGGCGCAGGCGCCGAAGGTGCGCTATCCGTCCGATGCGTTCCCGACACGCGACGGGCAGGTGATCGTCGCCGACTACTCCAGGCCGGGCCGCATCGTCATTTTCGATCCGAAAACCAGGCGCGCGACGTGGGAGTATGCGGAAACGAGCGGCGACGCGATGCTCGATCACCCATCGCTTGCCATGGAGTTGCCGAACGGCAACATCGTCGCGAACGACGACCGGCGTCATCGCGTCATCGTCATCGACCGGGTGACGCGCCGGATCGTCTGGCAGTACGGCGTCACCGACACGCCGGGCCACGCACCCGGCTATCTCAACGAGCCCGACGGCATCGACATCGACGTGTTCCGCGATTGGCGCGGCGTCACGCGGCCGCGGTGAGAGCGGTGAAGGCCGGCGTCGTGCGGTCCGCCAGGCCTCCGCCCGGGACGCGCAAGACGAAGTAGGCCGCTACGTTCCTGGCCACGGCGAAGTCGTAGCCCTTGTCGGGGCCCTGCACCATCAGCGCGGTCGCCAGCGCATCGGCGGTCGCGCAGTCGGCAGCCGCAACCGTCACCGACGTCAGCGTATGCGCCACCGGACTTGCGCTGACCGGATCGATTTCGTGGCAATAGCGGTGACCATCCCGCTCGAAGTAGATCCGATAGTCGCCCGACGTGGCCATCGCGTGATCGGCGAGTCGCACGACGCGCCGTATCCGGCGCGGTGCAGCCTGCGGCTCCTCGATGCCGATGTGCCAGGGCTCGCCCTGGATGTTGCGGCCGCGCGCCAGCACTTCGCCACCCAACTCGACGACGTAGTCGGTGATGCCGAGTTCCGCGAGCGCGCGGCCTGCGCGGTCGCCGCCATAACCTTTGGCGATACCCGACAAGTCCACGTACATGTCGCGATGCATCTTCCGCACGCTTGGCGTGCGCGCATCGAGCTCGAGGCCCCGGTAGCCGACGCGTTCGCGCAACGCGGCACGCTCGCCTGGCGACGGAATACGATGGTGACCCTGGGGACCGAAGCCCCACGCGTTGACGAGCGGCCCGGCCGTCACGTCGAACGCGCCGCCACTCGCCTCGCTGACCCGCGCCGCCGTCCGCAGCACCGCGAACGTCTCGCCGGAAACGACGAACGCGCTCTCCGCGCGATGACGGTTCAATCCGGAGAGCTCGGATTGCGCCGCGAACGTCGACATGCGCGCGTCGACGTCGTGGATCGCACGATCGACGGCGTCGCGCGCCGCGGCCAGCAATCGCTGCTCGCGACGCGATGCGACGAACCGGACCGTATACGTCGAGCCCATCGTCTCGCCGCTGAACTGGAATTCGCCGCGATCGTCGCGCGCGAGCCAACGCACCGCCTTCGGTGCGAGGACGCCGGCGCCGAGGACGACGAGGCCGCCGGCGAGCACGCGGCGGCGCAACCGGAAAGATGTCGAAGTCATCGCATTTCTCCGCAAAGGTCTGGCAACACTCGAGCGTATCCAGCGCTAGAACGTGTCTTTCAGCACGCCGCCGTCGAGCGTGACCATCGCCGGCGTGATCTCCGCAAAGCGCAGGACCTTGCCTCCGCTGTCGCGCACGAACGCCTCGGCGTCGGCCTGTCGCGCGAACGTCGCGAGCGTCGGTCCCATCGAGCCGGTCCTGCGGCTGCCGGCGACGTACCACGCTTGCTTCGCGTCGATCCAGTGGCCCTGCGGACGGTCCCACGACGTTTGCGCCATGTCCTGCGTGTAGGCGCCGACGACGCGCCGCTGCTGCTCGGGTGCGAGGAGCGTCGATACGAGCTCGACCGTGTCGCAGAAGAAATCGGGCGGGCCCTGGTCGTAGACGATCTGACCCTTCGGGCCGGGGAACTCCGCGAGCAGCATGCCGTCGAGCGCGCATGGCGTATTGGTCGTGAAGTCGGCCGGCTGGACGACGGTATGGTCGGCGCACGCGGCGATGAGTGCGGCAGCGGCAGCGAGGGTGGTGCGCAGGAACGTGCGCCGCGAGGGGACGCGAGGATTCAGCGGTTGCATTGAAATCTCCAGTTGGCGATGCCTAGCGGCATCACGATCCACGCGACGAGCGCGGCGCCCTGGACCGTGGGGTTGGCGAGCGCGCGCGGAACCACCGTCGCGAGGCCGTAGAAGCGCGCCATGTCGGCGAAGCCGAAGATGTTGACCATCCGGAACGCGTCGGTGGGATTCGCGAGCAGGAGCGCCGGAACGACCGACGACGGCAGGCGCGTCGCCAGCGCGACGAGCAGTGCGAGCAGCACGAGGTCGTAGACCAGCACGAAGCCGAACCACGTCACGATCGCCATGCCGCTCGCGCCGACGCGCGATGTCGCGATAACCGAGATCAGCACCGACATGCTGAGAAACGCGAGCCCGAGGCCGACGGCACTCGCGACGAAGCCGGCGTAGTGGGCGAGGGCCGTCGGGCCGGACCGTGCCGCCAGCAGTACGCCGACGACACCGAAGCCCGCGACCGTCGCGAGCACGAGTGCGGCGGCGAGGCCGAGATACTTGCCGAGCAGAAGCTCGGTGCGCGTGATCGGCAACGACATCAGGAGCGCGAGCGAGCCGCGCTCGCGCTCGCCGACGATCGCGTCGTAGCCCAGCATCAGCGCGATCAGCGGAACGAGGTAGACGACGAGGCTCACCAGGCTCGCGATCGTGACGTCGGCGCTCCTGAGCCCGATGCTCCCCTGTTGCGCGGCGCCGAAATAGGCGATCGCGAGCGCGAACACGGTGAACACGCCGGCGATCGCGAGCGCCCAGCGATTGCGGATCCGCTCGCGGCACTCCTTCGCGGCGAGCGCCGCGATCGGGGCGAGCGTCAGGCGCGCGCTCACGCGGCCTTCCGATACCCGAGGAACACGTCCTCGAGCGTCGGCTCCTTCAGGTTCACGTCGACGAGCCGGCTGCCGAGGCCCGAAAGCGCCGCGAGGACAGCGAGCTTCGCCCCACGTGCACAGCGAAAGTGTGCCTGCCCGTCGCGGACCTCGGGCTCGATCGCAAGCGAAGTCAGCGCCGCACGAAGCGCACGCTCGCCGCCATCGCAGATGCGGACATCGAAGGCGAGCGGCAGATCGAGCGCTTCGCGCAGCGCCTGCACCGTGCCGACTGCCTGCAGCCTTCCGTTATTCATCAGCGCTAGGCGGTCGACGCGCTGCTCGACCTCGGAGAGCACGTGCGAGGTCAGCACCACGGTGACACCGTCCGCGCGCAGTTCGGCGAGAATCGCGTAGAACTCGCACACGCCCGCCGGGTCGAGGCCGTGCGTCGGCTCGTCGAGGAAGAGGATCCGCGGTGCACCGAGCAGCGCCTGCGCGAAGAGCAGCCGTTGCGCCATGCCCTTCGAATACTGGCGCACCGGCCGATCCGCGGCGGCGGCGAGTCCGACGCGCGCGAGCAGCATTCCGTGGTTGGTCACGGCAGCGCCTTTGAGCCTCGCGAAGAAGCGCAGGGTCTCGCGACCGCTCAAGTTGGGGTAGAGCGACGTCGACTCGGGCATGTAGCCGATGCGCCGGCGCACGTCACGAAAGCGCGCGCCGAAGACCGGAATACCGTCGATCTCGATCGTCCCCGTCGTCGGCCGCTCGAGACCGAGCATCAGCTTGAAGAGCGTCGTCTTGCCGGCGCCGTTGTGGCCGATGAGGCCGAGCGCCTCGCCCGGCGCGACCGCGAGGTCGACCCCGTCGACGGCGCGCACCGGGCCGTAGTGCCGCACGACGCCGTGCACGTCAATGGTCTTCTCGCTCAAGCCAATGGCTCCAGTTGCGGTGATAGGGGGACATGCGCGGGTGCGCGTCGACGACGCTCGGTGCGCGCAGGATCGGGAACGCCTGCGCAACCATGCGCAGCACGCTCACTGCGGCGCTGCCGAGGAGGACGCGCGCCATCGGGTAGCGCCACGTCAGCCGGTCGACGAGGTCGTTCGCTTCGTAGGCGACGTCGCCGATCCCGTCGCCGTCCTGGTCGAAGCCGCCGTAGTTGCTCCAGTAATTGCCCTTGCCGACACCCCACGCCTCGTCGCGCGTCGCGACATAGCGCACCTGCTCGTGGTTGTCGATGAAGTCGTTGCCGTCGACGCGATTGCCGTACGATCCGGCCGCGATGTGCATGCCGGTGCCGTTGCCGACGACCAGGTTGGCGCGGATCGTGTTGTTCTCGGCGTCGTAGACGAAGAAGCCGCGCGTGTTGTCGGCGACGACGTTGTTCTCGATCACCGAGTCCTGGATCGTGCGCAGCATGATCCCGTGGTCGGTGTTGTCCCACGCCCGGTTGTCGCGCACGACCTGGTCGCGCACCTCCATCAGGGCGAGGCCGCCGCGGTTGTGATAGACGTCGTTGCCTTCCCACACGTTGTGCCACGAGGTCATGTAGTGCGTCCCGTAGCGGACGTGATGAATGCGGTTGCCGACGAAGCGTGCGTGATTCGAGATGTCGACGTAGATGCCGTCGCGCACGAACGAGATGTCGTTGTCCTCGATCCGCGCACGCTCGCACGCGTAGAGCTGGATGCCGTTGCCGCGCTGCGCCGAGGCGTAATCGCGCTTGCCGGTGATGAGATTGCCGCGCACGACGGCATCGTTCACCTTCTGCAGCCACACGCCGAAGAGCGTGTACGCGAACACGTCGCCGCGGATCGTGATCCGGTCCGACCCCGGCTCGACGTAGATGCCGGCGTTCTGCGCGGTGAGGTCGTCGCCGCTGTCGCGCACGATGAAGCCCTCGATCGTCACGTCCGGCGACTTCACGCGGATCACGTCGCCGCGGTTGCCGGCGGAGAGGGTCGGATGGCCGATGCCGCGCAGCACGAGCGGCTTCGCCACGACGAGGTGCACCGCGTACGTTCCCGACTCGACGCGCACGACGTCGCCCGCCGCAGCGCCGTCGATCGTCGCCTGGATGTCGTCGCCGGCGTGCACCGTCCATTCGCCGGCGCGTGCGGCGAGTGGTGCACACAGCATCCCGGCGAGCAGCATCGGAGCCAGCGTCCGAGCGCACATTCGAGCGCGTGGCGGTCCTGGCGTGCGATCCGGCGTCCTGCCGGCGCGGCTCAATGCAGCCATCGCAGCACCTCGAGGCGCGACAGAAGATCGAGCATGCCGGCCGAATGCATGGCGCCGAACACGAGCACGCCGATCAGCAGGTTCTTGGTGGCGACGTACGCGGCAAGGTCCGCAGTCGTCCCCTCGCGAAACTCGCGCTTCCACCACCGGCCGTCCTTGATCCACGGCAGATTGATGCGGCGGCTCACCACTTCGTAAACGCTCCAGCCGATCCACCACGCGATCACCGCGGCAGGCCCGAGCCGGCCGGTGCCCGACAGCAGCCACGCGACGGTCACGACAACCGCGAGGCCGATACCCGCCGCTTTCAGCCAGTCATGGTGGCCGGCGCGCCATGGCAGCAGGTGGAATTTCGCTTCCTCGTAGAGCCACCGCAGCCACGGCGTCTGCGGATCGGCGACGCGCAGCGGCACGTCGGCCGATGTGCGCGGCGTCGCGACGGCTGCGGCCGTCGCAGACCTCGCAGCGCCCGCACGCGCCGGAGCGACCGCCGTCGCCACCGCACCGGGCACCGGCACGATCGGGATGATCGGCTCGTAGTAGCCCTTGCCGGTGATACGCGTCAGCGGCGCGCCGGCGCGTTCGCGAGCCTTGCGCTCCTGCGCGAGCGGCGGACACGCGTGCGCGTCGTAGTAGAGGATCTGGCAGTCGAGGCAGAGCAGGCACTCGCGCTGATCGATGCGGCCCGAATCGTCGATCGCCAGCGACGTGCAGCCTTTCTGGCAGGCGTGGCAGGTCGCGCATTCCCCCTTGCGCTTCAGCGCGAAATTGCGAAAGGTCGACGGAATCGCGAGCCCTGCACCGAGTGGACAGAGGTACTTGCAGAACGGCCGCTCGGAAAGCATCGCCCAGCCAAAGAGCGTGGCGAAGAACAGCACGTAGGGCCACGAGCGATTCCATACGCCGACGAGGAACGTCGTCTTGAACGGTTCGACCTCGGCGAGCCTCTCCGCCGTTCCCATCGAATGGAAGGACACGGCGAGAAGCACCGCGAAGATGCCGTACTTCACCCACTTCAGGCGGTCGTGCCAGCGTTGCGGCAGCGCGAACCGGAAACGGGCGAGGCCGAGCTTGCCGGCGACGCGAAACGCCAGCTCCTGAAGCGCTCCGTAGGGGCAAAGCCAGCCGCAGAAGAGCCCGCGCCCGACGAAGAAGACGCTGACAATCACGAACCACCAGAACACGAACACGAACGGGTCGGAGAGGAAGAGCTCCCAGTGCCACTCGAAGAGGAGCGCGTGGAACCACGTCAGCACCTGCGTGATGCTCGGCTGCGCCTTGAGGTAGAAGCCGATGAAGCCGACCGCGAGCACCAGAAACGCGTAGCGCGGCCACTCGACCCACTGTTTCGCACTGCGCGTCGAGCGCCGCACCAGTCGGTCCCGCAGCGCGTAGACGCCGGCGGCCGCGCCGAGAATCAGCAGAAGCGCGGCGATCTTCCACGCATCTGCCTTCCACACGTCGACCCACGGCGCCTTCGCCGACTCGACGTGGGGACGCCCGCCTTCGAGCATTCGCGCCGGCAGCCAGTACTCGCGCTCGAAGTTGACGAAGGTCTTCGTGCCGCTCGCTTCATCGGTCCGATTGCCGAGGAACACGAGGCGCCACGGGTACGCCGCCGAGAACGCCGCGTCGCGCACGATGAAGATCCCCGATTCGCGAAACGCCGGCGCGCCCGCCGCCTCGATCCCGTAGAGGTTGCGGTAATCGGTGTCGCGGAACGTGAACGTGTCGTGATCCTGGCGCAGATGGATGCGATCGAAGATGCCGCCGCGCACGAACGCCGAGCCCTTGAACGAGCCGGACCCATTGGCGACGACGAAGATCGCGTGCTCGCCCGGCGCGAGGTCCGCCATCAGGCTCCGGTAGCTCGCGTCACCGAGGACGCTGCGGCCGACGTCGGGCGCGACGAGGTCGCCGAAGTACATGTCGATGTACGGCTCGCCGCTCGCGGGCAGCCCGAGCTCGGTGGGGCGTACGGTCAAACGCGCGACGGCGCCCTCGTCGACGAGTCGCGCCCAGGTCATCCGCGCGTGGAACGGCGCGAGCTTCGCCTTGGGCCGTGCCGCGACCTTGACGATGCCGACCTCGCGCGCGATCGTGTACGCGCTCTGCATGATCGTCCGGTTTTCGGCGATCACCGTCACCGTCGCTCCGCTGATCGCGTCGATCGTCGAGGTGTCGCTGCCGCTCGCCTTGCCGATCTGGAGCCGCTCCGACGCCAGCCGGCCGACGAACTGATGCACGAATTTCGTCAGCGCGTCCTCGGGAATGCCGACGAGCAGGATCGGCTCCGAGTGCTTCAGCACCTTCGCGCCGGTCACGTGCCCTGACGCGTCCATGCCGACCAGCGTCACCAGTGGCTTGCCGGAGTAGCCCTGCACGTTGACCACGTCGGTCGACAGGAACACGTAGCCGACGAGGCGCCGCGCGATGCCGCTTCCGGCGTAGCCCTCGACGTAGGGCGGCTGGCCTTTGCGCACCGAGAACGCTTCCGCGCCCGGCAGCACGTCGCGGCACGGCGCCAGCGCGCAGAGCTCGGGTGCCGACTCGAGCTCCGGCGGGAGGTTCGCGTCGTACGCGCCGGCGAATGCGCATGATGCGACGAGTGAGAGCAGTGCGAAAAGGACGCGGCGCGCGATGCTCAGCTTCGCGCCGCTTCCGGAGCGGCCCGCCATCGCGTCACTCGATCGCCTTTCGTCGCCCGGGGGCCCGTGCGCGTCGCGGATGGTTGTGCGCGCTCATGCCTCGACGATCATCCGGCCGCGCATTTCGAGGTGCAGCGCGTGGCAGAAGTGCGTGCAGTAGTACCAGAAGACGCCCGGCTGGTCGGCCTTGAACGTGACCGACGCCGTCTGCTGCGGATTGACGATGAAGTTGATGTCGTAGCGCGCGAGGCCGAAGCCGTGCGTCAGGTCCTCGACGGTGTCGAGGTTCGTCAGGATGATCGTCACCTCGTCGCCGCGCTTGACGGTGAACTTCGGCAGCGCGTAGGTCGGCGCGATCGACGCGATCCTCACGGTGACCTTGCGGCCCTCGCGCGTCACTCCGGCCTCGTCCCACTTCTTCACGGCGTAGGCGGAGTCGGCTAGGTTGCAGATCTGCTTCGTCTTCAGGATGTCGCGGCGCACGATGATCGCGTCGTGCGGCTCGGGGTAGGCCGTGTGGTCGTGGATCAGGCGCATCCTGTCGCCGCCGATGTCGATCAGCTGCTCGGTCTCGACGTGCAGCGGGCCGACCGGAAGGAAGCGGTCCTTCGAGAACTTATTCCCCGAGTTGAAGAACTTCCCGTCGCATTCCTTCGTCTCGCCCATCGACGAATAGCCGTGCCCCGGCTGGTAATGCACGTCGATGCGATCGAGTACCGGCTGCACCGTCTTGTCGCCCTTGAACTGCGCGATCGCCTTGTCGACGTTCCACTTGACGATCTTGCTGTCGAGGAAGAGCGTCGTGTACGCGTTGCCGCGGCCGTCGAAGGCGGTATGCAGGGGGCCGAGGCCGATCTCCGGCTCGGCGACGACCGCGTCGCGCGGGTCCTTGAGCCCGCCGTCGAACCACTTCAGCACCAGGTCGTGCTGGATCACCGTCGCCGTCGGCGAGAGCTTCCCCGAGCAGACGAAGTACTTCCCGTCGGGGCTGATGTTGACGCCGTGCGGGTTCTTCGGCACCGGCACGTAACAGGTCAGCGACGTCTTCGGGTCCGGGTTCGCGGCCTTCGTGCCGTCGACGACGGGAACCTTCGATTCGCCGATCGTGAACGTCTTGCCGGCCTTCACGGCCTCCTCGATGCGCGCGATGTTGAAGAACACGCACGCATCGCGCTCGGCCGCCATCATCTCCTGGAACGTGAGGCCGTTCTCGGTGTTGTACTGGTTGCACGCGGCGAGCTTGCCGTCGTACGACGTCGCGCAGAGGTCCATGTTGCCGTCGACCTTCACCTGCCAGCGCGGCTCCATCGTCTGCGCATCGACGCAGGTGAACAGGCACCCGTACTTCTTCGCGTCGTCGGCGTCGGCGAGCTTCGAGAGTGGAACGTGGAACTCGGCGCCGCAGAACACGCGCGTCGTATGGTTGATCGCGGGGTCGACCGGATCGCGCTTGTCGGTGAAGATGCCGTGAAAGCCCTGGACGTTGGGAATTTCTGTGATGCGGTCGCATTCGAGGTAATCGCCGCGAATGCGCGCAACACGCGCATTGAGCTTGTCGTTGACGAAGAAGTACTTGCCGTCGTAGGTCCCGTCGGTATACGTGCCGTGCACGTGGTGCGTGTCGCCGGTGTGGAACTTGAGGCTGCCGTCGGCCTTCGTGCCGATGACCTTCTTCGATTCGTTGGTGATGCCCCAGCCGACCATCGGGTCGACGTTGAACACCGGAATGCGCTTGATCGTGCGTCCCGAGGGTAGCCCGAAGACGCGCACTTCGCCCGAGTGCCCACCGCTCGAGAAGATGTAGTAATCGTCGAGCTGCCCGGGTGGAACGTCGTCGCGTGTCTTTGCTTCCGTCCCGGCAGCTGCGGGCTGCGGCGCCGTGGCACTCGCCTGCAAAGCCTTCGCGCCCTCGGGACCCGCCCTCTCACCGCAGGCAGCGAGCGCCGCGGTCAATCCGACGCCGGCGATGCCGGCTGCCGCCGTACCGAGAAAGTTGCGGCGCGCCGGACGATCGGGGAATTCGGTTTCGGGCAACTCCTGAGCTCTGGTCTCCATGGCTACCTCGCGGTTGATCACCGCGAGATCAGACCACGCCACCGCGCAATCGATGTTGACGCGCGTCAAACGCGAATGCTTCTCGAACGCTGCGCGCCCCGAACCCTGCGACGCTACGGATCCAGCCCGTCTACGCGTCCAGCCCGTCTACGCGTCCAGCCCGTCTACGCGTTCAGCTTGTCGAGCAACACCCGAAGCCGCGCCGGATCGTCGGCGCGACGAATGCGCTCGACGAGCGCTGCGTTCGCTGCGACGTCGGTCTGCAGCACTCTCTGCTTCACGTGCAGCAGATGCGACGGGTGCATCGAGAAATCCTGCAGCCCGAGTCCGAGCAGGAGGCGCGTCAATTGGACTTCGCCCGCCATCTCGCCGCAGACCGCGAGCGGAACGCGCGCGCGCGCGGCGGAACTGATCGCCATCGCAAGCAGCTTGATCACCGCCGGGTGCAGCGGATCGTAGAGGTGCGACACCGCCTCGTCGGCGCGGTCGACGGCGAGCGTGTACTGGATCAGGTCGTTGGTGCCGACCGAGAGGAAGTCGAGCCGGCGCAGGAACGCGCCGATGCCGATCACCGCGGCGGGGATCTCGATCATTCCGCCGACCGGCACATTGGGATCGAACGGAACCCCCTGCTCGCGCAGGCTCTGCTTCGCGCGCGCGACCATCGCGAGCGTCTGCTCGATCTCCGCCGCCGAAGCGAGCATCGGGATCAGGATGCGTACGTTGCCGTAGTGCGTCGCGCGCAGGATCGCGCGCAGCTGCGTCTGGAAGAGCTTCGGCTCGGCGAGGCAGAAGCGCACGGCGCGCAGGCCGAGCGCCGGATTCGGCGCGACGCGCGTCAATCCTTCGAGGCCCGCCTGCTCCTTGTCGGCACCGAGGTCGAACGTGCGGATGGTGACCGGACGCCCCTGCATGCCCTTCGCGACTTTGCGAAACGCCTCGAACTGCTCGTCCTCGCTGGGAAGCGAGGGCCGGTTGAGGAACAGGAACTCCGAGCGGAAGAGCCCGACGCCTTCCGCGCCGTTGGCGAGCGCGGCGTCGATGTCTTCGGGGAGCTCGATGTTCGCGTTGAGGTGCACGCGAATGCCGTCGATCGTCTCGGCGGGCTTGCTCTTGAGGCGCCGCAGCTTCTGCCGCGCGAGCCCGAGCTCCTCCTGCCGCAGCCGGTATTCGGCGAGCACCGCACGATCGGGGTTGACGATGACGACGTGATGCCCGCCGTCGATGATCAGCATCTCGCCTTCGCGGATCAGCTGGCGAGCGTGGTGCGTCGCGACGACCGCCGGAACATTGAGGCTCCGCGCGACGATCGCCGTGTGCGACGTGATGCCGCCGAGATCGGTGAGAAAGCCGGCGTAGCGGTGATGCTTGAACTGGATCACGTCGGCTGGCGACAGGTCGTGGGCGACGAGGATCGTCTGCTCTTCGGCGCGCGGCGCGGGCAGCACGCCGGGCCTCCCCATCAGCCGCTTCAGCACCCGCTCGCCGACCTGGATCACGTCGGCCTTGCGCTCGCGCAGGTAGGCGTCCTCGATCTGGTCGAACTGGCTCGTCAGCACGCCGATCTGCAGCGTCAGCGCCCATTCGGCGTTGCAGCGCTTGTCGGTGATGATCTGCTTCGGCGTCTCGGCGAGCGTCGGATCGTTGAGGATCATCGAGTGCACGTCGAGAAACGCGCTGAACTCGCCCGGAGTCTCGCCCCCGCTGAGCGAGCCGCGCAGCCCCTCGAGCTCGCGCCGAACCTCGGCAACGGCGTCGGCGAAGCGGTCGACCTCCGCCGTCACCTGCTGAGCGCCGAGCGCGTAATGCGCGACCTCGAGCGTCGCGTGCGAGACGAGCTGCGCGCGCCCGATCGCAATGCCCCCCGACACGCCGACGCCGTGCAGCGCGAAGCTCACCATGCGCGCAATGCCCGGGTCACTGGCCTTCGCCGAAGCAATCGGCGATCAGGGTACACACGGCATTCATCGCCTCGGCCTCGTCGGGGCCATCGATCTCGAGCGTCACCTTCGCGCCCTTGCCCGCCGCCAGCATCATCACGCCCATGATGCTCTTGGCGTTGACGCTGCGCCCGTTGCGCGCGATCGTGACGTCGCTCTGGAAGCGCGCCGCGAGCTGGGTCAGCCGCGCCGCCGCGCGCGCGTGCAGGCCCAGCTTGTTGACGATCTCAACCTCGCGCCGTTGCATGTTGCGCGGAACCCGGTACGTGTACGACGCCGTCGCAGCCCCCCGAGACGGCCTTGCGCAGCAGGACGTCGATCGGCCTGTCGCGGTAGGTGAAGCTGCGGACGAGCATCGGCAGATTGACGCCGGCGACGACCTCGACGCGTCCCGGCTCGGCGAGCTTCATCGCGAGATTGCACGGCGACGCGCCGTAGAGGTCGCACAGCACGAGCACGCCGTCGCCGCTGTCGACGCTGGCGAGCGTTGCCCGCGCCTGCGGCAGCACGCTCGCCGGGTCGTCGCCGGGGGCGAACTCGAGCACGGCGAACTGCGGCGGCGGTGCGCCGAGCACGTGGGTGAGCGCGTCGGCGAGGCTCGTGCCGAGCGGCCCGTGCGCGATGATGAGGACGCCGATCATCGCCGCTGGCACGCGCCGATCAGCGCATCGGCGAACAACGCGCCGACGTCGAAGCCCGACTGCTCGGTGATCTCGACGAAACAGGTGGGGCTGGTGACGTTGATCTCGGTCAGGTAATCGCCGATGACGTCGATGCCGGTGACAAGCATTCCGTCCGCCCACAAGGGGCCCGCCAGCGCTTCGCCGATCTCGCGATCGCGAGGCGACAGTGGCTGCGCGACGCCGCGTCCGCCTGCGGCGAGATTGCCGCGTGTCTCGCCCGGGCGCGGAATGCGCGCGAGCGACCAGGGCACCACCTTCCCGGCGATCAGCAGGATGCGCTTGTCGCCGTCGACGATCTCGGGAATGAAGCGCTGCGCCATCACCGAGCGCGCGCCGAGCTGCGACACCGTCTCGACGATGACGTTGCGGTTCGGGTCGTCGTGCCGCACGCGGAACACCGACGTTCCGCCCATGCCGTCGAGCGGCTTGACGACGACGTCGCGATGCTCGTCGATGAACGCGTCGATGAGGCGCGCGTCGCGCGCGACGAGCGATGGCGTGGTGAACTCGCGAAAATGCGCGATCGACATCTTCTCGTTGTAGTCGCGAAGCGCCTGCGGCCGGTTGTACACGCGGGCGCCCGCCGCCTCGGCCGCTTCGAGAAGATAGGTCGAGTAGACGTATTCCATGTCGAACGGAGGATCCTTGCGCATCAGGATCGCGTCGAACGCGGTGAGCGGTCGATCGACGGGCTCGCCGGCCGCGTACCAGTCGTGATCGTCGGCAGCGAGTACCAGCGGCCGCGCCGACGCGCGCGTCTCGCCGTCGCGCCAGTAGAGGTCGCGCTGCTCGAGCGCGTGCACGTTGTGCCTGCGTGCGGCCAGCGCACGCATCATCGCGACCGTGCTGTCCTTGTAGGCCTTGATCTGCGGCAGCGGATCGAGAACGAAAGCAAAATCCATCGCGCGAAGGATGAAGCAGTGGGCCGGTCATCCTACCGCATTCGCCCCGGCGCTCCCGCGTCCGCGCAACCGTGGCGTCGACCGCGTGGGGCGAAGTCCGCAGCGGGCCCGCCCTGCGCCGGGCATCAGGCGAGAAGACGCGTGATCGCTTCGAGGTCCGCCGCGGCGGCGGCGGCGGCCTTCGCCTGCATCGCCCGGTAGCGGCGCGCCACCTCGCGACCGGACGCGGTGAGTTGTGCCCCGCCGCCGCGGCTGCCCCCGGATTCGGCGACGACCAGCGGCTCGGTGAAGCAGCGGTTCATCGTGTCGACCAGCAGCCACGCGCGGCGATACGACATGCCGAGCTGCTTCGCCGCCGCGGTGATCGACCCCGCCGCATCGATCGCTTCGAGAAGGTCGACCTTGCCGGGGCCGATCGCGATGTCGTCGCCGCGGACGACGCGCACGCGATAGCGGATCTCGGGGGGAACGGCGGGCATCGCTCGGACTGCAACGAGCCTGCGATCACCCTGCCCCAGTGCCGGCGCCGCCCGTCTTCTGCTCGACGAGCTTCATCAGCGGCGTGATGACGTCCATCGGCAGCGGGAAGATGATCGTCGAGTTCTTGTCGGCGGCGATCACCGTCAGCGTTTCGAGGTAGCGAAGCTGCAGCGCCTGCGGCTGCTGCGCGAGCACCTGCGCCGCCTCGTAGAGCTTCTGCGCCGCCTGCAGCTCGCCCTCGGCGTGAATCACCTTCGCGCGCCGCTCGCGCTCGGCCTCGGCCTGGCGCGCGATCGCGCGGATCATCGTCTCGTTGATGTCGACGTGCT
The DNA here is from genome assembly GCA_036379595.1 of Casimicrobiaceae bacterium. Classification (GTDB taxonomy): domain Bacteria; phylum Pseudomonadota; class Gammaproteobacteria; order Burkholderiales; family Casimicrobiaceae; genus VBCG01. Next base: position 3,821 of record DASVGI010000106.1, on the reverse strand, counting down.
TGATCTCGACGTTCGACACCTTGATCCCCCACGAGAGCGTCTGCGCGTCGAGCGTCTGCTGGATGTCGACGTTGAGCTTCTCGCGCTGCGACAGCATCTCGTCGAGGTCGTGCTTGCCGAGCACCGAGCGCAGCGTCGTCTGTGCGAGCTGCGAGGTCGCCATCAGGAAGTTCTCGACCTCGATGATCGCCTTCTGCGGGTCGACGACGCGGAAGTAGACGACGGCGTTGACCTTGACCGACACGTTGTCGCGCGAGATCACGTCCTGGCTCGGCACGTCGAGCACGACGGTGCGAAGCTCGACACGCACCATCTGCTGCATCACCGGCACGAGGATTACGAGCCCCGGCCCCTTCACCTTCCAGAAGCGGCCGAGCTGGAACACGACGCCGCGCTGGTACTCGCGCAGCACGCGCAGCGACGACGCGAGAAACGCCACGATCAGGACCAGCACGACCACCGGGCTCAGGAATCCCATTTCAGCCTCCTCTGCGTTTCATGTCAGTCGCCTTCGAGCGGCTCGACGCGGGGCCGCATGCCGTCCATCGCCACGACCTTCACCTTCTGGCCCGGAGCGAGCCGGGCCTTTGAAGTCACCTGCCAGGTCTCGCCGCGCAGCGTCGCCCATGTCCCCTCGGTGCCCCCGGCGGCCTCGACCACTTCTCCGTGCGCACCGACGAGCGAGCCGACTCCGCTCACGAGCGGCGCGCGGCGCGCGCGCACGGCCATCCGCACGACCGTGATGACGAACGCGGCGCTCGCGAGCGCCAGCACGACGACGAGCGAGATCGGCAATCCGAACCCCGGAACCCCGGTGTCGAACAGCATCATCGCACCGACGACGAACGCGACGATACCTCCGACGCCGAGCGACCCGTAGGCAGGGACGAACACCTCGCCGATCATGAAGGCGATGCCGAGCGCCATCAGCGCGAGGCCCGCGTAATTGACCGGAAGCAGATGCAGCGCATAGAGCCCGACGAGGAGCGAGAGCGCGCCGATCACTCCCGGGAACACGAGGCCCGGATGACCGAACTCGAAGATCAGCCCGTAGATGCCGATCAGCATCAGGATCGTCGCGAGGCTGGGATCGGTGATCGCGGTGAGCACGCGAAAACGCCAGTCGGGGTTGAACGCGACGACCGGCGCGTGCGCGACATGGAGCGTGCGCACGCCGCCAGGCACCGCGAAGGACCTCCCGTCGAGTGCCTTCAACAGGTCAGCTTCGCTCGCGACGACGAGATCGACGACCTTCATCTTCAATGCTTCGTCGGCCGAGAGGCTGGCCGCATCGTAGACCGCGCGCTCGCCCCATTCGACGTTCCTGCCGCGAAGTTGCGCGAGACTGCGGATGTAGGCTGCCGCGTCCTGCATCGCCTTGCGCTCGTGCACGTCGGCGGAGGGCGGCGGCGCCAGGGGGCCGCCTGCTCCGGGTGATCTGGCCGGCGCGGAGGTGTTACCGGCGCCGGGTGCCGTCGTCGGCGCAAAGGCGTTTCCGCCGCTGGGTGCAGCGGTCGGCGACGGGGTAGGCGACGGAGTCGGGGCCGGCGCGGGAGCGCTTGCGCCGATCCCGATCGACACGGGCGATGCGGCGCCGACGTTGGTGCCCGGAGCCATCGCCGCGACGTGGCACGAATAAAGGATGAACGTGCCGGCGCTCGCCGCGCGCGCTCCCGACGGAGCGACGTAGCCTGCGACCGGCACCGGTGACGCGAGGATCGCCTGCACGATCTCGCGCATCGACAGATCGAGCCCGCCGGGCGTATCGAGAGTCAGGACGGTGAGTTGCGCGTGGTCGGCGACTGCGCGTGCGAGCCCGCGCTTCACGTATTCGGCCGTCGCCGGGCCGATCACGCCGTCCACATGCAGCGTGACGACCGGTGCCGCCGCGATCGAGTGCGCCGGCTGGGCCCGGCCCGCGATCGCCGCGTGCGCGGATCCGAGCGCGAGCGCCGGGACGAGCACGAGTGCCGGGACGAGATGGCGGGCGTTCATGACGTCGGTGCCGCGTGTTCCGGCCACTGGGCATTATCCTCCTCCACGCGCGAGCCTCGACGGGAAGTGATACGCTCGAATGCGCGTTCGGGTGCGACGCGGGATACGGGCGTCCGGACGCTCCGGGAGGCAAGGCGTGCGCGACTACTACGTCGATTGGGGGTTCCTCGAGAATCCACTTCAGCCCACGGCGCTCAATCCCGACGACCGTGGCGAGCGGCTCCTGGTCGGCCGCGAGGGCGAGCTCGACGTCGTCTGCCGCCGCCTGCACAAGCAGAAGAAGATCACCTGCGTCGAAGGTCCGGTCGGGTTCGGCAAGACGAGCCTCGTCAACATCGCCGCGCACAAGTGCTTCAAGGCGTTCACGCGCGGCGAGACCGACCAACTGCTGATCCCCTGCCGGCAGACGTTCCAGCTCGACAAGGCCGATACCACCGAGTCATTCACGCTGCGCGTGTTCACCGCGGTCGCACAGACACTGCTCGAGCTCTCGGAGCAGATGAAAGGTCTCGGCCTCAGCATGGAAGGCATGGGTCAGGTCGACAACTGGCTCAACTCGCCGCGCGCCAAGGCATTCTCGATGGGGCTCGGCGGGGTCAGCGCGGGCATGGGCATCGCGCCCAACGCATCGTCGGGCTTCGCGATCAGCGGCTTCGAGAACCGCATCGCGGGCTGGCTGAAGGAGATCTTCCGCACGCACGGCAACGGCGGGGTCGTCTGCATCGTCGACAATCTCGAGTTGCTCGAGACGACGGCGAAGGCGCGTGCGACGCTCGAGGCGCTGCGCGATCGGCTGTTCAACACCGTCGGCCTGCGTTGGGTGTTCTGCGGCGCGCATGGCGTGGTCCACAGCATCGCGTCGTCGCCGAGGCTGAACGGCTTCACGACGCGCCCGGTGGTCGAGGTGAATCACCTGAGTCCGGAAGCAACCGATGCCGTCCTGCAGAGCCGCATAAGCGAGTTCGCCGTCGACCCGGCCCGAACGTATCTGCCGATGATGGCGGCGAGCTTCAACGAGCTCTACAAGGTACTCAACTTCAACCTGCGCGATCTGCTGTCGTATGGCGACAATTACTGTACCGAGGTGTTCGACAGCGGCATCGCACCGCCGAACGACGCAGGCAAGGCGCGCCGCTTCGAGACGTGGCTGCGTACGGAAACGGTGGATCAATACCGCTCGCTGCAGTCGCGCATCCAGACCGACGCGTGGACAGTGCTCGACACGGCGATGGGCCCCCAGTTCGCCGGGACGTTCGGCCCCGGCGATTACCCGGTATTCCGGGTGAACGATCTCAGATCGCTGTCGACCGAGGCATTCCAGAAGGTGCTTCGCGACTTCGAGAAGCATGGCCTCGTCGACCGCTCGGTGCGCGAGGGCGACGAGGACGAGGGCAAGCAGACGCTCTACTCGGTGACGAGCAAAGGCGCGCTCGTGCACTACGCGCGCGTGCAGACGAAGGAGGCGCGCGTGCCCGGCACCGTCGACTGGCTCAAGCGTTCGACGCATCCGTAGCCGCATCGCACCGAAGACGCGATCCGGTGCGAACGCCGATCGATCACCGTCTAGGCGGCAGGGCGCCCGACCGCAGGTTCGGCCGCGACCCGAACGTCGGCCGCGAGGATCCCGGCGCGCCCGCGCGGGCGAGTGCCGTCTCGAGCGCGACCTCGAGCTGGCGGTCGCGCCCTGCACGCGCGTCCTGCGGCGCGTTGTCGATCTCGATCTCGGGGTCGGTGCCGTAGTTCTCGACGCCGAAGCCGACGTCGCTGAACCAGAACGAGAACTCGGGCTGCGTCGTCTCGGTGCCGTCGACCAACGGATGGCGCGG
>DASVGI010000105.1:0-3048 GCA_036379595.1 Casimicrobiaceae bacterium | reverse complement strand
CCACCGCGGTGGAGGCAAAAGGCAAGACCTGACCCCATTCAGGCAAGCTGTTGCTCGACGAGCGCCACCCAGTAGCTCGCGCCGAGCGCGAGCACGTCGTCGTTGAAGTCGTACTGCGGGTTGTGCAGGCCGGGGGGATTGTCGCCTGCGCCGGCGCCGAGCCAGACATAGCATCCCGGCTTCGCCTGCAGCATGAACGCGAAATCCTCGCTCGTCATCTCGGGCACCGGTGCGCGATCGACGTTGGCGGCGCCGACGACCGCCTCGGCGGCACGCGCCGCGTGCGCGGTCTCCTCGGGGCTGTTGACCGTCGCCGGGTAGCGCCGCTCGTAGCGCAGCGTCGCCTGCATGTCGAACGTCGCCGCGACACCGTCGACGATGCCGCGCATCCGCCGCTCGATCAGGTCCTGCACTTCGCGCGTGAACGTGCGCACGGTGCCGCGCAGGATCACCTGCTCGGGAATCACGTTCCAGGTATCGCCGGCGTGCACCTGTGTGACGCTCACCGCCGCCGCGTCCATCGGATGGACGTTGCGCGAGACGATCGTCTGCAGCGCGGCGATCGCATGCGACGCGAACAGCATCGGGTCCCTGCCCTGATACGCCATCGCGGCGTGCGCACCCTTGCCCGTCGCGACGATCTCGAACACGTCGTACGCGCCCATCAGCGGGCCGTCGCGCAGCGCGAACGTGCCGGCCGCGCGCCGCGGCCAGTTGTGCATGCCGTAGACGGCGCGCATAGGGAAGCGCTCGAAGAGCCCTTCCTCGACCATCACGCCCCCGCCGCCCTCGTTCTCCTCGGCCGGCTGGAAGATGAAATACACGGTGCCGTCGAAGCGCCGCCGCTTCGCGAGCGCCTGCGCCGCGGCGAGCAGCATCGCCGTGTGCCCGTCGTGGCCGCAGGCATGCATCCGGCCTTCGTTGCGCGAGCGGTGCTCGACGCCCGAGCGCTCGACGATGTGCAGCGCGTCGAGATCGGCGCGCAGGCCGATCGCCTCCTTCGACGCGCCGGCCGAGAGCACGCCGACGACTCCGGTCTTCGCGAGCCCGGTGTGAACCGGCAGGCCGAAATCGCGCAGCCGCTCGGCGACGAACGCTGCGGTGTCGCGCTCCTCGAACGCGGTCTCGGGGTGAGCATGGAGGTGTCGGCGCCAGCAGCGCGCCTCGGCTTCGATCGCAGCGACTTCGGGAATGATCATCATGGCCGGCGGGAAGAAGGTGGCGGCAAGCCTGCGATTATGCGCAAGCCTCCGATTATCCGCGCCGCGTTCGGCGCGGCGCCGCGAGCCGCGATAATGCGCCCCTGACATGGAGACGAAGACCTACGACCTCCTGATCGTCGGCGGTGGGATCAACGGCGTCGGGATCGCGCGCGACGCCGTCGGGCGGGGGCTCTCGGTGCTCGTCGTCGAGCAGGACGATCTCGCCGAGCACACATCGTCCGCGAGCACCAAGCTGATTCACGGCGGTCTGCGCTATCTCGAGCACTACGAGATCAGGCTCGTTGCCGAGGCGCTCGCCGAGCGCGAGGTGATGCTGCGCATCGCGCCGCACCTCGTCGAGCCGCTGCGCTTCGTGCTGCCGCACGAGCCGCACCTGCGGCCGAAGTGGATGATCCGCGCCGGGCTCTTCCTCTACGACCACCTTGGCGGACGCCAGACGCTGCCGCGGTCGGGCGCAGTGACGCTCGACGGCGCGTACGGCGCCGGGCTGAAGCCGTCGTTCAAGAGCGGGTTCGTCTACTCCGACGCGCGCGTCGACGACGCGCGGCTCGTCGTCGCGAACGCGATCGACGCGCGCGCGCGCGGCGCCGACATCCGCACGCGCACGCGCTTCACCGGTGCGCGCAATCTCGACGGAGCCTGGCAGGCGACGATCGCGCCGCGCGGCGGCGCCGAATTCGAAGTGCAGGCGCGCGTGCTCGTGAACGCGGCCGGGCCGTGGGTCGCGGAGGTCCTCGGCGACATCCGCGGCGCGCGCGCCGAAGCCAACGTGCGCCACGTCAAGGGAAGCCACGTCGTCGTGCCGCGCGTGCACGAGGCCGATCACGCGTATATCCTGCAGAACGCCGACCGGCGCATCGTGTTCGTGATCCCGTACCAGGACCGCTACTCGCTGATCGGCACCACCGACATTCCGGTGGATTCGCCGACGACGCCGGCGATCGACGCGGCCGAGACCGATTACCTTCTCGCGATCGCCAACGCCTACCTCGTGCGACCGCTCGCTGCGAGCGACATCGTGTGGACCTACAGCGGCGTGCGCCCGCTCTACGACGACGGCGCGAGCGATCCTTCGTCGGTGACGCGCGACTACGTGCTGAAGACCGAGACGGTCGGCGCGGGAGCGCCGCTCCTGTCGATCTACGGCGGCAAGATCACCACGTATCGCAGGCTTGCCGAGGCGGCGCTCGCCGAGCTCGCTCGATTTCTCCCGGGCATGGGGCCGGCGTGGACGAGCGGACCGGCGCTCCCCGGGGGCGACCTGCCGCAGCGCGACCGTGCGGCGTGGCTCGCCGAGCTCTGTCGCCGCTATCCGGCGCTCGATCCGGGACTTCTGCGCGGCATCGCGCGCCGGCACGGCACGCGCGCGACGGCGGTGCTCGGCGACGCGAAGGCCGCGGCGGATCTCGGCGAGGACTTCGGCGCGGGGTTGACCGAACGCGAGGTCGCGTGGCTCGTCGCCGAGGAATGGGCGCACGATGCCGACGACGTGCTGTGGCGGCGCACCAAGTGCGGCCTGCCGATGACTGCAGCGCAGCGCGAGCGCGTCGCTGCGCGACTCGGATGAGTGCGACACCACCGCGCGTCGGGCCAGGCGCTGCTGCCGCGCGCCCCGCCCCACTCGCCGCGATGCCCGAGCACGTGCGTCGCGGCATCCGCTACGTGCTGACCGACATCGACGACACGCTGACGACGAACGGCAAGCTCACCGCGCAGGCTTATACCGCGCTCGAGCACCTGCGCGACGCCGGGCGCATCGTCGTGCCGGTGACCGGGCGTCCGGCGGGGTGGTGCGACCACATCGCGCGGATGTGGCCGGTCGACG
>DASVGI010000104.1:0-3511 GCA_036379595.1 Casimicrobiaceae bacterium | reverse complement strand
CCGGCGGGAACGAGCGGCGTGGCCGCGTTCCTCGGTCACTCGGCGAGCTGGCGGGTGGTCGTCGACATCGTGCTGCTCGGCGTGTTCGGCGGCTTCTATACGGTGCCGCTCTACACGCTGATCCAGACGCGCTCGCAGCCGTCGCACCGGTCGCGGATCATCGCCGCGAACAACATCCTCAACGCCATCTTCATCATCGTCTCGGCGATCGTCGCGATCGCGCTCCTCGAAGCGGGCCTGACGATCCCAGAGCTCTTCCTCGTTGTCGGCATCCTGAACGGCCTGGTCGCGATCTACATCTACACGGTGGTGCCCGAGTTCCTGATGCGCTTCCTCGCGTGGCTCCTGATCCACAGCGTCTATCGCGTCCGCAATCACGGGCTCGATCACATCCCGGACGACGGACCGTGCGTGCTGGTGTGCAATCACGTGAGCTACGTCGACGCGATGGTGATCAGCGCCTGCGTGCATCGCCCGATCCGCTTCGTGATGGATCACCAGATCTTCCGCATCCCGATCCTCTCGTTCATCTTCCGCGCGATGCGCGCGATCCCGATCGCATCGGCGAAGGTCGACCCGAAGCTCAAGGAGCGCGCCATCCGCGCCGCGCAGGACGCACTCGCCGCGGGCGAGGTGGTCGGGATCTTCCCCGAGGGCCGTCTCACCGAGAGCGGCGACCTCAACCGCTTCCGTCCCGGCGTTCAGCAGATCATCGACGCGATGCCGGCGCCGGTCGTGCCGATGGCGCTGCGCGGCCTGTGGGGAAGCCTCTTCTCGCGCGCCGGGCCACGCCGGGCGCTCGCGCGCCTGCGTCGCGCATTCGCGCCGATCGACCTCGTCGTCGCCGCGCCGATCGACGCCGCGCGCGCGACTCCCGAAGCGCTGCAGGCGATCGTCGGCGAATTGCGCGGCGACGCACGGTAAAGAGGCTCTGCAATGCCGGGACACACCGCATTGCAGAACTCCCCAGGCGCATGCGCACGCGACTGCGCGTGCTAGGATTTCCCGCATGTCCGGCAATACGTTCGGCACGCTCTACTGCGTCACCTCGTTCGGCGAATCGCACGGACCGGCGATCGGCTGCGTGATCGATGGCTGTCCGCCCGGCCTCGCGCTGGCGGAAGCCGACATCCAGAAGGACCTCGATCGGCGCCGACCCGGGACCTCGCGCCACGTCACCCAGCGCCGCGAGCCCGACCGCGTCGAGATCCTCTCCGGCGTGTTCGAGGGGCGCACGACCGGCACGCCGATCGCGCTCCTGATCCGCAACGAGGATGCGAAGAGCCGCGACTACGCGAACATCGCGGACACGTTCCGCCCCGGCCACGCCGACTACACCTACTGGCACAAGTACGGCATCCGCGATTACCGCGGCGGCGGACGCCAGTCGGCGCGCGAGACGGCGGTGCGTGTCGCCGCCGGATCGGTCGCGAGGAAATGGCTCGCCGAGCGCTATGGTGTGGCGATCCGCGGCCACATGACCCGGCTCGGCCCGAATTCGATTGCGTTCGAGGGCTGGCAGCACGTCGACGAGAACCCGTTCTTCGCTGCCAACGCGTCGATGATCGAGAAGCTCGAGGCCTGGATGGACCGGCTGCGCAAGTCGGGAGACTCGTGCGGCGCGCGCATCGAGGTCGTCGCGAGCGGCGTGCCGGTAGGCTGGGGCGAGCCGGTCTACGGCAAGCTCGACGGGGACATCGCGCAGGCGATGATGGGCATCAACGCGGTGAAGGGTGTCGAGATCGGCGCCGGGTTCCGCGCGGTGACCCAGCGCGGCAGCGAGCACTCCGACGAGATGACGCCCGAAGGCTTTGCGAGCAACCACGCCGGCGGCATCCTCGGCGGCATCTCCACCGGACAGGACATCGTCGTCGCGATCGCCGTGAAGCCGACGTCGTCGATCCGTCTCGACCGCCATTCGATCGACAAGGCGGGAGCACCCGTCATCGTCAACACGCACGGCCGCCACGATCCCTGCGTCGGCATTCGCGCGACGCCGATCGCCGAGGCGATGCTCGCGTGCGTGCTGATGGACCACGCGCTGCGCCACCGCGCGCAGAACGCCGATGTCAGCGTCGCGACGCCGCGCATCGCCGCGCAGGCGCCGGCCGACGTCGTGAGCCGGCTGCGCGCCGGAGCGCCGATCGACGATCCCGACCCCGACGAGGCCTGACCCTCGATCCCCACTCCTCGATCCTCGATCCCCACTCCTCGCTCCTGAGCCGTGCAACCCTACCTCGCCTTCATGCGCCACGTCCGCGAGCACGGGCATCGCAAGGACGACCGCACCGGAACGGGAACGCTGTCGGTATTCGGCTACCAGATGCGCTTCCATCTCGCGCGAGGGTTTCCGCTCGTCACGACGAAGAAGCTGCACACGAAGTCGATCGTGCACGAGCTCCTGTGGTTTCTGCGCGGCGAGACCAACGTGCGCTCGCTGCAGGCCGCCGGCGTGTCGATCTGGGACGAATGGGCCGACGCCGATGGTGAGCTCGGGCCGATCTACGGGCACCAGTGGCGAAGCTGGCCGGGTGCCGATGGGCGAAGCATCGACCAGATGGCGGACGTCGTCGCCGAGATTCGCCGCAACCCCGATTCACGCCGGCTGATCGTCTCGGCGTGGAACGTCGCCGAGCTTCCGAAGATGAAGCTGCCGCCGTGCCACCTGTTGTTCCAGTTCTACGTCGCCGGCGGGCGGCTGTCGTGCCAGCTCTACCAGCGCAGCGCCGACATCTTCCTCGGCGTGCCGTTCAACATTGCGTCCTACGCGCTCCTCACCCACCTCGTCGCCGCGCAGTGCGACCTCGAGGCGGGAGAGTTCGTCTGGAGCGGCGGCGACTGTCATCTGTACGTCAACCACCTCGAGCAGGCGGATATCCAGCTCGCCCGCGAGCCGCGTCCGCTGCCGCGCCTCGTCCTGCACCGGAAGCCCGCGACGCTCTTCGACTATCGCTTCGAGGACATCGAGTTCGCCGACTACGCGCCGCATCCGCCGCTGCGCGCCGCGGTCGCGGTGTAGCGGACAAAAAAAGCCCGCAGGAGGAGGCGGGCAAGGGGGTCCGGCACGCACGGGCGCGACAGCACCCGCGAAGCTCCGAAGCGCGAGCGCTCCGGAGCGGTAATCGCCTACACGACGCTGCGCGCGGCGTTGATTCTCTCGGCGAGCTCTTCGAGCGCAGCTTCCTGCGCGAGCTCGGCGAGATCGTCGGCGCGGCGCTTGCCGCCCGCGTCCGTCGCGTGCTCGTCGGCCATGCCGCGCAGCCATTGCGAAAGCTCGGGCGAGAAAGTGTCCATGTCGATCGACCTGATGCTGGGAAAGAATCGTCTCTCTTCGATACCTGCTAAGCAACGCACGTGCCATGTTCGGTTCGCATCGCCGTTCGCGCGACCTGCGTCGAAATTCATAGCGCGAACGGCCGAAATCGGCTCGCTAATCCGTCGGAGCTCCGATGGGGAAAATTCGCTGCTTGTCGCAGTGCACCGACGCGCTGATCGGCGCGCGCGCTAAATG
>DASVGI010000103.1:0-3289 GCA_036379595.1 Casimicrobiaceae bacterium | reverse complement strand
GTGTTGTCCATCAGGCGGGGACGCGCAATCTCGCGGCGCTCGAGGCTGCGTACCGGAACGCGGGCGTCGATGCCGAGTGCGTCGCGTTCATCGACGACATGGCCGCGCGCTACGCGTGGGCCGACCTCGTCGTCTGCCGCGGTGGCGCGCTGACCGTGGCCGAGCTCGCCGCCGTCGGCCTCGGCGCGGTGATCGTGCCGCTTCCGGGAGCGATCGCCGACGAGCAGAGCGCGAACGCAAAATTCCTGCTCGATGCCGGGGCGGCGATCGTCATGAGCCAGGCCGAGCTCACCGCGCCGGATCGGCCGCTCGCCGGGATTCTCGCGGCGTTGACGCGCGCCGATGCGCAGACGATGGCGCGGGCAGCGCGCGCCGTCGGCAAGCGCGATGCGGCCGACAGTGTCGCCGCGGCGTGTCTCGAGCTCGCCGGCGTCCGACCCGATGCGCCCGAGGCGCCCGAGGCGGCGCGGCGCAGCGCGGAGAGGGGCTGAGCCGATGCGGCACAAGGTCAAGCACCTGCACTTCGTCGGCATCGGCGGCGCCGGCATGAGCGGAATCGCCGAGGTGCTGGCGACGCTGCGCTATCGCGTGACCGGCTCCGATCTCACCGACGGCGCGGCGACGAAGCGGCTGCGCGCGCTCGGCATCGACGTCGCGATCGGCCACCGCGCCGAGCACGTCGCGGGCGCCGACGCGGTCGTCGTGTCAACCGCCGTTGCGCCCGACAACCCCGAGGTCATCGCGGCGCGCGAGCGTGGCGTGCCGGTGGTGCCGCGCGCGTTGATGCTGGCCGAGCTGATGCGCCTGAAGCAGGGCATCGCCGTGGCGGGAACGCACGGCAAGACGACGACCACCAGCTTGATCGCATCGGTGCTCGCCGAGGGCGGGCTCGATCCGACGTTCGTCATCGGCGGGCGCCTCTTGTCGGCCGATGCCAACGCGCGGCTCGGCAGTGGCGAATTCCTGGTCGCCGAAGCCGATGAATCGGACGCGTCGTTCCTGTACCTCTCGCCGGTCATTGCCGTCGTCACCAACATCGACGCCGATCACCTCGAAACCTACGACCAGGATTTCGGCAAGCTGAAGCGCGCGTTCGTCGACTTTCTCCAGCGACTGCCGTTCTACGGCGTCGCGGTGCTCTGCTTCGACGACGCCAACCTGCGCGAGATCGCGCCCGCTGTCGCGAAGCCGGTCGTGTCGTACGGGCTCGCTGACGACGCGATGCTGCGCGCCTTCGACGTCACGAGCCGCGACGGCAGGACGCGCTTCTCGGTTCGCGCAACGGCGGCTCCTCCGCTCGCAGTCGAGCTCGCGCTGCCGGGCCTGCACAACGTGCGCAACGCGCTCGCGGCGATCGCGGTCGGGCGCGAAGTCGGTGTTCCCGACGAGGCGATCGTGCGCGCGCTCGCCGAGTTCAAGGGTGTCGGCCGGCGCTTCCAGCGCTACGGCGACGTCGCGTGCAAAGGCGGCCGCTTCGCGCTCGTCGACGACTACGGCCATCACCCGGCCGAGATGGCGGCGACGATCGCCGCTGCGCGCGACACCTTTCCCGGCCGGCGCGTCGTGCTCGCGTTCCAGCCGCACCGGTACACCCGCACGCGCGATCTCTTCGAGGATTTCGTCCGCGTGCTGTCGTCGGCCGATGCGCTGGTGCTGACCGACGTCTATCCCGCAGGCGAAGCGCCGATCGTCGCCGCCGACGGGCGCGCGCTCGCGCGCGCCGTGCGCGTTGCCGGGCGCGTCGAGCCGGTCTTCGTCGAGACCGTCGGCGAGGTGGCGCCGGCGCTGTGCGGGATCGTGCGCGACGGCGACGTGGTGATCACGATGGGTGCCGGATCGATCGGCGCGGTGGCTGCGCAACTCACGGGCGGGCCATGCGAATGAACGAGCCGCTCACGCGAGCGAACGAGCCGCTCACGCGAACGAACGAGCCGCTCATCCGCATGAACGAGGCGCTCGCGTCCTCCGAGCTGCGCGGCACGCTGTCGCGCAATGCTCCGCTCGCGCGGCATACGAGCTGGCGCGCGGGGGGGACCGCGGAGGCCTTGTACGTTCCGGCCGACCGCGACGATCTCGCCGCGTTCCTGCGCGCGTGGCCGATCGGGGCGCCGGTCACCGTCATCGGGCTCGGCAGCAACGTGCTGATCCGCGATGGCGGCGTGCGCGGTGCGGTCATCGTGCTGCACGATCCGGGCGCTGCGTACGCCGTCGCCGACGGGCTCGTCTACGCCGAAGCCGGACTCGCCGCGCCGAAGCTCGCACGCTTCGCCGCCACGCGCGGCTGCAGCGACGCGGCTTTCCTCGCCGGCATTCCCGGCACCGTCGGCGGCGCGCTCGCAATGAACGCGGGCTGCTACGGCGGTGAGACGTGGAATCACGTCGTGCGCGTCGAGGTGCTCGGCCGCGACGGTCGCTTCGACGTGCGCGATCGCGACGACTTCACGATCGGCTATCGCACGGTGCGCGAGAAGGATGGCGCGCCGCTACGCGCGATCTTCACCGCTGCGTGGTTCCGCTTCGCCTTCGGCGATGCCGGCCGCGCGCGTGAAGAGATCAAGGCGCTCCTCGCGCGGCGGATCGCGACGCAGCCACTCGGACTGCCCAACGCGGGCAGCGTGTTCCGCAATCCGCCCGGCGATCATGCCGCGCGCCTGATCGAGGCCTGCGGCCTCAAGGGATTCGCGATCGGCAGTGCGCGAGTCTCCGAGAAGCACGCGAACTTCATCGTCAATCCCGCGCGCCGCGCGCGCGCCGCGGACATCGAGGCGCTGATCGCGCACGTGCGCGCAACGGTGCATGCGCAGACCGGCATCGACCTGGAGCCTGAGGTGCGCATCATCGGGGAGGCGGCATGAGCGACCCGATGGCGCGCACCGCGATGGCGCGCACCGCGATTGTGCCTAGCCCGACGGTGGTGGGCCAATGCGCTGCGCGCTCGTGCCTCTGCCCCGTGCCATGGCGCCCGCTGCCGGCGGCCCGATGCGCTGCGCGCTCGTGCGTTCGCGCGGTGCTGCGCACCCCGCTGCCGGCGGCCCAATGCGCTGCGCGCTCGGAGTCCGTGAACGCCTGCCTGCGGGTGCCCGGCGCGGACTCGCCAGGTGTGCGACTGCGGCGGCCGCGAAGGGGTGCTGGGCTCCCCGCGCCACCCGCGGCGGCAGGCACTCCCACTCGCGCGCGGCGCACCCCGACCGCGCTGGCGGCCGCTCGCCGCAACAAGCCCTGCGCGGCGTCCGACGGGCGCGCAGCCCGCTGCCGGCGAGCCAATGCGCTGCGCACTCGTCCCACGGCC
>DASVGI010000102.1:0-5793 GCA_036379595.1 Casimicrobiaceae bacterium | reverse complement strand
TCAGCATGTTCGGAAGCGCGCGCATCGGACCCGGTCATCGCTATTACGTGACTGCGAAGACGATCGCGCGCAAGCTCTCCGACGCCGGCTTCTCGGTGATCTCGGGCGGCGGTCCGGGCCTGATGCAGGCGGCCAATCAGGGCGCATACGAAGGCCGCTCTCCGGCGATCGGCCTCAACATCCTGCTGCCCAACGAGCAGTCGGGCAATCGCTACCAGGACATCAGTCTCTCGTTCAGCTATTTCTTCGCGCGCAAGATGATGTTCGCGCGCTTCGCCTCCGCCTACGTCGTCCTTCCGGGCGGCTACGGCACGCTCGACGAGCTCTCCGAATGCCTGACGCTCGTGCAGACCGGCAAGGGCCATCGGATTCCGATCATCCTCGTCGGCTCGTCGTTCTGGGGCGGACTGCTCGACTGGATGCGCGATCGCCTCGTCGGCGAGGGGATGATCTCGCCCGCAGACATCGAGCTGATGAAGGTCATCGACGAGCCGGACGCGGTCGTCGACGCGATCTTCCAGTTCTACGAGACGCGCGGCTTCCAGCCATCGCGCGAAGTGCGCGAGAAGATGTTGAACCTGTGATTTGGTAGAATAGACGCGTGCGCAATGCACCGGGTTGCACGCGATGCGAAATCCGATTCTCTCCCGCATGCGCAGGCCGGCCATGGCCGCCGCGCTCGTCATGGCGCAGGTCCTGTGGGCACCGGCGCTGCTCGCCGAGGCGCAGGGGACGAACGCACCTCCTGCAGCGGCGCAGCCGTCCGCACCGGTACAGCCGACGGCTCCGGAGCAACGGCCCGGTCCGGCGCAGCCACCGCCGCCTCTTCCCGCTGCTGTCACGCCGCCGCCGCCACCTGCCGATCGCGGTGATGCGGACGCCGATGAAGCGCCGCAGGTCACCGTCATTCATCGCGACAAGCAGGTGGTCGAGGAAGTGCGGATCAACGGCCAGTTGCGGTATATTCGCGTGACGCCTCCGCATGGGCGACCGTACTACCTGATTCCCGATGCGGCCGGCGGAACCTTCGCGCGACGCGACAGCATCGATTCGACGCTCATGGTTCCGCTGTGGGTGTTGTTCACCTTCTAGCCTGATCTCGATACTCGATCCGAACGCGACGCGCGACGTGCGCGCCCGGCATCGCCATGTCCGTCTACACGGCCGTTACCACCGAAGAGCTCGCCGCATGGCTCACGCGCTATCCGCTGGGAGAGCTGGTCGAGCTCGCGCCGATCGCAGCCGGCATCGAGAACACCAACTACTTCGTCACGACGACGCGCGGCCGCTACGTGCTGACGCTCTACGAGCGGATGCCTGCGGACGAGCTGCCGTTCTACCTCAATCTGATGGCGCACCTCGCGCGCGCCGGCGTCGAAGCGCCGATGCCGGCCGCCGACCGCACCGGCGCGCTGTTCTCGACGCTGAACGGTCGGCCCGCCGGACTCGTGAGCCGCATCGACGGCGTCGCCGTCGAGCGGCCGACGCCTGCGCACTGCGCGTCGGTCGGCAACGCGCTCGCGCGCCTGCACGTCGCCGCACAAAGCTACCGTGCGCGCCTTACCAATCGCCGCGGCCCGGCGTGGTGGCGCCAGGCGGCGCGCGCCGTGCGCCCGTATCTCAGCGTCGAGCAGAACGAGCTACTCGCCGGTGAGGTCAGGTTCCTGACCGGTTTCGGCAAGGGGCGCCTGCCGAAGGGCGCGATTCACGGCGACCTCTTCTGCGACAACGTGCTCTTCTGCGGAACGCGCGTCACGGGAATCATCGATTTCGGCTTCGCCGCCACCGATTTCCTCGCCTACGATCTCGCGATCGCGGTGAACGACTGGTGCGTCGCCGGGCACGCCGATGGCTCGCTCGATCCCGAGCGCGTCGCGGCACTCCTCGGCGGGTATTCGGCGGTGCGCCCGCTCACTTCCGACGAACGCGCGCAATGGCCGGCGCTCTTACGTGCCGCGGCGCTGCGCTTCTGGGTCTCGCGCCTCTATGACCTCTACCTGCCGCGGCCCGGCGAGCTCACGCACGCACACGACCCGGCACCCTTCGAGCGCATCCTGCGCTCGCGCGCAGGCACTGCGACGGCGCTTCCCGCGGATGGCTGACGACCCGCAGCCCGGCGTATCGAAGCCGAAGCCTGCCGACATCCCGTTCACGCGTTACGAGGGGCGCCGCGGCGGCCAGTGGCTCGTCGACGCGCTGGGAATGCTGGCGCGCGAGCGCATGCCGTGGATCGGCCTCGTTCTCGCCTACTATCTCGTACTTGCGCTGATCGAGTGGCTGCCGTGGATCGGAGCGTTTCTCGCACCGATCCTGAAGCCCGTGCTGTCGGTTGGGATGCTCGCCGCGGCGTGGACGCAGGAGCGCGGTGGACGACCGGAGCTTCGCATGCTCGCGCGCGGATTCGGCGCCAATCTGTGGGCGCTCGTGCCGCTCGGCGTCGTGCTGATCGTCGGCGTGGCGATCGCGATCGCGGCGACGGCGCTGATCGACGGCGGCCGGCTGCTCGAGCTCCTCTACGGCGGCGCGCCGGTCGATGCGGATGCGGCCGCCGCGGCGAGCCAGATGCGCGCGACGCTCACCGATCCGAGCGTTGAGCTCGCGATGCTGTTCGGGGGTCTCTGCGCGTTGCCGACGATCCTCGCGCTGTGGTGGGCGCCTGCGCTCGTCGTGTTTCAGGATGCGAGCGCGGCGACGGCGCTGCGCGTCAGCCTTCGCGCGGCGCTCGCCAACTGGCGCGCGGTGCTGCGCTATGCGCTGCTCGTCTTCCTGCTGGGCGGCGTCGTTCCGTCGTTCATCACGACGCTCGTCGCGCTGATCGCTCCGGCGCCGATGTATCCGCTCGTCGCGAGCGCCTTGCTCTTGCCCTACGTGCTGATCTTCGTGACGGTGCTCCACATCGCCGACTACGTGAGCTACCGCGACGTATTTCACGCCGGCGAACACGTTTCCTAGACAAACTACGCGCGCTCGAGCCGCGCGTAGTCGAGTGCCAGCCACTTGACGCCGGCATCGCGAAAGTTCACCTGCACGCGTGCGTCGCTGCCGTGACCCTCGGAATCGATGATGATGCCGAGGCCGAACTTCGCGTGGCGCACGCTCTCGCCGATGCGCCAGCCCGGCAACGCCGCCGACGACGGCCGCGTGGCCGAGCCGCGCGCAGCACGCTCGCCGTATCCGGCAACGATCGCTTCCTGCCGCCGTGGCGCACGTTCGGCGAAACCGGCGTCGCCTCCATTGCGCTGGCGCCGCGGCGACAACCATTGCACGAGATCGCGCGGCAACTCGTCGATGAAGCGCGACGGGACGTTGTAGCGCGTCTGGCCGTGCAGCATGCGCGTCTGCGCGAGCGTCAGATAGAGCCTGCGCCGTGCGCGCGTCACCGCGACGTACATGAGCCGCCGCTCCTCCTCGAGCCCCGCGACTTCGTTGCGGCTGTTGTCGTGCGGGAACAGCCCCTCCTCGAGACCGGTGACGAACACGGTGTGGAACTCGAGACCCTTCGCCGCGTGCATCGTCATCAACTGCAGCGCCGCGCGTCCTTCGGCCTCCTGCGTCTCGCCGGCCTCGAGCGCGGCATGCGCGAGGAACGCCGTAAGCGGATCGGTCGCGCCTTCGTCCATGTCGGGTGCGGCGAGCGCCTCCGCGCCTGCCGGCGCTATCGGCGCATCGACAGCGAGATCCGCCTCGCGCGTGAATGCTTCGGCCGCGCTCACGAGCTCGGCGAGGTTCTCGAGCCGCTCGGCGCCGTCGCGGTCGGCACGGTAATGCGCGGCGAGTCCGGAGACCTCGATCACGTGCTCGACGGTCTCGCCGAGCGGCAGCTTTGCGGTCGCCTCGCGCGCGCCTTCGATGGTGCCGACGAACGCCGCGAGCGCGGTTCCGGCGCGCCCCTTGACGACACCTTCGCAGGCAGCCTGCC
The DNA here is from genome assembly GCA_036379595.1 of Casimicrobiaceae bacterium. Classification (GTDB taxonomy): domain Bacteria; phylum Pseudomonadota; class Gammaproteobacteria; order Burkholderiales; family Casimicrobiaceae; genus VBCG01. Next base: position 1,874 of record DASVGI010000102.1, on the reverse strand, counting down.
ATAGCGAGGAGCCGCGCGCACGCGCGGCGTCCTGCAGATGCTCGAGGCTGCGCGCGCCGATGCCGCGCGCCGGAAAATTGACCGCGCGCAGGAACGCGCCATCGTCGCCGGGTGCGGCAAGCAGGCGCAGGTACGCGAGTGCGTGCTTGATCTCGGCACGCTCGAAGAAGCGCGTACCACCGTAGACTCGGTAGGCGATGCCCGCGTTGAAGAGCGCATGCTCGAGCACGCGCGACTGCGCGTTGCTGCGGTAGAGGAGCGCGATCTCGTCGAGTGCCAGCCCCTCGGCGACGAGGCCCTGGACCACGTCGACGATGAACGCCGCTTCGTCGAGGTCGGTGCCCGCGGCGAACGCCCGCACCGGCTCACCCTTCCCTTCGCTCGTCCACAGATTCTTGCCGAGCCGCGATGCGTTGTTGCGAATCAGCGCGTTGGCAGCGTCGAGGATGCTGCCGTGCGAGCGATAATTGCGCTCGAGCTTGATCAGCCGCACCGGGGCGCCATCGCGCGCGAAATCGCGCTCGAAATGGCGCATGTTGGCGACATTGGCGCCGCGAAACGCGTAGATCGACTGGTCGTCGTCGCCGACCGCGAACACTGCGGCATCCGGCCCGGCGAGAAGCCGCAGCCAGCGGTACTGCAGCACGTTCGTATCCTGGAACTCGTCGACGAGGAGGTCGGAGAAGCGCCGCTGGTAGTGCGTGCGGATCGCTTCGTTGCCGGCCAGGAGCTCGACGCTTCGCAAGAGCAGCTCGGCGAAGTCGACGACGCCCTCGCGCTCGCACATCGCCTCGTAGAGCGCGTAATGCTCGACCTTCGTGCGCGCAATCGAGTCGCCCGCCTCGACCGCGTTGGGACGCAGCCCGCGCTCCTTGGCATCGGCGATGAACCACTGCAGGTCGCGCGGCGGATAGCGCTCGTCGTCGAGGCCGTGCGCCCGATAGAGACGCTTGATCAGCGCGAGCTGATCCTGCGTGTCGAGGATCTGGAAGAGCTGCGGCAGCCCTGCGTCGCGGTAATGCGCCCGCAGCATCCGGTTGCAGAGGCCGTGGAAGGTTCCGATCCACATGCCGCGCGTGCTGACCGGAGTGAGCGCACCGAGCCGCGCCAGCATCTCGCGCGCCGCCTTGTTGGTGAACGTCACCGCGAGAATCGAGAACGGCGTCGCCTGCCCGGACGCGATCAGCCACGCGATCCGCGTCGTCAGCACGCGCGTCTTGCCGCTGCCCGCTCCTGCGAGGATCAGCGCCGACTCGTGCGGCAGCGTGACGGCGGCGAGCTGCTCGGCGTTGAGATCGGCAAGTAGCGGTGATGTCATCCACGCCGATTATAGGCGACGCACGACGTGTTCCCGGACGCAGAGGCGCCGGGACTATAATCCGCGCCGATGGCCCGCACGCCCGACGATCAGCCGGCGGTCAACTCCGCGACGATGCGCTCGTTCGTGCATTGGATCAGGGCGGCGGCGCCCTACGTGCACGCGTTTCGCGATCACACGTTCGTGATCGCGTTCGGCGGCGAAGTCGTCGCCGACGAATCGTTCCTCGGCGTCGTGCACGACCTCAATCTGCTGCACAGCCTCGGCATCAAGCTGATCGTCGCGCACGGCTGCCGGCCGCAGGTCGAGGCGATCCTCGCGGCGCAGAGCATCGAGAGCCGCTACGCGAACGGCGTGCGCATCACCGATAACGAGACGATGGACTGCGTGCTCGAGGCGGCCGGCCAGGCGCGCAGCCGCATCGAGGCGATGCTGTCGCTCGGGCTCGCGAACTCGCCGATGGCCGGGTCGCGCAACCGCGTCTCGTCCGGCAACTACATCACCGCCAAGCCGATGGGCGTGGTCGACGGCGTCGACATGCAGCACACCGGCGAGG
>DASVGI010000101.1:0-5717 GCA_036379595.1 Casimicrobiaceae bacterium | reverse complement strand
TGGTGCGACCACATCGCGCGCATGTGGCCGGTCGACGCCGTCGTCGGCGAGAACGGCGCGTTCTACATGCGCTACGACGCGCACGCCGGGAAGCTGACGACGCGGTATGCGGTCGCAAAGACGCTCGCCGAGCGCGAGGCGCTGCGCGCGCGGTTGGCGAAGATCGGCGCGGACGTGATCGCCGCGGTGTCGGGTGCCGCGCTCGCTTCGGATCAGCATTACCGCGAGACCGACCTCGCGATCGACTGGTGCGAGGACGTCCCTGCGCTGCCGCGCGGCGACGTCGACCGGATCATCGCGCTGATGGAAGCGCAAGGCATGACGGTGAAGCTGAGCTCGATCCACGTCAACGGCTGGTTCGGGACGTACGACAAGCTGAGCACGACGCAACTCCTCGTCCGCGAAGCGTTCGGCGAGGATCTGGACACCGTGCGCGACGCCGTCGTGTTCGCCGGCGATTCGCCGAACGACGCACCGATGTTCGCCTGGTTCCCCAACGCGGTCGGGGTCGCGAACCTCGCGGGCTTCCTCGACCGCGTGCCGACGCCGCCAGCGTGGATCACCACGCACGAGGCCGGCGCCGGCTTCACCGAGCTCGCCGACTTCCTGCTCGCCCCCGCGACCTGAGCCGCTGCCCGGCGCGCTCCGTTGAGAAGCGGGCGCTCACTTAATTTGCCATGGCAATTTGTGCCTTGACAATAGTTGCATAGGCAACTATAGTGCGACGCATACCACCCGAACGCGTCCCCGCCAGCAGGTCCACCGCAATGTCCCCGATCTACGACCCCGCCAACTTCGACCCGTACCGCTCGGTCGCCCGCCTGATGACGCGGGTGAAGACCGAGATGATGAACGCGCTCGATCGCGACCTCGCGCCGTTCGGCGTCAGCGCGGCGCAGTACGTCGTCCTCGTGCGCCTCGCCTACGACAAGAAGAACGAGACGGCTTCCGCGCTTTGCGAGGGCGTGTCCTACGATCCCGGCGCGATGACGCGCATGATCGATCGCCTCGAAGCGAAGGGGCTCGTGCGGCGCGTCCGCACACCGAGCGACCGCCGCCGCGTGCTCATCGAGCTGACCGACGAAGGGCGCGCGATCTGCCCCCAGCTGATCGAGCGTGCGGTCGCAGTCCTCAACCGCTTCCTCGACGGCTTCACGCGCGACGACCTCGCGCAGCTCGAGTTGCTGCTGCAGCGGATGCTCGCCAACGCGTGAGTGGAGCGCCCGACTCTCGACGAACATGAATACGCACAAATTCCGTACGACCCGCGCGCACTTCGCAAGCCTCGCCATTGCCTCCGCGGCGATCGCAGTGCTCGCCGGCTGCGCCGACATGAGCGGGCTCGCACCGACGGCGAAGCTCACGAATCCCGACCGTCTCGCGAGCAGCAGGACGCTCGGTGAAGCACCGATCGACGCGACGTCGTGGCCCGCGCCCAATTGGTGGAAAGCGTTCGGCGACAAGGGCCTCGACCAGTTGATCGACGAAGCGCTCGCCGGCAGCCCGACGCTCGACGTTGCCGCGGCGCGCTCGCGCAAGGCGCTCGCGCTCGCGAGCATCGCGCACGCGGGGCTCTATCCGCAGACCAACCTCGACGCCAGCGTGAACCACCAGCGCTATTCCGAGAATGCGCTGATCCCGCCGCCGATCGGCGGCACGTGGAATACCGATTACCTGCTGCAGGCGAACCTCTCGTGGGAGATTGACTTCTGGGGCAAACAGAAGAGCGCGTTCGAGAGCGCGCTGGGCGAGGCGCGCGCGGCGGCGATCGACGCCGAAGCCGCACGGCTCGTGCTCGCCGTCGAGATCGCCGATACCTACGTCGGCTTGCAGCGCGACTTCGCCCGGCGCGACATCGCCGAGCAGACGCTTCAGCGTCGTGAGCAAGTGCTCACCCTCACGCGCGACCGTAATGCCGCAGGGATCGATTCGCGCCTCGAAGTGAAGCAGGCCGAGGCGGCGTTGCCCGCGGTGCGCGAGGAGATCGCCCAGCTCGACGAGTCGATCGCGCTCGCGCGCGACCAGCTCGCCGCGCTCGTCGGCAAGGGTCCCGATCGCGGCCTTGCGATCGCGCGGCCCGCAGCGCACGCGCTGGGGCCGATCGCGCTGCCGTCGGCGATTCCGGCCGAGCTCCTCGGCCGGCGCCCCGACCTCATCGCGCAGCGGCTGCGGATCGCGGCAGCGGGCAAGGACATCGACGTCGCCAAGGCGTCGTTCTATCCGAACGTCAATCTCGTCGCGTTCGCCGGGCTCGAGAGCTTCGGCATCTCGCGGCTCGTGTCGGCGGGGAGCGAGTCGTTCGGCGTCGGGCCGGCGATCACGCTGCCGATCTTCGACACCGGGCGCCTGCGCGGCAATCTCGCGGCGAAGGACGCCGACTACGACGCGGCAGTGTCGCAGTACGACCAGATGGTCGTCGACGCGCTGCGCGAAGTCGCCGACCGCATCGCGTCGTGGAAGAGCATCGAGGCGCAGAGGAAGGAGCAGGCGCAGGCCGTCGCGACCGCGCAGCAGGCCTACGACCTCGCGCTGATCCGCTATCGCGAAGGCATCGGCAACTACCTGCAGGTGCTCTCCGCCGAGCAGCCGCTGCTCGTGCAGCAGGGGCTCGACGTCGATCTCCGCGCACGCGAGCTCACCGTGTCGATCAACCTGATCCGCGCCCTCGGCGGCGGATTCCGCAAGGACAACGCATCATGAAGACCGAACCTAAGCTCGGCGACGACAACACCGCAGCAGCCGGCACCGCGAGCCCCGCACACGGGCACGAACAGCAGAAGCCGAAGACTCCGCGCCTGCGCCGGCAGTCGCCGCGCCAGCGCTGGCTCGCGACGCTGTTCGTCGTCGTCGCCATCGTGGGTATCGGCTGGGGCGCGTGGTGGCTGTGGACGCAGCGCTACAACGAGACCACCGACGACGCCTACGTGAGCGGCAACGTCGTGCAGATCACGCCGCAGATCGCGGGCACGGTGATCGCGATCGGCGCCGACGACACGCAGTTCGTCAACGCGGGGCAGACGCTGGTGAAGCTCGATCCCGCCGACGAGAAGGTCGCGCTCGACCGGGCCGAAGCCGATCTCGCGAAGACCGTGCGCGACGTGAGGAGCCTCTACGCGACCAATGCGCAGCTCGAGGCGACGGTGGCGATCCGCGAATCGGACCTCGCGCGCGCGAACGACGACCTCGCGCGGCGCGAGCGCCTGGTGAGCTCGGGCGCCATCTCCGGCGAGGAGCTCCAGCACGCGCGCGACGCGGTGACGAGCGCGAAGGCGGCGCTTCTCGCCGCGCAGCAACAGCTCGCCGCCAACCGCGCGCACACCGACAACACGACGATCGAGGACCATCCCGACGTGCGCAGCGCCGCCGCGCACGTGCGTGCCGCCTACCTCGCCTATGCGCGCACGACGCTGCCCGCGCCGGTGTCGGGCTTCGTCGCCAAGCGCGCCGTGCAGCTCGGCCAGCGCGTCGCGCCCGGCGCGCCGCTGATGGCGATCGTCCCGCTCGAGCAGCCGTGGGTCGACGCGAACTTCAAGGAGTCGCAGCTCGCCAACATGCGCGTCGGCCAGCCGGTGACGCTCAAGGCCGACCTCTACGGCGGCAAGGTCACGTACCACGGCAAGGTCGCGGGCTTCGGCGCCGGCACCGGCTCGGCGTTCGCGCTCCTCCCCGCCCAGAACGCGACCGGCAACTGGATCAAGGTCGTGCAGCGCCTGCCGGTGAGAATCGAGATCGATCCCGCCGAGCTCGCGAAGCACCCGCTGCAGATCGGGCTCTCGATGGAGGTCGACGTCGATACGCAAGACCGCAGCGGGCCGCGACTCCCGATGCTCGCCCAGCACGATTCGCACGACACGACCAACGTCTTCGACGCGCAGGAAGCGAAGGCCGACGCGCGCGTGAAGGCGATCATCGCGGCCAACGAGTCGGCGGCCGGTGCGAAGGCGGCAGGCGCTAACGGGGCCGGCGCGAAGGCGGTGGCGAAGGGGACCCGCTCGGCCGGCGATGCTTCGCGGCTCGCGCGCAAGCCCGGCCATGCGGCGCGCGAAGCGTCGCTGCACCACGAGCGCCGCGCGTAGCCGCGCCGCACGCGTTGCCGAACCGATAGAGGGCTGCAGCATGGCTGCTCCCGACACTGCACTCCATCACGCGCCGGCGCCGCTATCCGGCGGCACGCTGGTGCTCGGCACCGTCGCGCTGTCGCTCGCGACGTTCATGAACGTCCTCGACACGTCGATCGCGAACGTGTCGATCCCGGCGATCGCCGGCGACCTCGCCGTGTCGCCCGACCAGGGCACGTGGGTGATCACGTCGTTCGCGGTTGCCAACGCGATCTCGCTGCCGCTCACCGGCTGGCTCACCCAGCGCTTCGGACAGGTGCGCCTCTTCCTCGCGTCGGTGCTTTTGTTCGTGATCGCATCGTTCATGTGCGGACTCGCGTCGACGCTGCCGATGCTGATCGTATTTCGCGTGATCCAGGGCGCGGTCGCGGGGCCGATGATCCCGCTGTCGCAATCGCTGCTGCTGTCGAGCTACCCGAAGGAGCGTGCCGGCACCGCGCTCGCGATGTGGTCGATCACGACACTCGTCGCGCCGATCACCGGGCCGCTTCTCGGCGGCTGGATCACCGACAACATCGCGTGGCCGTGGATCTTCTACATCAACGTGCCGATCGGCCTCGCCGCGGCGGCGGTCACCTGGCTCATTTATCAGAAGCGCGAGACACCGACGGTCAAGGTGCCGGTCGACGTCGTCGGGCTCGGCCTTCTGATCCTCTGGGTCGGCTCGCTGCAGGTGATGCTCGACAAGGGTAAGGACCTCGACTGGTTCGGCTCGACATTCATCACGGCGCTCGCCATCGTCGCGGCGATCGGCTTCCTCGTGTTCCTCGTCTGGGAGCTCACCGACCGGCATCCGATCGTCGACCTCAAGCTCTTCGGACGCCGCAACTTCTGGACGAGCACGCTCTCGATCTCGCTCGGCTACGCGACGTTTTTCGGCAACGTCGTGCTGCTGCCGCTGTGGCTGCAGCAGTTCATGGGCTACACGGCGACGATGTCAGGATTCATCCTGGCCCCCGTGGGCCTCCTCGCGATCCTGCTGATGCCCGCGGTCGGGCGCAACCTGCACCGCGTCGATCCGCGGATCTTCGCAACCGCGTCGTTCGCCATCTTCGCGCTGGTTCTGGTGATGCGCTCGCACTTCAACACCAGTGCGGACATCCGCACGCTGATGATCCCGACGCTCATCCAGGGCGCGTCGGTCGCGTTCTTCTTCGTGCCGCTCGTCGCGCTGAGCCTCTCGGGGCTCCATCCATCGCGAATCCCCGCGGCGTCGGGTCTCTTCAACTTCGCGCGGATCGTCGCCGGCTCGTTCGGGACCTCGATCACCACCACGCTCTGGGACCACCGCGCGAGCGTTCACCATGCGCAGCTCGCCTCGGGCATCTCGCCCTACGACCTCCCCTCGCAGCACGCGCTCGCCGCGATGCAGGCGGCGGGGATGAGCGCCGCGCAGGCGCGCGCCGCGATCAACCGCATGATCGACCAGCAGGCCTACATGCTGTCGGCGAACGACATCTTCTACGCGTCGGCGCTGATCTGCGTCGCGCTCATTGCCATCGTGTGGCTCGCGCGACCGGTGAAATCGACCGGCGCGGCGCCCGTCGTCGCCGGGGACTGAAAAGCGGGAAGGAAAAGGCGGGGTCAGGTCTTGCCTTT
>DASVGI010000100.1:0-5524 GCA_036379595.1 Casimicrobiaceae bacterium | reverse complement strand
CGACTATGCGCGCTATCACGCGTTGTATGCACCGCAGGCGGGGCAGCGCGTGCTCGGTGATCGCACGCCGATCTACATGTACTGGAACGACGCGCCGCGGCGCATCGCCGCGTACAACCCGGCGATGAAGTGGATCCTGCTCCTGCGCAACCCGGTGACGCGCGCGTATTCGCACTGGAACATGGAGGTGAAGCAGGGGCGCGAGACGCTGCCGTTCGAGGACGCCGTGCGCACCGAGCGCGAGCGCTGCGCGGCGGCGGGCCCGCTGCAGCACCGGCGCTGGTCGTACGTCGATCGCGGCCGCTACGCTGTCCAGCTTCGACGGATCGCGCGGCACTTTCCGCCATCGCAGATGCTCGTGTTGAAAAGCGAGGCATTTCATGCCGAGCCGGCGCCTGCGCTTGCGCGGATCGCCGCGTTTCTCGGTGTCGGACCGTTTCCGCGCAGCGGAAAGCGCGACGTCTTCGTGCTGCCTTACGACGCGCCGATCAGCGAGACTGCACGTCGGTTCGTCCGCGGTGAGCTCGCCGCCGACATCGCAGACGTCGAGCGCCTGCTCGGCTGGGACTGCTCCGACTGGCGCTGACGCAGCCGGGTGTTTGCGCCTAAAATGTGCTTCTCTGGCCGGGTGACGGCGGCAGCGGAAGGTCGGGTCTCATGAGCGATCGCAAGGCAGGCGAGGCGGCAGTGGCCGGCGGCGGAGGCGCCGCGGGCGGTCAGCACGCGCAGCACGAGCCCCCGCGCAAGGATCACTTCCTGCAGCTCATGTTCTTCCGTGCGAGCCGCGAGGCCGGCGAAGCGCACGAGGCGCATCCGGTGCGCGCGACCGGCGGCTTCGTGCCGTTGCGGCAGGCGAAGGCGCGGCCGGGCGAACGCTTCAGCCTGCCGCAGGCGAGCGCGACGACGCCGGTCACGCCCGAATCTTCGGCACTCGACGTGATGACCGACCTGCGCCGCGTCGGCGCGGTGACGATCGATCCGCGCGCATCGATCGACGACGTCAACACGCTGATGGTCGCGCGCGGCGTGCGCGCGCTCTTCGTCGTCGAGGATGCGCGCAAGCTCGCCGGGATCATCACGTTCACCGACATCCAGGGCGAGAAGCCGCTGCAGATCTCGGCGGCGCGCGGGATGCGCCGCGACGAGCTCACCGTGCGCGAGCTGATGACGCGGGCCGACCGCCTCGAAGTGCTCGACCTGCGCGAAGTGCAGCAGGCGCGGGTGGGCGACATCATCGCGACGCTGCGCGCCGCCGGCCGCCAGCACGCGCTCGTCGCCGAGGTGACCGGGGAATCGCTGGAATCGGGCGAGCACACGGTGCGCGGCATGTTCTCGCTCACCCAGATCGCGCGGCAGCTCGGCATTCCGCCCCAGCCCGCCCACGACATCGCGAAAACGTTTGCCGAGATCGAGGCGGCGATCGCGTACTGATCGTTCTTTACCCGGAGACACCGAACATGCGAAAGACGAGTCGGGCCCGAGCGGCCGGTTGGGGTGTCGGGCGTTCCGCGGCGCTGGCGGGAGCTGGGGCCTTCGTTGCAGCGGTGCTGTGGACGGGCCCGGCGTCGGCGGCGCTCACCTGCGACCAGGTGACCCGCTATCTCGCCGACAAGGCGATCGGTGTCTCCTGTGTGCACAGCGACGACCTGCGCACGAACAACCCGGCGACGACGCCGCCCGACAATTCGATCTCGACCTTCGCCGACGGCTCGACGCTTCCCGGTGTCTCGGTGCTCGGGCTCCCTTTCAATTTCGGCGCGTACACGCCGACGAAGGACCGCGGCGTCATCTCGAACGGGCCGGCGCCGACGGCATCACCCGTTCCGGGCCTGCAGGTCAGCGGCTGGTACGCCGACGATCCCGCCGGAGAAGCGCGCTTCCTGCTGCGCTTTCCCGATGCGTGGAACGGCAGGCTCGTCGTCGCAGGCTCGTCGGGCACGCGAAGCGAGTTCAACGGCGACTGGGCGTGGAGCGACTACGTGCTCGCGCAGGGCTACGCCTACGCGTCGCAGAACAAGGGCGTGCTGAACTTCTACACGGTGAACTTCGGGTCGCCGGCGCAGCCGGCGAGCGACCCGCTCGCCTGCCGCGTCAATCCGCCCGGTGGCGCGTTGTCGCTGCTGTGGGTCCACTTCTTCGACAACGACGCGCAGAAGCCCTTCACGCAGTGGACGCAGTACATGGTCGAGACCGCGCGCCTCGCGCAGCAGGCCGCGAAGGCGACGTACAACCAGTTCCCCCGCTACACGTATGCGGTCGGCACGTCGAACGGCGGCTACCAGGTGCGCCGCGCGATGGAAGTGGCGCCCGACCTCTTCGACGGCGGTGTCGACTGGGAGGGCACGTACATCAGCCCGACCGAGAACATCCTGGTCGAGCTGCCGACGGCGATTGCCAACTTCCCGGGTTACGCCGCAGCGGGTTACGACGCTTCGAGCCCGCAGGCGCAGGCGATCCTCGGCGCAGGCTATCCGCCGGACATCGTCCATCGCGACACGTCGGGCAACGTGACTGCGTCGCTGTGGGCGAACTACTACAACGAGTTCTGGGAGGTGACCGCCTGCCAGTGGCAGGAGCGCTTCGATCCGGGATACGCGACCTACACCGCCGGACTCGGCAACTACGATTACCTGTCGCGCCTCGGCGTGCCGGGGGTCTACGACAGCGTCGCCGCGGTGACGACGACCGGTAAGATCAAGAAGCCGCTCGTCACCGTTGCGGGAACCATGGATGCATTGTTGCCGATCAAGGATCAGGCGCGCGCCTACGAGGCTGCGGTGAACGCGTCGCGCAAGGGCAATAACGCCGAGCGAAGCGCACAGTATCGGTTGTACGAAGTACAGAACGGCAACCACATCGAGGCGTACGTCAAGACCTTTCCCGAACTCGTCGAGATTCAGCCGTACGCGCAGCGCGCGTTCGATCTCCTCGTCGCGCACGTCGAGGACAAGGCGGCGCTGCCGCCCAGCCAGTGCATCGCGAAGGGAGGAGCGATCGCGGCCGCGCCGGCCGAGCCGGGCAACTGCGCCGATCTCTTCGAGCCGTAGAAAGACGCGCGCTCAGAACGACGCGTGAATGCCCGCGGTCACGCCGCCGGGAAGTATGGACACGAAGAATGGGGTTTCGCGCCGGGTGGCGAGGACGCCGAAGCCGCTCCCGAGCGCGAAGCCTGCGAGGACGTCGGTCTGCCAGTGCGCATGGACCTTCATCCGGGCCACGGCATCGTAGACCGGCAGCGCTTCGAGCGCCCACACCCATGGGTGCTGAGCCTCTTCGTTGACGATGATCGGCGTGACGAACGCCGCCTGCAGCGTCACCTCGCCGCTCGGGAAGCTGTGGCAGCAACCACCCTTGAACCAGGCGTTGGGGTCGTTGTTCGCGCCAGGCCGCTCGCGCCCGAACGCGTATTTCGCCGCCTGCGCGACGATGCCGCTCGCGACCGACGCGTCGATCGTCTGCCAGAAGGTGCGGCCGAGCGGATCCTTCGCGCCGAGAATGAGCGCGCCGCCGGCTTCGACGGCGATCACACCATATTGGAGCGCGAGCTGGTTGTGCCGCGCCCAGATGCCCGAATCGTCGAAGCCGATCTCGTGGTCGATGCCGAGCGGACCGCCTCCTGCCGTCGCGGTCGCGGCGCCGGCGAGAAGCACGGCGCCGGTCAGCATTGCGGCGGCCTTTCGAAGTGATGCTCGGCGCGTCATGAAGGGAGCTCGTCTGGTGGATGACGTCGACCGAGGGGTCGCGAGACCTGTCCCCAGGCGCCTGGGTGCGCTCGCCGCCGCGGTCGTTCTGCTTCTGACCTCGGGCGCCGGGCTTGCGTTCGCGGAGCCGGCGCGGAAGACGGCGACGCCGATCCAGCACTTGATCGTCGTCGTCGGCGAGAACCTGAGCTTCGACAATCTCTTCGGCACCTTCGAGCCGGCGCCGGGGCAGACGGTCGCGAATCTGCTCTCGCGCGGCATCGTGACGAAGGACGGCGCGCCCGGCCCGCACTACGCGCTTGGTGCACAGAAGATCGGCGCCGCGAGTGGCCGTTACGAAGTGACGCCGGCAATCGCCGGCGCGTACCAGACGCTGCCGCGGCCGGGGACCACCTACGCGCGCGGTTTGCCGCGCAACCAGCCCGACACGCGCTTTCCCGACGATCTGCCGAACGGGCCGTACCGGATCACACGCTACGTTCCGTACACGGCGATCGTCGGCGATCCGCTGCACCGCTTCTTCCAGATGTGGCAGCAGCTCGACGGCGGAAAGCGCGACCTCTTCACCTGGGTGGCGATGACCTCCGGGTACGGCGCGATCGAGCGCGGCAATCCGGCAGCCGGAACCGGGCAGGGCGGCGTCGCGATGGGCTACTACGACATGGCGGCCGGCGACGCGCCGTATTTCGCGAAGCTCGCGCGGACCTGGGCGCTTGCCGACAACGATCACCAGCCGATCATGGGTGGGACCGGCGCCAACTACTTCGCACTCGCGACCGGCGACGTCGCAGCGTTTCAGGACGACGGCAGGCTCGCGCGGCCGTCCGAGAATCGTATCGAGAATCCGGAGCCGGTCGCGGGCACCGCCAACTGGTACACGCAGCCCGGTCGCGCCGGCTCGTACACCGGCTGCGCCGACCCGTCGCAGCCCGGCGTGCGCGCGATCCGCGACTATCTTGCGAAGCTCCCGTACAAGGCCTGGCGCGACGGCAACTGCGCGCCGGGAGCGTATTACCTCGTCAACAACTATCCGCCTGCCTACACGTTCGACGGTGCGCTGCGCTGGAAGACGCTGAGGAGCCCCGTGCTGCCGCCGCAGACGATGCCGAATATCGGCAGCGAGCTCGCGGCGGCGGGCGTTTCGTGGAAGTGGTATAGCGGCGGCCGCATCGGCGACGGCATCGACAAGGCCCGTTATTGCCCGATCTGCGATCCGCTGACGCGATTCACGTCGGTGATGACGACCGAGCTTCGCGCGAGGCTCGTCGGCCTCGACGCGTTCGAGCGCGACCTCGCCGATGCGGCGACGTTTCCGGCGGTGTCGTTCGTCGTGCCGCCGAATCCCGACTCGGGCCATCCGGCGTTCTCGACGGTCGCCGAGTTCGAGACGTTCGTGCGCGGTGTGGTGACGAAGGTGCAGGCGCGGCCCGAGCTGTGGAAGTCGACGGCGATCCTCGTCACTACCGACGAGAGCGGAGGAAGCTGGGACAGCGGCTACGTCCAGATCCTCGACTTCTTCGGCGACGGCACGCGCATTCCGCTGATCGCGGTGTCACCGTGGGCGAAGAAGGGCTACGTCGACCACACGTACTACGATCACGTGTCGATCCTGAAATTCATCGAGAAGAACTGGCGCCTCGCGCCGCTGTCAGCGCGAAGTCGCGACAATCTGCCGAATCCGGTGCCAAGTGCCGCCGATCCGTACGTGCCGGCGAACCGGCCGGCGATCGGCGATCTGATGGGGCTCTTCGCGTTCTGATCGGATGGGGTCAGGTCTTGCCTTTTGCGTAAGGCGCGTAAGGCGGGGTCAGGTCTTGCCTTTT
>DASVGI010000099.1:0-8429 GCA_036379595.1 Casimicrobiaceae bacterium | reverse complement strand
ATCGGCGACGCCGACGCCAACATCGACACCGTGTCGATGGAGCGCCCCGACGGCGGCGACGTCGCGATGTTCTTCAGCCTGCAGGTGCGCGACCGGCGCCACCTCGCGCACATCATGCGCGCGCTGCGCCGCGTGCCCGACGTGCGCCGCGTTGCCCGCGCGCGCACGTAGCCCCGAAACCCGGGACGCACCACGTTTTCTTCGGCAAGTCGGCTCGCCCCTCGCCCCTCGCCCCTCGCATTGTTGAGATTCCTAAAGTCTAACTTTAGAATTCTCAGCCATGCGATACGTATCCCGCGCGTAAGGCGGCGTAAGGCGGGGTCAGGTCTTGCTTCTTGCCCCCGGGAAGTCAGGGGCAAAAAGCAAGACCTGACCCCGCTTTACGCAATAGGCAAGACCTGAGCCCGCTCTACGACTTCCGGATGAGCGACGCGATCGTTGCGGTCGATCAGGATCGCGCCATGGCTCGGCCACTGCGCATCGAATTTCCTGATGCCGTCTACCACGTGACATCGCGTGGTGATCGGCGCGAGCCGATTTACCGGGATGATCGTGACCGGAGGACCCATCTCGAGATCATCGCTGATGGAATGCGCCGCTCGAATGCGCGTGCGTTCGCCTACTGCCTGATGGGAAATCACTTTCATCTGGTGCTACAAACGCGACAGGCCAACCTATCGCAGTTGATGCGGCACATCAACGGTGCCTATGCGCAAGCCTTCAACCGACGGCACGCTGTTGTCGGGCATCTCTTGCAAGGGCGATTCGCCGCCATCCTGGTCGATTGCGACGCGTACCTGCTCACTCTCTCCCGATACGTCGAGCGGAATCCAGTTGCCGCAGGATTGGTCGCCAATGCCGGTCATTGGCGGTGGTCGAGCTATCGTGCGCACGCGGGCATGGAGGCGCCGGTGCCATGGCTGGAAACCGAAGAGGTACTGGCTGCCGTGCTTGGCCGTCCCGTTCGCGACACCAGCGATCGTACGACGGCGATCCGGCGTTACGTCGAATTCGTCTCTCGCGACGTCTCAGCCTCGACGGGCAGTGCGTCGATATGGCCGACCGCCCTGAGGCAGCAGATCTATCTTGGCGACGAATCGTTCGTCGCGCGCATGCAGAGAATGGCCGCGCTGTCCGTATCGGGCGATGCAGAGATACCCCGATCGCAACGTGCCAGGCCGTTCGACCTTGCTCGGTTTCTCCGCGAATCGAGCGAACGGAACGACGCGATTCGCCGCGCGTGCCTCGAGCACGGCGCCACGGTGAGCGCCGTAGCTCGTGCGCTCGAGCTCTCAGTCTCGCGCGTCAGTCGTATTGTTGCCGCCGACGGTCAGGCAAGAGGCAAGACCTGACCCCACTTACGTCTTCGCCAGCAGCTTCTGCAGCTCGCCCGACTGGTACATCTCGCGCATGATGTCGCAGCCGCCGACGAACTCGCCGTCGACGTAGAGCTGCGGAACGGTCGGCCAGTTCGAGAACTCCTTGATGCCCTGGCGCAGATCGTCGTCCTGCAGCACGTTGAACGACGCGTACTGCTCGACGCCGCAGCGCTTCAGGATCTCGGTGGCGGTGGCCGAAAAGCCGCACTGCGGGAACTGCGGCGTCCCCTTCATGTAAAGGACGACGTGGTTCTTCTTCACCTGGTCGGCAATGGTGTCGCGGATGGTGCTCATCTCTCGCTCCGAAAACGGGAATCCACTGCCATTCTACCGCGTGCCAATGCCGGCCGCCGCCGACAGCGACGCGACCCCTCGACCGCACTGGCCGCCGCCGACTGCAGCGCTACTCCTTGACGGCACCGGTCAGCCCCGACACGTAATACTCGACGAAGAACGAGTAGAGGATCGCCACCGGCAGCGAGCCGAGCAGCGCGCCGGCCATCAGCGCGCCCCACTGGTAGACGTCGCCCGAGACGAGCTCGGTCACCACGGCGACCGGCGCGGTCTTCACCTCCGACGACGAGATGAACGTCAGCGCGTAGATGAACTCGTTCCACGACAGCGTGAACGCGAAGATGCCGGCCGAGATGAGGCCGGGCACCGCGAGCGGCAGCACGATCCGCGTCAGGATCTGCAGCCGCGTCGCGCCGTCGATCAGCGCACATTCCTCGAGCTCGAACGGAATCGTCTTGAAGTAGCCCATCAGGAGCCACGTGCAGAACGGGATCAGGAACGTCGGGTAGATGAGGATCAGTGCCAGGCGCGTATCGAAGAGGCCGAGCTGAAACACGACATCGGCGAGCGGGATGAACAGGATCGACGGCGGCACGAGGTACGCGAGGAAGATCGCCATCCCGACGTAGCGCGAGCCTTTGAAGCGCAGCCGTTCGATCGCGTATGCGGCGAGGACGCTGCACGCGAGCGACAGGAAGGTCGAGACCACCGACACCAGCAGCGTGTTCCACAGCCACAGCGGGTACTGAGTCTCGAACAGCAGATGGCGGAAATGCGCGAAGGTCGGGTGGACGACCCAGAACGGATTCGATTTGACGTCGAGAAGCTCGGCGTCGGGCTTCACCGAGGTCGTCACCATCCAGTAGAACGGGAACAGCAGCACGATCAGGAACACGACGAGCGGCACGTAGACCGTCACGACACGTCGCGGCAGCGACGCGAGGCCGACCATTCCGCCACCGTCGACGACATCGGTGGCTGTGCGGGAGCGCAGACCGATCACGCGTCGTCTGCCGCGCCGCTGCGCCGGCCGATCATGCGTCGGCCCCCTGCTGCCACGCGCGGCGCTGCAGGCCGAAGTACGAGAAGAGGATCGCGGCGAGCAGGAACGGGATCATCGCAACGGCGAGCGCCGCGCCCTCGCCGAGCGCTCCGCCGGGGATCGCGCGCTGGAACGACAGCGTCGCCATCAGGTGCGTCGCGTTCGCCGGACCACCGCGCGTCAGCACGTAGATGAGCTGGAAATCGGTGAACGTGAACAGCACCGAGAAGGTCATCACGACCGCGATGATCGGCGTCAGGAGCGGCATCGTCACGTAGCGGAACTTCTGCCACGACGACGCCCCGTCGAGGCTCGCCGCCTCGTAGTACGACGGCGAGATCGTCTGCAGGCCGGCGAGGAGGCAGATCGCGACGAACGGCACGCCGCGCCAGATGTTGGCGATGATCGTCGACATCCGTGCGAGCCACGGATCGCCGAGGAAGTCGATGTACTGATGGATCCAGCCGAGGCGCACGAGCAACCAGCTGATGACCGAGAACTGCGCGTCGTAGATCCACCAGAACGCGATCGCCGACAATGCGGTCGGCACGATGAACGGCAGCAGAACGACCGCGCGCAGCAGCGACTTGAACGGCAGCTTCTCGTTCAGGAGGAGCGCGAGCCACAGCCCCAGCGCGAACTTGATCGTGCTCGCGACGACCGTATAGACGATCGTGTTGAACACGGAGAGCCGCGCCACCGCGTCGCCGGCGAGATAGAGGTAGTTGGCGAGCCCGATCCAGTGCCCGGGGCGCCCGATCTTCGTGTCGGTGAAGCCGAGCCAGATACCGAGGCCGAGCGGATAGGTGAGGAAGACGAGCAGGATCGCCGCCGCGGGCAGCATGAACAGCAGCCCGAGCAGGTTCCGATTGTCGAGCACGCGGGCGAGGCGGCCTGCGTGCCCGACGCGAGCGGCGCCGCCGGCGCTCGCGGCGCCGGCGGTCATCGGCGTGCCGATGTCACACCTTGTAGTAGCGCAGCGCCTGCTTCTCGGCGAGCGCCGCAGCGTCCTTCGGCGTCTTCGCTCCCGAGACCACGCTCGCGAACATGTCGACGACGACGTAGTCGGCCATCACCGCCGCCGACGCGTAGCCGAGCGTTCCCGCGTAGCCGTCGGAGAGCGTCACCGCCGCGACGTCGCGGTACGGCGTCGCCTTCGGGTCGGCAGTCCACATCGGGTTCGACGCGTAGGCCTTGAGCGGCTGGCTGACGTAACCGATCGCCGCCTTCATCCACGGGTTGAACTGATCGCCCTCCATCATGAAACGCAGGTATTCCCTGGCCGCGTTCGGGTACTTCGAGTACTTGAAGATCATCATCTGCGTGAACAGATTGAATTCGGTCGGCTTGCCGGCGGGGCCGATCGGGAAGCGCGCGTGCTGGATGTCCTCCGCCATCGCCTTCATCGCGGCATCGGTCGAGTCCTTCGCCACGTAGTAGATCGAGATCCCGTTCGCGGTCAGGCTGATCTGGCCGCCGAGGAACGCCTTGTTGTTGCTGGGATCGCCCCACGACAGCGTGCCGGGGATGAACGTGTCGTAGAGCTCCTTCGCGTATTCGAGCGCGGCGATCGTTTCGGGGCTGTTGATGACGACGTTGTTGTGCGCGTCGACGAGCTTGCCGCCCTGCTGCCAGAGGAGCCAGTTGCACCAGGTGTTGCCGTCGCCGACCGCGTGACCGAACGCGAAGCCGGCCGGCGTTCCCTTCGCCTTCAGCGCCTTGCAGAGCTTGAGAAAGCCCGCCGAGTCCTTCGGAACGCCGTCGAAGCCAGCTGCCTTGACGAGGCTGTCGCGGTAGACGATCGCGTTGCCGACGATGCCGACCGGGATCGACTGCCAGCGCTTGCCGTGCATGCCGTAGGTGCGGCAGATGTCGTACCAGCCGCCGTACTTCGCGCCGAGGTAGTTGGCGAGGTCGGTGACGTCGACGAGCTTGTCGGAGTACTGGAACGGGTCGTCGAGCCAGCCGAGAATGAGGTCGGGTCCGCTGCCGATATTGGCCGCGACCGCCGCCTTCGGGCGCACGTCCTCCCAGCTCTCGTTGTCGACCTGGACCGGAATGCCGGTCTTCGCGGTGAACTTCTTCGTGTTCTCCATCCACAGCGTCTCGTCGCCCTGGACGAAGCGCTTCCAGCGCAGGAGCCGCAGCTTCGCGCCCTTCTCCGGCGTGACCTTGTACTCGGCGGCTGCCGCAAGGCTCGGCATCAGCGCCGATCCGGTGCCGAGTGCTGCGCCGGCGGCGACCCCGGCGGTGGCTTTGAGAAAATCGCGTCGCTTGCTGTCGCTCATGACTCCTCCTGTTCGTTGAACTTCCGCAACCCCGCTTCGCGTCACGACTGCCGGGCGCCGAGGCGCGCTCCGGTCGTCGCGTCGAACACGTGCACGCGCTCGGGATCGGGCGCGAGCCGGATGTGATCGCCCGGGCGGCACGCGACGCGCTCCCGGACGAGCGATGAAATGTCCTGACCGTTGAAGCGGCAGAAGAGTTGCGTGTCGGCGCCGGTGGGCTCGACGACGACGACCTCCGCCGGAATGCCGGTCCGCTCCGACGGCGCGCAGTGCTCTGGGCGCATCCCGTAGAGCACCGCCTGCCCGTCGATCGCATGCGTCGCGTGCGGCAGCGGCAGCCGCAGGCCGCCTTCGAATTCCACGCCGGGGCCCGCACCGTTGACGCGCACGGTGCCCGGCACGAGATTCATCGCCGGCGAGCCGATGAAGCCGGCGACGAACGTGTTGGCCGGCGCGTCGTAGAGCTCGAGCGGTCCGCCGATCTGCTCGACGCGGCCGTCGCGCATGACGACGATCCGGTCGGCCATCGTCATCGCCTCGATCTGGTCGTGCGTCACGTAGATCGACGTCGTCGCCAGGCGCTGGTGCAATTCCCGGATCTCGGTGCGCATCGCGACGCGGAGCTTCGCGTCGAGGTTCGACAGCGGCTCGTCGAACAGGAACACCTGCGGATCGCGCACGATCGCGCGACCCATCGCGACGCGCTGGCGCTGCCCGCCCGAGAGCTGGCGCGGATAGCGATCGAGGTAGGGTGCGAGGCCAAGGATGCCGGCAGCCCGCGCGACGCGACGCTCGACCTCGTCGCGCGGCTGCTTTGCGAGCTTCAACGCGAACGACATGTTGTCGCGCACCGTCATGTGCGGATAGAGCGCGTAGTTCTGGAACACCATCGCGATGTCGCGCTCTTTCGGCGGCACTCGGTTGACGACGTTGCCGCCGATCGCGATCTCGCCCCCGGTGATCTCCTCGAGGCCGGCGATCATCCGCAGCAGCGTCGACTTGCCGCAGCCGGAGGGCCCGACGAGCACGCAGAACTCGCCGTCGCCGATCGCGACGTCGACACCGCGTATCACTTCGGTGCCGCCGAATCGCTTGCGGACAGCGCTGATCGTCACCGCTGCCATCGCGTGCACCTCGCGACGGCTGCGGCGCCCATGCGGTGATGGGAGAAGGTCGACATGATGAGCCGGAAGCCCGCAAGGTACGCGGCGATTCCCCGCCGGGTCAAGGGGAAGTGGGCTTAGAATGCCCCTCATGACGACACTCCTTCCGACGACCCTTGCCGGCAGTCTCCCCAAACCCTCGTGGCTCGCGGAGCCGGAAGCGCTGTGGGCAGCGTGGAAGCTCGACGGCGACGCCCTCGCCGAAGGCAAGCGCGATGCGGTCCGGCTGGCGCTGTGCATGCAGGAGCGCGCCGGCATCGACATCGTCACCGACGGCGAGCAGACGCGGCGCCACTTCGTGACCACGTTCATCGAGGGGCTCGACGGGGTCGACTTCGAGCACCGGAAGACCGTGCACATCCGTAACCGCTACGACGCCGACGTGCCGGTGGTGACCGGCCCGGTCGCGCGCCGCCACCCGGTCTTCGTCGACGATGCCGCGTTCCTGCGCTCGCAGACCACGCACCGGGTCAAGTTCACGCTGCCCGGCCCGATGACGATGGTCGACACGCTCTTCGACGCGCACTACGGCAGCCGCGAGAAGCTCGCGTTCGCCTTCGCCGAGATCCTGAACGAAGAGGCGACGGAGATTGCGAGAGCCGGCATCGACATCGTCCAGTTCGACGAGCCGGCGTTCAACGTCTACTTCGACGAGGTGCGCGACTGGGGCATCGCGGCGCTCGAGCGCGCCGCGCGCGGACTCGGGTGCAAGACGGCAGTCCACATCTGCTACGGCTACGGCATCAAGGCCAACATCGACTGGAAGAAGACGCTCGGCGCCGAGTGGCGCCAGTACGAGCAGACCTTCCCGCTGCTTGCGAAATCGTCGATCGACCAGGTGTCGCTCGAATGCGCGCATTCGCACGTCCCGATCGACCTGATCGGCCTGCTGGCGGGCAAGGACGTCATGGTCGGCGCGATCGACGTCGCGACGAGCGAGGTCGAGACGCCCGAAGATGTCGCCGCGGTGATCCGCTCCGCACTGCGGTTCGTGCCCGCGGAACGTTTGCTGCCATGCACAAACTGCGGCATGGTGCCGCTCGCCCGGCCGATTGCACAAGCCAAGCTCGAAGCCCTCGCCCGTGGCACCGCCCTGGTGCGCCGGGAAATCGC
This sequence comes from Casimicrobiaceae bacterium, assembly GCA_036379595.1. Lineage (GTDB taxonomy): Bacteria > Pseudomonadota > Gammaproteobacteria > Burkholderiales > Casimicrobiaceae > VBCG01. The sequence continues at coordinate 1,150 of DASVGI010000099.1, read as the reverse complement.
TTCCTGACCGCCGGTCATCTATTTGGACCGGATCGAGCGAACCCGGCACCGGGCGTGGGTTTCCGCGCAACACCCCGGCCCGCCCCCGCGCGAAACCTATCGATTTATTGCAGGAATTCCCGTATAGTGCGCGCCGTGTTTTGTTCCAAGCAGTAAAGTGCTTGCTCTGTACGACCGCCACGCAGTCGTTCGATCGCCGTACTTTCCTTGAGATCGAAACATCGTCCGGGCAACGTCCCGTTTAACTCGTACTTGAGGAATCAACAGCAATGGCAACCGGAACTGTAAAGTGGTTCAACGACGCGAAGGGCTTCGGGTTCATCACGCCGGATGGCGGCGGTGAAGACCTGTTCGCTCACTTCTCGGCGATCAACATGCAGGGCTTCAAGACGCTCAAGGAAGGCCAGAAGGTCAGCTTCGAAGTGACCCAGGGCCCCAAGGGCAAGCAGGCTTCGAATATCCAGGCCGTCTGAGCCCCGGATTCGATTCACGAAAGGCCGGGCGCTGCCCGGCCTTTTTTTGCGCCGTCGTGCCGCCGGTCGGAAGGCACCGACCGCAAGGGCCGCACGACGCGCATCGTCACTCCGACCGCGGTAGCATCGTCAGGGTCGCGCAACGAAGATCCGATGGAGTCCAGGCATGGCAGGCACACCGAGCGACAACGATCCCGGCGCGTTGGAGTTCGAGAAGGTCTCGATCGCCGATGCGCGCAAAGCCATCGAAGACGGCGGCCCTGCGGGGCACGCTTCCACCCCGAGCAGGACCGAGAGCTGGGACGCGAAGCGCCACGCGTCGCCCGACGAGCCGCTGTCTGCCGAGGCGACGGCGTGGCTCGCCGAGCTGCCGGCAGGCGTCCGGCCGAGTCAGCTTGCGCTTCGCTACGCCCGCGTCGCCAACCGCATCTGCGAGACGTGGAAGGCGCCGCTGCATTGCCTGCGTCTCCTCGATCAGTTGATGACCGACGAGCGCGGCGGGCGCCGCGGCTTTCCGCTGCAGGTCGCGACCGAGCTCGCGACGCTGCGCGACCACTACTATCGGCTGCACCACAAGGGCAAGGAAGCGTGGGAGCACGTCGAGATGGGGCGTTGATCGGATGGGGTCAGGTCTTGCCTTTTGCGTAAGGCGGTAAGGCGGGGTCAGGTCTTGCCTT
>DASVGI010000098.1:0-8352 GCA_036379595.1 Casimicrobiaceae bacterium | reverse complement strand
TGCTTTGGGCAAAAGGCAAGACCTGACCCCGCTACGCTTTCTCCGGCGGGCGCACGTCGCGGAAGCGGAAATAGAGCATGACGTCGTAGGCGATCTTGAGCGCTCCGGCAACGAGGAGCGGCCAGCCGAACGACGACGCTCCGAGGAGCGCCCCGGCGACCAGCGGGCTCACCGCCGACGCGAGGCTGCGCGGCACCGAGGTGATGCTCGCCGCCGCGGCGCGCTCGCCGGCGGGAACGATCGCCATCACGTACGAGCTTCGCGTCGGCACGTCCATCTGCGACAGCGCGGCGCGGACGAAGAGCAGCGCGATCACGCCGGGGACCGAGGCGAGAAACGGGATCGCGATCAGGCACAGGCTCGACGGCAGGTGCGTGAACACCATCGTGTTGACGAGGCCGAAGCGCTTCGCGATGCGCACGGCGACGAGGTACGAGCCTGCGGTGAGCACGCCGGTCCAGAAGAACAGCGTTCCTGCTGCAGCGAGCGAGAGCGAGAAGCGCTGGAAGAGCCACAGCGCGAGCAGCGACTGCACGACGAAGCCGCCGGCGAACGCATCGAGGCTGAAGAGCGCGGCGAGCGTGAGGACGATGCGCCGCGATGATTGCAGCGGAGTCACGCGCGCTCGCGCAGGTGCCGCTCGTCCCCGCTCCGCAACACCGCGATCGTGCAGCCCCGCGGCGAGGCCGCGATAGGCGAGTGCCGCAACGCCCGCGATCACCGCGTACAGCACGAACATCGCCTGCAAGGCCGCGAGCTCGCCGACGCCGGACGCGTGCGTCAGCCACGCCGGAATGCCGGCGGCAAGCGAGCCCAGCGCGCCGACGAGCGATCCGGTGAGGCTGTAGCGCGCGAAGGCGCCGGTGCGCTGCCGATCGGAGACGACCTCCGAGAGCGCCGCGTGCTCGAGCGGCAGGAACACGCTGACGTCGCCCGACGACGGGTTGAGCGTGCCGATCACCGCGATCAGCGCGAGCGGCCAGAAGTCGTGCACGAACGCGAAGCCGATGCCGGTGCCCGCCATCAGCGCCGTCGCCGCGAGCAAGAGCGAGCGAAGCCGGAAGCGCGCCGCGTAGAGGCCGACGGAAAGCGTCAGCAGCCCGGAGCCCAGCAGCGTCGCCGTCGCGATCGCGCCGACCGCGAGCGGACCGAACCCGAGCTTCAGCAGGTAGACCGGCAGGAGCAGGCTGACGTAGCCGTCGCCGAACGCGCGCAGGCCGCGCGCGAGGAGGACGCGCGAAACGGTCGGGCTCGTCGTCACACGTCGGCGCTCCGTCGTGGTCACAAGTCGATGGTCGGATAGCGAGGAAGAGTCGATGCTGCGCCAGCGCGGAAAAGCGCCGTCGCGCCACGCTACAATCCGGCGGCATTCGAGGCGCTCGCGCAGTCTGCCCGGGAAAGTCGAAGTGCCGACGATATACACGGTTTCGCCGCTCTCTTCCATCGCCGATCGAATGACGTGACGTTCGACCTCATCGTCGTTGCCGTCGGCGTCGTCGCCGGAGCGATCGCGAGTGTGGCGGGCTTCGGCGTCGGCAGCCTCCTCACGCCGACGCTCGCGTGGCAGGTGGGCACGAAGCTCGGCGTCGCGGCGGTCGCGATCCCGCACTTCATCGCGACGTTTCAGCGCTTCTGGCTCCTTCGGCGCCACGTCGATCGCCGCGTGCTGTGGGGCTTCGGGCTGGCGAGCGCGGGCGGAGGGCTTGTCGGGGCGCTCGCGCACGTGTGGCTGTCGAGTCGCGCGCTCGAGATGGTCTTCGGCGTCCTGCTGATCGTGGCGGCGATCGCCGAGTTCACCGGATGGATGGCAAGGGTCCGCTGGGGCCGGCGCGCGGCGTGGGTCGCGGGGGCGCTCTCCGGAGCGTTCGGCGGGCTCGTCGGCAATCAGGGAAGCATCCGCAGCGCTGCGCTGCTGGGCTTCGACGTACCGAAGGAGTCGTTCGTCGCGACGGCGACCGCGATCGGTCTCTTCGTCGACTGTGCGCGCCTGCCGGTGTACCTCTTCACCCAGTGGCGCGAGATCTTCGCGATCTGGCCGCTCCTGGCGCTTGCGAGCATCGGCGTCGTCGTCGGCACCGCGGTCGGCGCGCGCGTGCTGACGAGCATCCCGCGGACGACGTTTCGTCGCGTCGTCGCCGTGCTGCTGCTGGCGCTCGGGATCTACACGCTCGTTGCGCGCGGGACATAGCTCCGCGCAACGCAAGCCCGCGTGACTGGTGCGGTCCGCGTGACTTGAAGCGCCGGCTCCACGGTTGTATCGTAATATGACATGCGATGAGGCACGACGCGGCGTCCGCTGTGGTCGCGGGTCGCTATCTACCGGGGGGCGAGGGGAACGGCATGAATTTTCAGGATCCTCTGTTCTGGCGCGCGGGGGCCGTCAGCACGACGCTGGTCATGCTCGTGGTGCTCGCGTTCCTCACGGCCGACAGCTACAACTACATCTCGGTCGGGGGCAAGAACGTCCCGAAGTACGACGTCATCAACCAGGCGATCGCGTATCGCTACGACTGGTCGCGCGGCGCCGACACGCCGGTGATCGGCGGCCCGCAGCCGCTCTTCGGGAAGACCGTCACCGAAGCGGAGGCGACGAAGCTGATGCAGGAAGGCAAGCTCGTGCTCCAGAGCCGCAACTGCCTGAATTGCCATACGTTCTTCGGCAACGGCGCCTACTACGCACCAGACCTCACCAAGTCGTGGCTCGATCCCGCGTGGTCGCAGATCTGGATGCCGATGACCGGCAAGACGACGCGTGAGGACGCGATGGTCGAATTCCTGATGCATCCGGACAAGTATCCGACGTGGACGCGCGAGATGCCGAACGTGCATCTGACCGAGGGCGAAGCGCGCGCGATGGTGGCGTACCTCAAGTGGCTGTCGGCAATCGACACCAACGGCTTTCCCGCCGGCTTTGGCCGCCTGAACCCGCAACCGTAGGAGGCCCGCCGTGTACCGTTCGCAAAAACTGGCGCTGCGTTACCTGATCGCCGCCGCGACGTTGTTCGGCGTGATGATCGTGTTCGGCCTGCTGGCCTCGCTCTATTACCTGTACCCGTCGATGCTGTTCAACGTCTTCAACTTCAACATGTCGAAGACGATGCACATCGACACGCTGGTGATCTGGCTGCTGATGGGGCTGATCGGGGCGATCTACTGGTATCTGCCCAAGGAGCTCGAGCACGAGGTCGAAGGCATCGCGCTCGCCGAGTTCATGTTCTGGGTGTTCTGCGCCGTGGTGGCCGTGGTCGCGCTGGTGTTCCTGTTCGTGCAGTACGGCAGCGCCAACGAGTTCTCGCTGTGGTTCATCAACCAGGGACGCAAGTACGTGGAGGCGCCGCGGTGGGCCGCGATCGGCGTCGTCCTGGTGATGCTGGTGTTCTCCTACAACGTGATCGCGACCTGCGTGAAGGCCAAGAGCAGGATGACCGGCATTCTCTGGGTGCTGGCGCTCGACCTCGTTCCGCTCGTCGCCGTGTATCTCGACGCGTTCCCGGCCGACACGAACCTGTCGACCGACCTCTACTGGTGGTGGTGGCTCGTGCACATGTGGGTCGAGAGCACGTGGGAAGTGCTGATCGGCTGCGTGATGGCCTGGGTGCTGATGGACGTGATGGGCACGTCGCGGCGCATCGTCGAAGCGTGGCTGTACATCGAGGTGATGCTGGTGCTGGGCGCCGGGATCCTCGGGCTCGGCCATCACTACTTCTGGATCGGCACCCCGCGCTACTGGCTCAGCATCGGCGGGTTCTTCTCGGCGCTCGAGCCGTTGCCGCTGCTCGGCATGGTCATGCACGCGGTCTACGACGCCGGCATGCACCGGCTCAAGACCGCCAACAAGCCGGCCTACTACTGGATCACCACCGAGGCCTTCCTGAACTTCATCGGTGCCGGTGTATGGGGCTTCATGATGACGCTGCCGCAGATCAACATGTTCTCGCACGGCACGCAGTGGACGGCGTCGCATGGCCACTTCGCGTTTTACGGCGCGTACGTCTGCGGGATCATCGCCGTCATGTACGTGGCCAAGCAGAAGGTGTCGGGCGCCGAGCTTCTGGGAGGCAACCTCTGGAAATGGGGGTACGGCCTGCTCAATTTCGGGATGATCGGCATGGTGATGGGGCTCCTGCTCGCCGGGATGGCGCAGGCGTTCTTCGGCCGCGCGGCAGGAGGCTCGACGCTGATGGCCTTCACGACGGCCTCGGAGAACCCGTGGTTTACGAGCGGCATGTGGGCGCGCGCCGGCTTCGGATTCATCTTCGCCGCGGGCTACGTGCTGTTGATTGTCGATCTCCTGATGGCGCCGCGCCGGCTGCCGATCGCAGCAGCACAGGTGCAGCCGGAGCCGGAGCCCGAGCCCGCATGACGCCGGGAGCCCTCATCGAGACCACGGTGCTGCTCGGCCTGCTGGCGCTCGCCGGCGGCGCGTGGGGCGTGCTCTACTGTCTCGGTCGGATGCGTGCCCGCCGCGACCTCACGCGTGCGGCGCTCGCCTGCTACGCGCTTGCACTGGCGCTCGCGGTCGCAATCGGCGCGCTGACGCCGCTCGACTTCGGCTGGAAGCTTCTGATCATCGCGAGCGCGCTCGCGTATGCGGCGATTCCGCCGATCACGCTGCACCATCTCGAACGACTGCATGACCAACCGGAGACGGCGCCATGATTCCCAACCTGATCAACACGGTCACCGGGCTGGTGCTGGTCTATTCGATCGTGCTGCACCCGACCTGGGTCGGGCAGCGCTACTTTCCGCTGCTTGCGTTCGCCGCGGTGATCCTGGTGATGGCGCTGTGGGCGCGGCGCAGCGACCCGCACCCGTGGTTCAGCTGGACCAATATCGCGCTCGCGATCGCGCTGGGCCTCGTGTCCCTGCTGCCGCTGCCGACGCTGCCGTTCCTGACGTTCTGGGCCGGGTTCTGGGTCGGCTGCATCACCCCGGTCGTCGCGCTGTGGGCCGCGCTGTACCGGCGCGACCTTGCGTCGGCCGCACGCTGACACGCTGACGCTGGACGTCGCCGGCGCACCCTCTGTCCCGATCGAAGGAGAGCACAACAATGACCCCGCGCAGCATCTTCCCCGGCATGGTGGCGGTCGCGCTGGCCGCGGTCGCGGCATCGGCACAGGCGGCCGATCCGGAGGCTGGCAAGACTCAGTACAGCGCCACCTGCGTGGCCTGCCACGGACCGGGAGGCATTTCGGTCGCGCCGATCTATCCCAATCTCGCCGGCCAGAAAGAGGAATACCTGGTCACGCAGCTCAAGGCGTTTCGCGACGGCACGCGCAGGAACGCGATCATGGAGCCGATGGCGAAGGGCCTCACCGACACGCAGATCGTCAACCTGGCGGCCTATCTCGCGGCACTGAAGTCCTGACGACTCGAGGCTACGGCCGGCTGCGCGAAAATCGCGGCGCCGGCGCCGCGACGAACGTTCCGTCGACGACTTCGAGCGTGCCGCGCGCGCGCAGGTGCGGGTGCTGCGCTGCCTCCTCGAGATCGAGCACCGGCGCGAAACAGACATCGGTGCCTTCGAGCAACGCGCACCACTCGGCGCGCGTGCGACTCGCGAACAACCGCGTGAAGCGCGCCTTCAACGCCGGCCACCGCGCGACGTCGTACTGCTCGCGCGCGTCGATGTCGGAGAGCCCGAGCTTGTCGAGGAGGAGCGCGTAGAACCGCGGCTCGAGCGCGCAGACGGTGATCGATTTGCCGTCGGCGCAGCGGTAGACGTCGTAGAACGGCGAGTCGTGAAACGGGCTCGGCCGCGGGCCGCCAAGCTGGCCGCCGGCGTGAGCGAAATGCACGAGGGCGCCCAGCATCGCGACGATGTCGACGATGGCTGCATCGACCACCTGGCCGCGCCCCGAGCTGCGCGCTTCGAGCACGCCGCACACGATGCCGAACGCGAGACCGAGCGCCCCGCCGGCATCGCCGACGACGGTCGGCGGCACGATCGGCTCGCTGCCTGCGCGCCGCGAGAGCGACAACAGACCGGTCAACGCGACGTAGTTGAGGTCGTGGCCCGCCGCCGCGGCGAGCGGGCCGTCCTGCCCCCAGCCCGTCATGCGGCCGTACACGAGCCTGGGGTTGCGCGCGAGGCAGACCTCGGGTCCGAGACCGAGCCGCTCCATCACGCCCGGACGATTGCCCTCGATCAGCGCGTCGGCCCGATCGACGAGCTCGAGCGCCTGCGCAACACCTTCAGGTGTCTTGAGGTCGATCGGCACGCCGTGCTTGCGTGCATCGATCGGATCGGGACGATTGCCGCCGAGCGTTGCCTTGACCGCCAACGGCTTCGACCTGCGCACGGCCGTCACGTCGGCGCCCAGTTGCGCGAGCATCATGCCGGCGAGCGGCCCCGGGCCGATGCCTTCGAACTCGACAATCTTCAAGCCGTACAGAGGTCCCACGGTGCACCCATCCCTTCTTTCCTTGCGTCGATGGCAAGCCGCACGTCGGCCTCCTCGCCGACGATGCTCGTGCATTCAGGCGTTGCGGCGTTTGGTGACGTGCAGAAAACGGTGATCGTATCGCCAAAGAATACCGGCCCCGTGAAGCGGACATTGTTGTAGCCGCAGGACAGACCGTCAATGCGCTCCCCCATCATCCATTTCTCTCCATCGCGCTCCGAACGGCGTGTCGCCGGGCGGCTCGAGTATCACAATTCGTGACCGCTGTGGGCTTCGCAATTCGCCGGTCGTCGTTTGACACTTCGATGACATCGGATCACGATACAATGCCCCGCACTCAATGAAGACGTAGAAGGAACCCTTATGCCGCGCTCGAGGCGCGATTTCCTCAAGACCGCGGCCGCTACCGGCGCCGTCGCCGCGATGTCGGCGCAACCGGCCGATGCAAGCGATGTTCGGTCCATTTCGGGTCACGATATTGTCACCCGCTTTGCAGCGCTCCCTGGCGACGTGGCGTTCAAGATCCTCGCGCCGTCGCCAAAGCGCAAGAAAGGATTCGTCGCGTCGCTCGATGCCGACCGCATGCTGTTCGTCGCGAGCGCGATCAAGTCGTACGTCCTCTGCACGGCGTTGCAGAAGGTCGATCGGCCGGACGTCGCCGAGGCTCTCGAAAAACAAGAGCTCGAGCTCGACGACACGGTGTGGGTGTTCGGCAGCCCGACCTTCACGCCGCCGGACATCGAGGGCACCGTGTCGGAGCGTACTGCGATGGAGGCGATGATCACGCAGCGACAACACCGCCACCGACATGATGTTCAAGGCCGTCGGCGCGGACGACGTGCGCGCGTTCATTGCGTCGGCGGGCCTCGCGAATACGCTGGTGCCTGACAGCATCCGCGCACTTACCGGTTATCTGGCTGGCGCGCCGGACTACAGGAACCTGACGTGGGAGCGTTTGCAGGAGGTCGTGCAGCAGCCGCAGGTGCACCCGTTCCTCAACAGCGTGCAGACGCTCGCATCGTCGGCGAACGACTTCGTTTCCTACTATTCGCGCGCGCTGCAGGGCGAATTCTTCACGTATGCGGAGACGCTGAACGAATACCGGCGCATTCTCACGCTGTGCGACTTCATCTACAAGATCCCGCTGCCGCTCGGCGTGAGCGCGTATGCGAAGAGCGGCAACGCCGACACGCCCGGCTTTCATGCGCGCTCATTCGCGGGCGGTATGTATTTCCCGGACCAGTGGGTCTTTTTCGCCTTCATCATCAACTGGTATTCAGAGGGCCTTGACGATCCGCAGACGGTCGCAGCCTTCTTCTCGGCGATCAACGAGTCGCTCACGATGCTGAGGGATGCGCTCGGCTGACAAGTCCAGCAAACGACGCCCGACGTCGCGCTCGTGCGCGAGCGCTTCGCTGCAACAGACGCGCGACTCAATCCGGTTGTAGAAGAACACTCATCGGTTGGGCATTGATGCGACCACGGTAGTCGCCAGGGGGAAATCGACTTGAAACGTGCAGCAGTTGCGAGCTTCATTGCCGCCCTGGTCCTGGGAGCGGTCGCACTGGCCGCCTTCGCGCAAGGTGCGGCCACGCCGCGTGCGAACTACCGGCCCGGCCTCAAAGGCAATCCAATCGTCTCGGAATGGTTCTCGGACGTTCCGTGGCATCAGAAGCTCGGCACGTACGCGGGCAACGAAATCGACGTACCGCTCATCTTCCCCTACGAGGTGCTGCCCCAGGCGGACAAGGACTACTGCAGCAGCCACAAGCTCTCCGAGGAAAGCTGCATGATCGAGACCGGTGTCGGCAACATCCTCGGCTACCACCGGATCGACACGCTCTACGATCCCAACGACGACAGGATCAGGAGCGCGGGCGAGTGCACGGCGCCTTACCAATGCATCGAGGTGCGGCTCGAGATATCGAACTTCATGTCACGCGTGACG
>DASVGI010000097.1:0-5768 GCA_036379595.1 Casimicrobiaceae bacterium | reverse complement strand
CTTGCCTTTTGCCTCGCGCGATGCGCGAGGCAAAAGGCAAGACCTGACCCCGGAATGATCCGATGCGCCAGCTCTCCGTCGGCACGCTGATCGAGCACAACCGCGAGCGCCTCGGCCTCGTCTGGCTCGCCGGCCGCGGCGGCGGCGAGCGCGTGCTGATCGGGGAGAGCTCGCTGCGCCCGACGATCGGCCAGGTCGGGCACATGAACCTGATCCACCCGTTCCGCGTGCAGATCCTCGGCGCGGCGGAAACGGCGTGGCTGAATGCGCTCCCCGAGGACGAGCTCAGGCACTCGATCGATCGCCTCTTCACGAGCGAGCTCGCCGCCGTCGTCGTCGGCAACGGCGAAGCGGTTCCGCCGCACCTCGTCGCGCGCTGCGAGCAGCACGGGATCGCGCTCGTCACGTCGCAGGTCCCCTCGCCGCACATCGTCGACGTCTTCCGCATCTATCTGCAGCGCGTGCTCGCCGAGTCGACGACGCTGCACGGCGTGTTCCTCGACGTGCTCGAGCTCGGCGTGCTGATCACCGGCGCTTCGGCGATCGGCAAGAGCGAGCTCGCGCTCGAGCTCATCTCGCGCGGCAACGGGCTCATCGCCGACGACATCGTCGAGCTGTATCGGATCTCGCCCGACACGATCGAGGGACGCTGCCCGCCGGTGCTGCGCGATTTCCTCGAAGTGCGCGGCATCGGCATCCTCAACATCCGCACGATCTTCGGCGAGACCGCGGTGCGGCCGCACAAGCTGTTGCGGCTGATCGTCCACCTCGAAGATCACGGCAACGAGGCGTTCTCGGATCTCGATCGGCTGCAGGTGAACGCGACGTTCCAGGAGGTGCTCGCCGTGCCGATCCGCAAGGTCACGATCCCGGTCGCCGCCGGACGCAACCTCGCCGTGCTGGTCGAGGCCGCGGTGCGCAACTTCGTGCTCAATCAGCGCGGCATCGACAGCACGCGCGAGTTCATCGAGCGCCAGCAGAAGCTGATGGAGGCCGGACCATCGGACTAGGGCCTGTTAGCGCTATGGTCGCACTGATGAATCGCGGCGGCCGGCCGCGCCGCGCACGACGCAGATGGACCTCCTGCTGATCGGCGGCGTGTCGGGGTCGGGCAAGAGCGTCGCGCTGGCGGCGTTCGAGGACGCCGGCTATTACACGGTCAGCAACCTGCCGGTGCCGCTCGTCGTGGCGACCGCCGACTACCTGGCCGGTGCCGGTCGCGAGCGTCTCGCGCTGGCGCTCGACGTCAAGACCGGACCGGGTCTGCCCGGCCTCGCCGACACGATCCGCGCGCTCGCCGCGCGCGGCTGGCAGGTGCGCTTCCTCTATCTCGACGCCTCGGTCGAAACGCTCGTCAAGCGCTTCTCCGAGACGCGCCGCCGGCATCCGTTCTCCAACGACGAGCGCACGCTGACCGAGGCGATCGAGTACGAGCGCTCGCTCGTCGCCGAGGTGCGCGACCTCGGCATCGTGTTCGACACGAGCGAGCTTCCCGCCGCGGGACTGCGCGCGTGGATCAAGGATTTCGTTTCGGTCGATCCGTCGAAGCTCACGCTGCAGATCGGGTCGTTCGGTTTCAAGCACGGCGTCCCGCTCGATTCGGATCTCGTCTTCGACGTGCGGTGCCTCCCCAATCCGCACTACGAGCCCGCGTTGGCGCCGCTCTCCGGACGCGACCTGCCGGTCGTGAAGTTCCTGGAGACAATTCCCGAAGTCGAGAGGATGTACGGCGACATCTACCATTTCATCGCGAGCTGGCTTCCCGATTACGCGCGCGACAATCGCAACTACCTGACCGTGGCGATCGGCTGCACCGGCGGGCGCCATCGCTCGGTCTACCTCGTCGAGCGGCTCGCGCGCGCGTTCTCGCCGCGCTATCAGGTGCTGGTTCGCCACCGCGATCTCGCCGTCCCCGCATGAACTCGCAGCACCCTGCCAAGCTCGCCGGGCCGCTCCGCATCACGCTCGCGTTCACCGGCGCCTCGGGGATGCCTTATGGCCTGCGCCTCCTCGAATGCCTGCTCACCGGAGGCGCCGAGGTGCACGTGATCTACTCGGCGGCGGCGCAGATCGTCATGCGCCAGGAGTGCTCGCTCGCGCTGCCGGCGCAGCCGCGCGAGGCCGAGCGGGTGCTCGGCGAGCGTTGCGGTGCAAGTGCCGGCCGACTGATCGTCCACGGCCGCGACGATTGGCTGGCACCGATGGCGTCGGGCTCGAATCCGGGTGACGGCATGGCGATTTGCCCGTGCACGATGGGAACACTCGGCGCGGTCGCCGGCGGGCTCGCCGACAACCTGATCGAGCGCGCCGCCGACGTGATGCTGAAGGAGCGCCGTTCGCTCGTGCTGGTGCCGCGCGAAACGCCGCTCTCGGCGATTCACCTCGAAAACATGCTGAAGGTCACGCGCGCGGGTGCGGTCGTGCTGCCGCCGTGTCCGGGGTTCTACGACGGCCCGCAATCGATCGACGATCTCGTCGACTTCGTCGTCGCCCGCGTGCTCGATCACCTCGGCGTCGAGAGCGCGCTGGGACCGCGCTGGGGCGAAGGCCGCCGCCGCGGAGCATCGGGCGCCGAGCCGTAGCGTTCACGTCGCTATAATCCGGACCCGTCGTCGCACCCGCGCAATGGCCAAAGCCAACACGCCGCGCGACGCGCCTTCGACCGACGCCCGCATCGGGAATCTGCACCGAGGAATCCATGGCCGGCCACAGCAAGTGGGCGAACATCAAGCATCGCAAGGCCGCGATCGACGCGAAGCGCGGCAAGATCTTCACGCGCCTCATCAAGGAGATCACCGTCGCGGCGCGCCTCGGCGGCGGGGACATCACCGCCAATCCGCGCCTGCGGCTCGCCGTCGACAAGGCGCGCGGCGAGAACATGCCGAAGGACACGATCGACAACGCGATCAGGCGCGGCTCGGGCCAGCTCGAAGGCGTCAGCTACGAGGAGATCCGCTACGAGGGCTACGGCATCGGCGGCGCCGCGGTGATCGTCGATGCGATGACCGACAACCGCACGCGCACGGTCGCCGACGTGCGCCACGCGTTCTCGAAGTACGGCGGCAACCTCGGCACCGACGGATCGGTCGCGTACCTGTTCACGCACTGCGGCCAGATCGTGTTCGCGCCGGGGACCGACGAGAACAAGGTGATCGAGGCGGCGATCGACGCCGGCGCCGAGGACGTCGTGACTCACGACGACGGCAGCATCGAGGTCACCACCGGCCCGTACGATTTCATCGCGGTGCGCGACGCGCTCGCGAAGGCCGGCCTGCGGCCCGAGCTCGCCGAGGTCGTGATGAAGCCGCAGAACGAGGTCGAGCTCACCGGCGAGGACGGCGAGCGGATGCAGAAGCTCCTCGACACGCTCGAAGCGATCGACGACGTGCAGAACGTCTATACGTCGGCGGTGATCGTCGCGCCGTGAGCCCGGCGACACGCCGGATCCTCGGCATCGATCCGGGGTTGCGCATCACCGGCTTCGGCGTGCTCGACGCGCGCGGCAGCGCCCTCGTCTACGTGACGAGCGGCTGCATCCGCGCCACCGGCACGAGCCTGCCGATCCGGCTCGGCGTCATCGTCCGCGATCTCAGCCAGGTGATCGCCGAGCAGAACCCGACCGAAGTCGCGATCGAGCGCGTATTCGTCAACATGAACCCGAACACGACGCTCCTGCTCGGCCAGGCGCGCGGCGCCGCGATCGCGGCCGCCGTCGTCGCGGGTCTGCCGGTCAACGAGTACACGGCGGGCCAGGTCAAGCAGGCGGTGGCGGGCGTCGGACGCGCGCCGAAGTCGCAGGTGCAGGAGATGGTGCGAAGGCTCCTGATGCTGCGCGGACGGCCCGCTGTCGATGCCGCCGACGCGCTCGCCGCCGCGATCTGCCATGCGCACGCGTCGACGGGCCTCGGTGCGCTCGCGCAGCGCGGCGTCCGTGGCGGGCGCGTGCGCCCGATGGCGTGAGTGATGCCGGCACGCAACGGGCCGCGGCGCCTGTGAGCAACGGCGACACGCAACGCGTCGCCGCGCTTTCGCGCGTGCGCGCGGCGGTGTTCGACATGGACGGGCTGCTCCTCGACAGCGAGCGCATCGCTGCGCGCGCCTGGTCCGAGGCGGCGCGAAGGCTCGGCGTTGCGTTCGACGCCGGGCTCGCGCTCACGCTGATCGGGCGCAATGCCGACGACTCGCGTCGCATCCTGCGCGCGAGCCTCCCGCGCGACTATCCGCTCGATGCGCTGTTCGCCGCCTGCCGCGTCGCCTGGGACGAGATCGCCACCCGCGAAGGCGTGCCGGTCAAGCCCGGTGTTCACGCGCTCCTCGACTGGATCGAGCTCCGGCGCTGGCCTCGCGCCGTCGCGACGTCGACGCGGCGCGACCGCGCGCATGCCGCACTCGCGCGCGCCGAGCTCGTTGCGCGCTTCGACATCCTCGTCGGTGGCGACGAGGTCGCGCGCGGCAAGCCCGAGCCGGACATCTACCGCGAGGCCGCGCGACGGCTCGGCGTCGCGGCGGAGGAATGCGTCGCGTTCGAGGATTCGGAGCCCGGCGTGCGCGCCGCGGTCGCGGCCGGCATGCAGGTCTTCATGGTGCCCGATCTCGCACCGGCGCCGCGCGCCGTCGCCGCGCTCCCGGTCGCGATTGTCGCGAGTCTCGACGCCGCCCGCGTCCGCCTCGAGGCCGTGCACGGGTACAATCCGCCACCATGATCGGCCGTCTTTCCGGCGTCCTGCTCGAAAAGAATCCGCCGCAATTGCTGCTCGACGTTCAGGGTGTCGCCTACGAGGTCGACGTGCCGATGAGCACCTGGTACAACCTGCCGGCGAGCGGCGAGAGGATCACGCTGTTCACTCACCTCGTCGTGCGCGAGGACGCACACCTGCTCTACGGCTTCGGCACCGAAGACGAGCGCCGCGCATTCCGCCAGCTCCTGAAGGTCAACGGCATCGGCGCGCGGATCGCGCTCGCGGTGCTGTCGGGGCTCTCGGTGTCGGAGCTCGCGCAGGCAGTCAGCCTGCAGGAGACGGCACGACTGACGCGCATTCCCGGCATCGGGAAGAAGACGGCCGAGCGCCTCCTCCTCGAATTGAAGGACAAGCTCGGCGCGGACCTCGGGCGCGCCGGCGCGGCGAAGCGCGAGACGCCCGCCACCGTCGACATCACGAGCGCGCTTCTCGCCCTTGGCTACAACGAGCGCGAGGCGCAGGCTGCGGTCCGCAACCTTCCCGACGGCATCGCCGTCGCGGACGGCATCCGCCAGGCGCTGCGGACACTCGCGCGCGGATGAGCAACTGATGGCGATCGAAAGCGACGACCTCGCCCGCGTGGTGACCCCCGCGAGCGCAGGCGAGCCCGAGGAGGTGATCGAGCGCGCGCTGCGCCCGCGCAGGCTCGCCGAGTACGTCGGGCAGCGCAAGATCCGCGACCAGCTGTCGATCTTCATCGAAGCCGCGCGCGGCCGCGCCGAGGCGCTCGATCACGTGCTGCTGTTCGGGCCGCCCGGGCTCGGCAAGACCACACTCGCGCACATCCTCGCGCACGAGCTCGGCGTCAACCTGCGCCAGACGTCGGGGCCGGTGCTCGAGCGCGCCGGCGATCTCGCCGCGCTGCTCACCAATCTCGAGCCGCGCGACGTCCTGTTCATCGACGAGATCCACCGCCTGCCGACCGCCGTCGAGGAGGTGCTCTACTCCGCGATGGAGGACTTCGTCCTCGACGTCGTGATCGGGGAAGGGCCGGCGGCGCGCACGCACCGTATCGACCTGAAGCCGTTC
>DASVGI010000096.1:0-6672 GCA_036379595.1 Casimicrobiaceae bacterium | reverse complement strand
CGCCGAGCACGGACCGTCGCCGTGCGGGATGGCGTTTCGCGTCCGCGATTCGCACCGCGCCTACGCGCGCGCGCTCGAGCTCGGCGCGCAGCCGGCGGATTCGCCTCCGGGCCCGATGGAGCTGCGGCTCCCTGCGATCCGCGGCATCGCCGGCGCCCCGCTGTATCTGATCGACCGCTTCGAGGAGGGCCGCGCGATCTACGACATCGACTTCGAGTTCCTGCCCGGAGTCGAGCGTCGCCCCGTCGGTCACGGCCTCACGGTGATCGATCACATGACGCACAACGTCTACCGCGGGCGGATGGCGTACTGGGCGGACTTCTACCACCGGATCTTCAACTTCCGCGACATCCGCTATTTCGACATCAAGGGCGAGTACACGGGGCTCACGTCGCGCGCGATGACCGCCCCCGACGGGAAGATCCGCATTCCGCTGAACGAGGAGGCGTCGAAGGAGACCGGGCAGATCGAGGAATTCCTGATGAAGTTCAACGGCGAAGGGATCCAGCACATTGCTCTGCTCGCCCACGATCTTCCGGCGACGCTCGACCGGCTCCGCGCGGCCGGTGTGCCGATGATGTCGGCGCCGCCGGCGACGTACTACGAAATGCTCGACGAGCGCCTTCCCGGCCACGGCCAGAACGTGACCGAGCTCGCGACGCGCGGCATCCTGCTCGACGGCAGCACGGAGGGCGGCACGCCGCGACTGCTGCTGCAGATTTTTTCCGAAACGATGATCGGCCCGGTGTTCTTCGAGTTCATCGAGCGCAGGGGCGACGACGGTTTCGGCGAGGGCAACTTCAAGGCGCTCTTCGAGTCGATCGAGCGCGATCAGCTTCGCCGCGGCGTCATCGGCAAATAAAACCGGGACGTACCACGTTTTCCTAGCCTTGGCGCTCGAGCGCGAGCGACTCGCCGAGGTAATGCGCGGCCTCTTCGAGAGCGCCGCGCGCGCGCGCGGCTTCTGCTGCACGCTCGAAGCTCTCCGCGGCACGGCGCGGCTCCTCGGCCGCGCGCCAGTGTGTGGCGAGTGTCGCGTGATGCGGCGAGAGATCGGCGTATTCGCGCTCGTACCACTGCGCGATATCGCGGTGGAGCTGGCGTCGCTGCGCGAAGGGCATCCGCGCGTACGCGGCTTCGCGCAGCACCGGTTGCGTGAAGCGAAAGCGCAGCGATGAGGCAGTGGCGCCGTCTGCTACACCACCCGCGGCGCCACCTGCAGCACTACCTGTGACACCACCTGCGACGGGCACGCTCTCGACGAGCCCCTGCGCAACGAGTGCGTCGAGGTGCGACGAGATGCCGGCGCCGGTGGATCCTTGTGGATGCACGGCAGCAAGGAGCTCGAGCGTGAACTCGCTTCCGATCGCGCTCGCCGTCTTGACGAGCGCCTGGTCGATCGGATCGAGACGATCGAGCGCGCGCGCGGCCGCCGCGGCGTCGACGAGCGCCTCGCCGCGCGGGCGGTAGACGCGAACCGGTTCGGCGACGCCCTTGACGCGGATCGGCGCCAGTGCTTCGAAGTCGATCTCGCTCTGCGCGGCGAGGTAGACGGTCTCGCCGCAAAGCGTCGTTCCGGAATCGGCCGCCATCATCAGGCGCGCTGCGAGGTTGGCGCGGTCGCCGAAGACCGTGTACGCGCGCTGCGCCGCGCTGCCATAGGCTCCCGTGCGCAGCGCTCCCCACGCCAGGCCCACCGCGACGTCGCGGATCGTCGATTGCTCGGGCGGAGGCCGCTGCAGCGCGAGTGCCGCGCGCACGGCGCGCAGCGCGTCGTCGCGGTGCGCGACCGGGACGCCGAACGCAATGTGGAAGTACGCGCCCTTGTCGTCGTGGACGAGATGCAAGAGCGTTCCGTCGAAGCGCGCGGTCACTGCCTCGACCCAGCGCACGAACGCGTCGAGCCTGACACCCGCCTCAGGATCGCCGTCGTAGTCGAGGCCGGCAAAGCGCAGAAAGAGCGTCGCGGCCGGTCGCAATTCGGCGAGCGTAGCGCTCTGGCCCGCGCTGACGCGCGCGTGGACCGCCGGAGCGAGCCACGGCCGCACGCGCTCATTGTCGAGCGCTCCATCGGTGAGTGACGGCCACGGCGCGGGCTCGACCGTGATGCGCAGTGCGTCGACGACCACAAACGCGTCATCGCCGCGACGTTCGCCGATGGCAATCGCGTTGTCGAGCGCCTCGGCGAGCTTGCGATTGGCGATCACCTCACCGCGATGTGCGAGACCCGCCGCGAGGCTCGTCTCGTGCATCACTCTGCCGGCGAGCGCCTCGACGACCTGCAGCGCCGGATCTCCGGCGAGGAGGCGGCGCCCGCTCCCCAGCGCCACGGCGACTTTGACGCCGAGCGAGACCTCGACGCCTCCGGGCGCCGTCACCGCTTCGAGCGCCTGCAGCGTGCGCTGCATCGCGAACGCGCACGCGAGCGCGCGCGGCGCGGCATCGCCGTCGAACCAGCAGGTGATCGCGTCGCCG
This sequence comes from Casimicrobiaceae bacterium, assembly GCA_036379595.1. GTDB lineage: Bacteria > Pseudomonadota > Gammaproteobacteria > Burkholderiales > Casimicrobiaceae > VBCG01. Next base: position 4,197 of record DASVGI010000096.1, on the reverse strand, counting down.
CCGAAGCCGACGACACTGCCGCGGTAGCGGTGGACTTCGTCGGTGAGGAGCGCCAGCACGCGATTGACCTGCCGCGTCAGCTCCTCTGCCCCGCGCTCGACGCCAAGCGCCTGCGCGAAGGCTTCGGCGAGCGGCGTGAAGCCCGCGACGTCGGCGAGAAGCGCGCAGCCGTGCACGTCTTCCGCGAGCTCGCGCCCCTCGGCGAGCGCGATCCTGCGATCCATCGGGACCCACGCCGCAGGCGACTCGGCCGCGGCGGCATTGCGCTCATCGAGGTCCTGCTGCAACTGGCGCAACTGCTGCTTCAGCCGCTGCTCGCGCGCGGCCACCTCGCGCACCATGCTGCCGAACATCCGTGCGAGATTGCCGAGCGCATCGTCGCGTGCCGCGACCGGGGCAATCGCGGCTTCCTCGTAGGTCGCCTCCTGCACCGATTTCGCCGCCCCGGTGAGCACGTCGACTGCGCGCAGGTACTCGACTTCTCGATCGCGGCGAAGCTTGCGCTCGAGCCCAGCGGAGATCCGCGCGTGCAGCAGCACCGGCTCGAACGGCTTCGGAAGGTAGTCGTCGGCGCCGAGGCTGATTCCGCGCACGATGCTCGCGAGATCGTTCATCGCCGAGATGACGACGACCGGGATGTCGCGCGTGGCCGGATCGGCCTTGAGACGCTCGAGCACCGCGAAGCCGTCCATCACCGGCATCATGATGTCGAGCAGGACCAGGTCGGGTTTCGCGTCGCGAACCGCTTCGAGCGCGGCCGCGCCATCGCCGGCCGAGAGCGTGTCGTAGCCGAGGTCGTCGAGCTCCTGTTCGAGGTAGTCGACGTTGAACGGCTCGTCGTCGACGACCAGGATCTTCGCGCGCGGCGCGACCGCCATCGGTCAGATCTTCAGGTACTGATCGAGCTTGCGAAACAGGAGCGCGTCGTCGACCGGCTTCGTCATGTAGTCGCTGCAACCCGCTGCGAGCGCGCGCTCGGCATCTCCCGCCATCGCGTGCGCCGAAAGCCCGATGATCGGCAGCTTCGCTCCGCTTGCGCGAATGCGCCGCGTTGCCTCGTAGCCATCGCAGATCGGCAGCGACATGTCCATCAGGATGAGATCGGGGTTCGCGCTCGCGGCGAGCGCCACGCCCTGCTCGCCATCCTTCGCGACCACCAGCTCGTAGTCGTCCTCGAGCAACTGGGTGAGGAGCTCGATGTTGAGGTCGACGTCCTCGACGATCAGGATCTTCTTCACTTCAGAATCCCCTCGATTTCCCTGATCAGCGCTTCGCCGGCGAGCCCCTGCTTCTGGATGATCCGGGCGACACTCGCATGGAGCCCCTGCGACTCTTCGGCCGAGAGGCTCTTGGCGGTCAGCACGACGACCGGGATCGAGCGCAGCGACGGATCGCTTCGCAGCCGGCCGATCACGCCGAAGCCGTCGAGCCCCGGCATCATGAGGTCGAGCAGGATCGCGTCCGGGCGACGCCTCGCGACCGCCTCCATCGCCGCCTCGCCGTCTCCGACCGCTTCGATCTCGTAATGCTCGCCGAGGAGCTGCGTCACGAGGTCGATCACGTTGGGATCGTCATCGGCAACGAGAACCCGCTTCGGTGTCGTGCCGCCGTTTCGCTGCGCGACGCGCTTCAGCGCCGCGATCACCGCCTCGGCGTCGAACGGCTTCATCAGGTAGTCGGCAGCGCCGAGCGCGAACCCGAGCGCCTTCTTGTCGACGATCGTCAGCATCACGACCGGAATGTCGCGCGTTCCCGGATCGGCCTTGAGATCGTAGAGAACCTCCCAGCCGTCCTTCTGCGGCATCATCACGTCGAGCGTGATCGCCTTCGGGTGCAGCGCTTTCGCGCGCGCGATCCCTTCCTCGCCTCCCTGCGCCCCGACGACGCGAAAGCCCGCTTCGGCGAGGTTCTCCTTCAGGATCTCGATATCGTTCGGGTTGTCGTCGATGGCGAGCACGAGCGGCGCGGCGACTCCAACGCCACCGCTGGTGGTGGCCGGTTCGCTCGCAGCGGCACCATCGTTAGCAGCGACGACCGCCGGTGCAGTCGCGCTTGCCGCCACTGCTTCCGCGCGCTCGCTGTAGCGCAACGGCACCGTCAGCGTGAACGTCGATCCGCGGTCGACTTCACTCGTCACCGTGATGTCGCCGCCGAGGAGCCGCGCGAGGCTGCGGCTGATCGAAAGGCCGAGCCCGGTGCCGCCGTACTTGCGCGTCGTGCTGGTATCGGCCTGCTGGAACTCCTCGAAGATCCGCCCCATCGCTTCGGGAGTCATGCCGATGCCGGTATCGGTGACGGCGACGGTCAACCGGTCGCCGCTGGTCGCAGCGCCCACGGTGATCGTTCCGCGATGCGTGAACTTCGCGGCGTTGCCGAGGAGGTTCAGAATGATCTGCTTGATCTTCTCCTGGTCGGAATGCACCCGCGCGAGACCGCTCGCGTAGGCTTTCGCGAGCGTCACTCCGTGTTTCAGCAGCGGCGCCGCCGTGGTCACGCACTGGTCGGCGAGTTGGGCGGGATCGAAGTCCGACGCGGTGACGTCCATCCGCCCGGCCTCGATCTTGGCGATGTCGAGCACGGTGTTGATCAGCGAAAGGAGGTGCTCGGCGCTCGTCAGCACCTTGTCGAGGTTGTCGGTCTGCTTCTCGGGGAGCGTGCCCTCGGCCTTGCGGCGGACGATCCGCGTGAAGCCGATGATCGCGTTCAACGGCGTGCGCAGCTCGTGGCTCATGTTGGCGAGGAAAGTGCTCTTCGCGCGGTTCGCGTGCTCGGCGACCGTGCGCGCCTCCTGCGTTTCGGCGAAGAGGCGCGCGCTCTCGAGCGCGACGCTCATTCCGCTCGCGAGCGTCGTCACGAGCCTCACGTCGGACTCGCTGAACGCGTTCTCGCGGTCGACGTTCTCGAGACCGATGACGCCGCGCACCTCGCCGCCGACGAAGATCGGCACCCGCAGCATGCATTTCGTCGGCGCTGTCCCGGGGACGAGCTCGACCGCGATTCCGAGCTCGGCCATTCGCTGGTCGAACTTCTCGTTGATCGCCATCGTGCGCCGAGTGCGGATCAGGTGGTGGCTGAGCGCCGCGATCGTGTCGTCGGGAAGCTCGTGGCGCTTCCCGTGCTCCATGAAGTAATGGTAGTGCCGGAGGTTGCGCGCGAGGTCGAACGACGCGAGGCTGATGCCCTGCGAATCGTGGAAGAGCTCGCAGAGCTTCTCGCCGACGAGGTCGTAGATCGCATGCTCGTCGAGCTTGGATGCGAGCGCGACCTGCACGCTGTTGATGATCGCGAGCTCGGCCTTCCCCTGCTCGGTCTCCTTCAACAGGCGCTGCGTCTCGTCGAAGAGGCGCGCGTTCTCGAGCGCCACGGTCATCGTGCTCGCGAGGGTCTGCAGCAGGCGCACGTCGCTTTCCCCGAATGCATCCTCGCGCTGCATGTTGCTGAGGGTCACCAGGCCCCGGACCTCTCCTGCAACGATCAGCGGGACGTGGACCGACGATTTCGCCATCTCGGTTCCCGGCAGCACCGACGATCCGTAGCGAACGAGCGCACCCGCCATGTCGCGGTTGATCACCAGCGGCCCGCGCGTCTTCATCACGTGGCCGGTTATGCCGCCGTCACGCAGCGGGTGGGGCGCGATCGAGAGCGCCTTGCCGTTCTCGTAGGTATACGGGTAGTGGACGAGCCCGGTGCGCGGATCGAGAACGCGGATCGACATGTCGGTGTGGTGAAACACTTCGCGAACCTTGTCGCCGACCGCATCGTAGATCCCCTGCACGTTGAGCTCGGACGCGAGCGCTGACTGCACGCTGTTGATGATCGCGAGCTCGGCGTTGCGCTGCTCGGTCTCCTTCAGGAGCCGCTGCGTCTCGTTGAAGAGCCGCGCATTTTCGAGTGCGACGCTCATGCTGTTGGCAAGCGTCTGCAGCAGGCGCACGTCGGATTCCGAGAACGCGTGCTCGGACTCGACGTCGGCGAGCGCGATCACGCCGCGCGCCTGGTCGCCGGCGACCATCGGCACGAACACCGCCGACTTCTCCGCGGTGGTGCCCGGCAGAATGTACGAACCGTACTCCTCGAGCATCAGGCGCATGTTCTCGTTGATAACGAGCGTCTCGCGCGTGCGCAGCACGTGCGCCGAGAATCCAGTGCCGGCGAGCGGCTCCGACGCGATCACCAGCCGCTTGCCGTTCTCGTAGG
>DASVGI010000095.1:0-13280 GCA_036379595.1 Casimicrobiaceae bacterium | reverse complement strand
CGGGGTCGTTGTTCTTCCACACCACGGTGTCGCCGCGATTGACTGTGAGCTCGGCGGGCTTGAAGGCGAAGCCGTCGATGACGACGGTGTGGACCGCGGGCGCTGCGAGCGAGCGGCCCGCACGCAGTGTCGCCGCGGCTGCCGCGACGGCAGCCGCCGCCGCGAGGAAGCGACGGCGGCCGTTGTCGGTGACCTGCAACGCGCGCATGACTATTTCTTCTCGAGCTTCGCCTGCAGCTCCTTCGCCGCGTTGAGGTGGGCGACGAACGCGGGACGCACCTTCACCAGCAGCGCCTTCAGCTCGGCGTTCTGCGCGCTCGGAATGAGCGTCTTGTCCATCGCGTCGATCACCTGCTGATGGTAGGTGACTTCATGGTCGATGTAGGCCGTGTCGAACGCCTGCCCCTTGAGCGTCTTCAGATGGGCGATATTCTCCTCGCCCTCCTTCTTCAGGCTTTCGGCGGTAGGGTTGTCCTCGGGCTTGACGTGAAGCTTCGTCACCAGCGCGACGGCGGACTTGTTGACTCCGGTATGGTCGGTGACCATCATCTTGCCGAATGCGCGCACGTCCTTGTTGTGCGAGCGCGCCTGCGCGAGCTTGCCGGCGTCGATGTCGACCTGGTTGGCGGTGACGACAATGGCGGCAATCTGCGGATCGGTCGGACCGGCCCCCTGAGCCTGGACGGCGAGCGAGGTGGCGGCGAGAACGGCAATTGCGGCGAGCTGAAGCGGTTTCAGAATCGGTTTCATCCATGACTCCTTGTCGTTGATAAGGGACCGGCGCGTGATCGGCGCATAGCGCGAACGTCGGCCGGCACCGGATAGCCGGGTCGGGCGTGCATCAGGGCGGCGCCGCACCTTCTCCGGCAATGCGTTCGAGCACACGACGGACGATTCGGTCGCAGCGTGCGCCGGCGAAGCCGAACGCTTCGTGCACCGCGACGTCGAGCTCGCGCGAGATCGACTCGCGCAATCGCGCACGGGCGCGGAACAGTCGTGTGCGCACGGTCGCTTCCGCGATGTCGAGGCACGCGGCGGTCTCTTCGACCGAGAGCTCCTCGACCTCGCGCAGCATGAAGACGGCGCGGAAGGCCTCCGGCAGCTCGTCGATCTTGCGTTCGATCAACTGTCGAATTTCGGCATGTTGCATCGCCTTCTCCGGCATCGCCCGTGGCGCGGGATCGGCCACCGATTCGAGCACGCTGTCGTCGTCGCGACCGTCGAGAGCCACGACGACCCGCTCGGGGCGCGTGCGGCGCAATGCCTGCAGCGCCTGGTTGACGACGATGCGCGTGAGCCAGGTGGAAAGCCCGGCCTCATGGCGGAAGGTTCCCAGGTTCCGCCATGCGGCGACCCAGGCCTCCTGCAGCGCGTCCTCAGCCGCAGCGTCGTCCTTGAGAATGGCCCGCGCGGTACGGAAAAGACGCCGGTTGTAGCGGCGCATCAGCGCCTCGAACGCCGCCGAGTTGCCGCCGACTGCGGCGCTGGCGAGGTCGTTCTCTGCGGTCGAGCGGAGGCTGTTCTCTGCGATCATCAGTGTCATCCGTCGCGCGGTTCGCGCGTCCTCGTACGTGTTGCCCATTGGATGCAGCCGAGCGGCTTCACGTTCCCGCCGATGTACGTGGGCGGGGCTGCGGTCGCGTTCCCGTTGGCGGCCACGTTCCCACAGGCGCTGGCAGCCGCGCTTCCGTCGCGGGGTGGTCAAGGGAGCCGGCTACAATCGGTGCGGCCCCATGATGAACGAATACTACCCGCCTGTTGCCTTCGCCGACCATCGCCTGTCCGTCGCTCCGATGATGGACTGGACCGACCGGCATTGCAGATATTTCCTGCGGCTCGTCTCCCGGCACGTGCGCCTCTATACCGAGATGATCACCGCGCCGGCGCTCGTGCACGGTGACGTTCCTCGCCACCTCGATTTCGACCCCGCCGAGCACCCGGTTGCGCTGCAGCTCGGCGGGAGCGATCCCGCCGCGCTCGCCCACGCCGCGCGACTCGGCGAGCGCTGGGGCTACGACGAGATCAACCTCAACTGCGGCTGCCCGTCGGAGCGCGTGCAGACGGGGAGCTTCGGTGCCTGCCTGATGGCCAATCCGGCGCTCGTCGCCGACTGCGTGAAGGCGATGCGCGACGCGGTCGCCGTGCCGGTGACGGTCAAGCACCGGATCGGCCTCGATCACGACGAGCGCTATTCGTTCGTGCGCGATTTCGTCGGCACCGTCGCAGCGGCGGGCTGCGAGGTGTTCATCGTCCACGCGCGCACCGCCGTGCTGAAGGGGCTCTCGCCGAAGGAGAACCGCGAGGTTCCTCCGCTTCGCTACGACGTCGTCGCGCGGCTCAAGCGCGACTTCCCGGCGCTCACGATCGTGATCAACGGCGGCTTCGCGCGCTGGGACGCGATCGAGGACGAGCTTCGCCGCGTCGACGGCGTGATGCTCGGGCGCGTCGCCTATCACGACCCGTATTTCCTCGCCGAAGCGGATCGGCGGATCTTCGGCGACGCCGCTCCTGCGCGATCGCGCGCTGCGATCGTCGGCGCTCTTGCCGACTACGCGAGGCGCGAGGCGCGGCGCGGAACGCCGCTTCGCGCGATCACAAGGCACGTGCTCGGGCTCTACCACAGTGCGCCGGGCGGCCGTCACTTCCGTCGCATCCTCTCCGATGCAGCGAAGCTCGCCGGTGGCGACGCGACGCTCTTCGACGAAGCGCTGCGGGCGGTCGAGCGCGATTCCGGCGCGCGCTCAGTGGCGCGGCATGTCGTCGTCGATGTAGGCGCGCACGATCGCCGCGAAATCGCGGTCGCCGTGCATGCCGAGCGCAAGGCCTCGTAGCGGAGCGAAACGCGCGGGCCACGTCGACACCATCCGATCGATCACCGGGTCGCGCTGCCAGCGCACGTGCGCGGCGACCTCGGCTCCGGCGACCTCGCGCAGTGCCTCGACCATTTCTCCGACGCTGACGCAAAGGCCGGGTACATTGACGGCGCGCGCACCGTCGAACGCTGCAGCCGGCGCATCGTGACCGATGATCAGGTTGTCGATCACCGCGCGCGGCGAGATCACCCACATGCGCGCTTCGGGCCCTACCGGGCACTCTCCGTCGAGACCGGCGAGCGGCTCGCGCACGATGCCGCTCGCGAACGACGACGCAGCGCGGTTCGGCTTGCCCGGCCGCACGGTCACCGTCGGCAGCCGGAGACTGCGCCCGTCGAGGTAACCCTTGCGCGTCATGTCGTCGACGAGGAGCTCGGCGATCGCCTTCTGCGTGCCGTACGATGTTTGCGGGTGCAGCGGCGCGTCGTCGGGAACCGGGTCGGGTAGCCTGCCGCCGAACACGGCGACCGAGCTCGCGAACACGAACTTCGGCGGCCGGGCGAGGGCGCGACAGGCTTCGAGCAGGCGCCGCGTCGCGTCGATGTTGACGCGCATGCCGAGATCGAAATCGGCTTCGGCCGCGCCGCTGACGACCGCCGCGAGGTGGAACACCGTGTCGGCCCCGCCTGCGAGCGCGCGCGCGATCGTCGCCGGATCGGCGAGATCGCCGGTGACGTGCTCGATCGACGGACCGTTCGCTGCGCGCGCGACCGAGCCGGAGGCGCCGGCGGCTGAAACGTTGGTCGTGGCAGTGGCAGTCGTCGCGCGCGCCGGCGCCACGTTGTCCACCCCGATGATCTCGCGGATCGCGCGTCGCGTCCCCTGCGCATCGACGAGCGTTCCGCGCGCGGCGAGCTCGCGCGCAAGGCGCGCACCGAGGAAGCCGCTTGCACCGGTGATGACGACGCGCACGGCGTCATCATATACTCGCCCGACATGACCGGACCGAACGCGCCGCGCCGGCTGACCATCGCAACGCGCGAATCCGCCCTCGCTCTGTGGCAGGCCGAGCACGTTCGCGCGCGACTCGCCGCCCGGTATCCGGGCAGCGCCGTCGAGCTCGTCGGCATCACCACCCAGGGTGACCGCATCCTCGACCGTCCGCTCGCCGCGGTGGGCGGCAAGGGATTGTTCGTGAAGGAGCTCGAGTCCGCGCTCGACGAAGGGCGCGCGGACCTCGCCGTTCATTCGCTGAAGGACGTCCCGATGGAGCTGCCGCCGGGATTCGTCCTCGCGGCGATCACCGCGCGCGACGACCCGCGCGACGCACTCGTCTCCACACGCTACGCGAGCCTCGAATCGATGCCTGCCGACGCGGTGGTCGGCACGTCGAGCCTGCGGCGCGAGGCGCAACTTCGTGCGCAGCATCCGGGGTTCTCGATCGTGCCGCTGCGCGGCAACGTGCATACGCGCCTGCGCAAGCTCGACGAAGGCACGTGCGACGCGATCGTTCTCGCGGCGGCGGGGCTGAAGCGCCTCGGCCTCGGCGTGCGCATCCGCGCGCTTCTCGATCCGGATACGAGCCTCCCCGCACCCGGTCAGGGGGCGCTTGCGCTCGAGTGCCGCGCCGATCGCGACGACGTCATCGCCGCGCTCGCACCGCTCGCCGACGCTGCGGCGACGCTCGCCGCGGCTGCGGAGCGCGCGTTCTCGCGCGCCCTCGGCGGAAGCTGCAGGACGCCGCTCGCGGCCTATGCCGAATGGGAGGAGGGCAGGTTGTGGTTGCGCGGCCTCATCGCGAGCCGCGACGGAGTCGACGTCGTCCGCGGTGAGATCGACGGCGAGGTCGACGACGCGTCGGCTGCCGAATCGCTCGGACTCGCGCTCGCCGACCGCTTCATCCAGCAGGGAGCGCAGCGCTTTGCGGCGACGAGCTAAGCGATGAGCCAAGCGACGAACTGAGCGATGAGCGATTTCAACCCTGTTGCGCCGCCGCCGTCGGGACCGCTCGCCGGCGTCGGTGTCGTCGTCACGCGCCCGCAGCGGCAGGCAGCGGCATTTGCGACGCGCATCGCTGCGCTTGGCGCGGCGCCGCTGATCTGGCCGGCGATCGTCATCGTGCCGCCGCTCGACACTGCGCCGCTCGAGCGCGCGCACGCGGCGCTCGCCTCCTACGACATCGCGGTGTTCGTATCGGCCAATGCGGTCGAATACGGTGCGCCACCGGCGCGCGACTGGCCCGCTCATCTGATACCGTTTGCGCCCGGACCCGCCACGGCCGAAGCACTTGCCGGAGTGGGAATCGCCGGCGCGCGCGTTCCGACGACGACGCACGACAGCGAAGGCCTGCTGCAGCTTCCCGAGCTCGCGGAGCTCGCGGGAAAGCGCGTCGTCGTGTTTCGCGGCGAAGGCGGTCGTGAATTCCTCGGCAACGCGCTGCGCGCACGCGGCGCGGAGGTCGATCACGTCACCTGCTATCGCCGTGTCGCGCCGACCGCGGGCACCGATGGCCTCGTCGAGGCGCTGCGCGGCGGCGCCGCACATGCGCTGACGCTCACCTCCGCCGAAGGACTCGACAACCTGCTTGCCGCACTGCCGCCCGAAGGAGCCGCGCTGCTCGCGCGGATTCCGGTGTTCGCCGGTCATCCGCGCATCGCCGAGCGTGCGCGCGAGCGCGGGCTGCACGCGGTCGAGGCAACCGGCGGCGACGCGGGGCTCCTCGCGGGCCTCCTCGACTGGTTTCGCGCGCATCCCCGCCCACAGTCCGGCAGTGTGCCGGCGACCTGATCATGCAACACTGACCCTTCACGGTACTGACCATGCATGACGTCGATATTCTGGTGACGACCGCGCTGCCGCAGCCGCTGCTCGCAGCGCTTCGCGATGACTTCCGCTGTCACGACTACGCCGGCGCTGCCGATCCCGACGCGCTGCTCGCGGCGGTGGGCTCGCGCATCCGCGGTGTCGTGCAGGGGGGCTGGATCGCCACATCTCCCGCGCTGCTCGACCGGCTGCCCGCGCTCGAGCTGATCTCGGTTTTCGGCGTCGGCTACGACGGCGTCCCGGTCGATTATTGCCGCGGCCGCGGGGTCCGCGTCACCAATACTCCGGACGTTCTCACCGAAGACGTTGCTGACGTCGCGCTCGCGCTCATCCTGATGACGGTGCGCGAATTCGTTCGCCTCGACCGCTTCGTTCGCGACGGGCGCTGGCTCGCCGGGGGCCCGTGGCTCACGACGCGGCTCGCAGGGCGCACCGTCGGCATACTCGGCCTCGGGCGCATCGGCACTGCGATCGCACATCGCGTCGAGGTGCTCGGCACGAAGGTCGCGTGGACCGGGCGCACGCCGCGCGACGTCACGTGGCGCTACGTTCCCGATCTCGCCCTGCTCGCCCGCGAATCCGACGTGCTGGTCGTCGCGTGTCCGGGCGGGCCGGCGACGCGTCACCTGGTCGATGCGAGGGTGCTCGAAGCACTGGGGCCAGAAGGCACGCTCGTCAACATCGCGCGTGGATCGATCGTCGACGAGGAGGCGCTCGTTCGCGCACTCACCGACGGCACGATCAAGGGCGCCGGACTCGACGTCTATGCCGACGAGCCGCGGGTTCCGCCGGCGATGCTCGCGATGGACAACGTCGTGCTGCTTCCGCACGTCGGCAGCGCGACGCGCGAGACGCGCCAGGCGATGGCCGACCTCTGCAAAGCCAATCTCGACGCGTGGTTCGACGGTGGGAACGTGCTGACCCTCGTACCCGAATTGCGCTGATAGCCGAATTCCGGTAATTGCCGAGTTGCGCAGATTGCCGAGTTGCGCTGATCAGCGCGCGGGCTGCGGCACGCCGCCGCGCCGGAACATGACGACGAAGAGTGCGGTGACGACGAGCGCCAGCGCGGCCCATTCATTCGGGCCGGGACGCTCGCCGAGGATGATCATGCCGGCGAACACTCCGGCGACCGGGATCGGCAGCGACAAGAGCGACGACAGGCTGACCGGAAGCGTGCGCGCGAGCGTGAACCACGCCCAGTTGGCGAGCAGTCCCGCGGGCAGGATGTTGTAGGCGACGGCGAACCAGCCGCGCGACGAGAGCTGGGCGAGCTCGGTTGCGAGCGGTGTCGGATCGAACGCCGGCACGAGAAGCGCGATCGGTATCCAGCCGATCACGATCATCCATCCGGTCAGCGCGGTCGGGGACATCGGCATCGGCCAGCGGCGCAGGAGCGCCGTGCCGAGACCCCAGCTGAACGCGGCGACCAGGATCATCGCGACGCCGAACGGTGCGCCGCGAAGCTGATGCATCTCGTCGCCGATCAGGAGCAGCATCCCGGTCATGCCGAGGACGAGCCCGATCACGCGGCGCAGGCTCAAGCGCTCACCGGCGACGACGACCGCGCACAGCGTCGCCCACAGCGGCATCGTGTAGCCGAGGATCGCGCTGCGTCCCGACGAGAGGTGCTCGACGCCGAAGAGCACGAAGCCGTTCCAGCCGCTGATGTTGAAGAGCGCGAGGCACGCGAGGCGTCCCCACAGCGCGCGCGGCACGCGGATCGACTCGCGCTGCGCGAGCGCGATGACGAGGAGCCCGATTCCGGCGAACGGTAACGTCAGTGCGCGGAACGTCAGCGGCGCGAGCTCGGTGACGCCGATCTTCATGACCGGCCAGTTGCAACCCCAGAGCAGCGTCAGCGAAACGACGAGGAAGAGCGTTCGAAGGGTCAGGGCTTTTCCCCGTACTTGCTCTGGTGGAGCGCGCGTGCCTGCGTCACCCATGCGTCACGCCGGATGCGGCCGGGAAATTCCGGCAGCTTCGCGTCGAAGGCATCGATGTCGCGCTCGCTCCAGTGCGCGATCTGGCGATAGGTGAAGACGCCGAGCTGCTGCAGCATGCGCTCCAGCACCGGGCCGACGCCGACGATGAGCTTCAGGTCATCCGGGGCGTTCGGCGCGTCGAGGAGCGGCGGCGGCGCGTTGCGCTCGAGGTCGATGATGATCTGCCGGTAGCGCGCGGTCTCGGCGCGCGCGTCGGCGAGCTCGCCGAACAGCCGATGACGCTCGTCCGCGAGCTGGGACTCGAAAACGGGGGCGGCGGAAAACGTGGTACGTCCCGGTTTCTCGCCACCCGCGTTTTCGCGCCTGCCGCGGGCGATGCCACGGCGCCAGGCGACGATCAGCGCCACCGCAACGATGACGATCACCACAACGAGGCTGAGCGGATTCACGGGCGATCGGAGGTGGCCGGCGCAGGGTTGCGCGAGCGAGGGCGATTGTATGCGCGCAGGGCCGCCGGCGTCATCCTGAGCGCGGGTCGGCGACTGTTAGAATCCGCGCAAGCGAGCCAATGATGCAAAGCGCCCCTGGCACCGACAGCGATCGCGACGCGGCGTCATCCGGCTTCGCGGCCGGGTCGGCGCCGGCGGAAGGGGCGTCCGCGCGCACGCCGGGTGGCGGCGCGGGCACGACCCTCCTGTGGACGGTGGTGCTGATTGTGATTGCCGCCGGCGCGTGGGGCCTCATCCATCAGCAACGCGCGTCGGTTGCATTGCAGCGCGAAGTCGCCCAGCGTCTCGCGGCCGCCGACGCGGCGACGTCGCAGGCGCACGCGGCCGAAGCCGATCTCGCCAACCAGCTTCGCACGGCGCAGTCGAGCATCGCGGCGCTCGAAACCCGCGTCTCGGCGTTCCAGGCCCAGCAGGCATCGCTCGATGCGCTGTACCGCGACCTCGCGCCGTCGCGCGACGAGCTTGCGCTGACCGAGATCGAGCAGATCCTGGTGCTCGCGAGCCAGCAGTTGAGCCTCGCCGGCAATGTCCAGGCCGCGCTCACCGCGCTGCAGGTCGCGGACGGCAAGCTCGCGCAGCTCGATCGCCCGCAGTTCGGCGCGCTTCGCCGCGCGCTCGCGAAGGACATCGAAGCGCTGAAGGCGGTCCCCTACGTCGACGTCACCGGCATCGCGATCAAGCTCGACCAGGTGATCGCCGCAGTCGACACGCTGCCGCTGGCGCGCGACGAGCGCGTCGCTCCACCGCCTCCGCCTCCGCCCGCTGCCGCGCAACCGGCGTGGCGGCGGCTCCTCTCCGAGCTCTGGGCGCAGGTGCACGACATCGTGCGCATCGAAGTCACCAATCAGCCGGCGGCGCCGCTGTTGACGCCGTCGCAGGCGTTCTTCCTGCGCGAGAACCTGCGCCTGCGGCTCCTGTCGGCGCGCATCGGCCTTTTGTCGCACAACGAGCGAACCTTCAAGGCCGACCTGCGCGACGCGATCGCCTGGCTCGATCAGTACTTCGACATCACGTCGCGACCGGTGCAGTCGGCACTCGCGACACTCGCGCAGCAGTCGCAGGTGACGATGCCGCACGCGATACCGACGCTCGCGGACAGTCTCGACGCGGTGCGTGCGTTGCGGGTCGCGGCCGAGCGCGGCGACGCCGATTCGTCGGCGCCGCGAGCGAAATAACCCAGGGCCTGTTAACGCTATGAACGCAAGCGCGAACGGTAGCCAAGGGCCGCCAATCGAGGCGTCTGACGAAGCGCAGGCCGGGCGCCTGCGCGAGGAGGACAACGACGAGTGGCGGCCCGTGGCTGCCGTTCCCTTCGGGCTGCTGCCGAAACGGTCCTGCGCGTCGTTGCAAGACCTCGCCGGGTGGCCGACCCGCCTTCGGCCTTGCGCCTCGCGCACGGCCGTTTCGGCGGTGCAGCGCGCTTGCGTTCATAGCGTTAACAGGCCCTAACCGTGCGCGCCCTCGTCGTCTTCCTGCTGCTCTGCGCCGCGGCGGTCGCGCTCGCGCTGCTCTTCAGAATCGGCGACGGCTACGTGATGTTCGTCTCGCCGCCGTACCGGATCGAGCTGTCGCAGAACGCGTTCGTGATCCTCGTCGTGCTCGCGTTCGTCGTTCTGTACGCAGTGGTGCGAGCCGTCGTCCGGCTCGCGCGACTGCCTGGCGACGTCCGCGCCGCGCGCATGAGGCGACGCGACGAGCGGCTTCGCGGCCGGATCGATTCCGCCGTCGTCGCGCTGATCGAGGGTCGTCACGGCAAGGCGCGTCAGTACGCGCAGGAAGCGCTCGCCATTCCCGGAGCTCCGGCGATGCCGGCGCTGATCGGCGCGCGGGCCGCGCTCGAGACGCGCGATTTCGACGGCGCCAGGGCGATGCTCGATCGCCCCGATGCGCAGGCGACCTCGCTCGCCGTTCCGCGACTGATGCTCGAAGCCGAGCTTGCACTCGAGCGCGGGCAGCCTGCCGACGCGCTCGCGCGCCTCGCTGAGCTCAAGAATGAGGCGGGCCTGCATACGGCGGCCCAGCGGCTCGAGCTGCGCGCGCTCACCGCCGCCGGGCGATCGGCAGAGATTCCCACGCTCGTCGACAAGCTCGTGAAGCGCAAGGTGTACGACCCGGCGCAGGGCGCTGCGCTGCGCGGTGCTGCCCACGCCGAAGCGCTGAAGGGGCTCGCGCACGATCCGGCGGGACTGCGCGCGTACTGGGCCCGCGTCAGCGAAGCCGATCGCGTCCAGCCGGTGGTGGCGCGCGCCGCGGCGCAGTCGTTTCTCGCCGTCAACGCCGACCGCGACGCCGTCGACGCGATCCAGCGCGCGCTCGACCGCAACTGGGACGCGGCGCTACTGCTCCTGTACGCACAATGTCGCGGGCCTGATCCCACGCGGCAGCTCGAAATCGCCGAGCGCTGGCTCACGCGTCACAACGGCGACGCGACGCTGCTCTACGTCCTCGGCAGGCTGTGCGAGCGGCAGCAGCTGTGGGGCAAGGCGCAGACGTATCTCGAAGCGAGCCTCGCGCTCGACAACCACTGGCGCGCGCAGGTCGCGCTGGGCGAGATGCTCGCGAAGCTCGGCCGGCACGACGAGGCGAATCCGCATCTCGCGGCGGCGCTGCAGCTGGCGCTCGCGGAGCTCGGCGCTTAGCGAAGCAGTTCCCTACCGCGCCTCGGCCTCGGCCGCGTATGTGAAGCTGTCGGCATAGAAATCGGCGGGGGCGAGCCCGCGCAGAGTGGTGAAATCGCGCCGCGCCGCGTCGATCATCGCCGGTGCGCCGCACGCGTACACCTGGTATCCGGAAAGATCGGGGAAGTCGGCGAGCACCGCCTGGTGAACGAGGCCGGTGCGACCCGGCCACGCGTCGTCCGGCGCCGGCTCGGAGAGCACCGGGATGAACGTGAAGTTCCGATGCTGCGACTGCCAGCGGCCGGCGAGCTCGGCGAGATAGAGATCACGCTTCGTGCGCGCGCCCCAGTAGAGCACCATCTCGCGCGGAATCCGATGAAACAGCATGTGCTCGATGATCGCCTTGATCGGCGCGAAGCCGGTGCCGCCGGCAAGGAAGATCACCGGCTTGTCCGAGTCCTCGCGCAGGTAGAAGCCGCCGAGCGGACCTTCGAGACGCAGGATCTCGCGGCCACGGTAGCTCGTGAACAACGGATCGGTGAAGAGCCCGCCCGGCGTGTGCCGGATGTGGAGCTCGAGCAGCGTGTCCGCATGCGGCGGTGTCGCGAGCGAGAAGCTGCGCCGATGGCTGTCCTTCAGCAGGAAATCGATGTACTGGCCCGGCAGGTACTGCAGGCGCTCGGTCGTCGGCAGCTTGAGCCTCACGATCGCGACGTCGGGGGCGGGCTTCTCGATCGATTCGATCCTGCACGGCAGGCGCCTGGTCGCGAGGTCGCCCGCGCGCCGCACTTCGCGCGCCTCGACGACAAGGTTCGTCTGCGGCCGCGCGCAGCAGAAGAGCGCGTAGCCCTGCCGCTTCTCGTCGTCGGTCAGCGCCGAAGCCTGGTAGCTGCCGTAGTCGACGCTGCCTTCGACGATCCTGCCTTTGCAGCTGCCGCAGGCGCCGTTGCGGCAGCCGTACGGAATCATCAGGTCGGCGCGCATCGCCGCCTGCAGGATCGTCTCGTCGGGCTCGCAGGGGAACCGGTGCCCGTCAGGGCATGTGGTAATCTCGAATGTCATCGAAGGATGGGCGTCGCAGCGGCATGACGCAACGGGTTTTGCTGGTGGGCTGCGGCGACGTCGCACTGCGCGTCGCCGAGCGGCTGCGCGGTCGCGCGAAGCTGATCGGCATCACGCGCAATCGCGACGATCTGAAGCGGATGCGCGCTCACGGCGTGGTGCCGCTCACCGCGGACCTCGACGATCTCGCGACGCTGGCGCGCGTCAGGCTCGCTCCGGATGCCGTGCTCCATTTCGCGCCGCCGCCTTCCGAAGGCCGCGACGATCCGCGCACGCGCCGGTTGCTGGCTGCACTCACGAGGGCGCGGATTATACCGCGGCGCTTCGTCTACATCTCGACGTCGGGAGTCTACGGCGACTGCGCCGGCGCCGAGGTCGACGAGACGCGCCCGCGGCGCGCGCAGACGCCGCGCGGAAGGCGCCGCGTCGCCGCCGAGGAGCGCCTGCGCGCGTGGGCGGCGCGGCGCAACGTGATGCTCGCGATCCTGCGCGTTCCCGGCATTTACGCGCCGACGCGACTGCCGCTCGAGCGCGTGCGCCAGGGCACGCCCGCGCTCGCTGCCGACGTCGACGTCTACACCAATCACATTCATGCGGACGATCTCGCGCGCGCGGTCATCGCCGCGCTGTGGCTCGGCCGCCCCAACCGCGCCTACAACGTCAACGACGACAGCGCGATGAAGATGGGCGCGTGGTTCGACGCCGTCGCCGATGCTTATCACCTGCCGCGGCCGCCGCGCGTGTCGTGGGAGGATGCCGAGCACCAGATCGCGCCGATGCTGCTTTCGTACATGAGCGAATCGCGCCGCCTTTCCAACCGCAGGATGAAGCGCGAGCTGCGCCTGCGGCTGCGCTACGCGACACCCGAAGCGATGCTCGCCGAGAGCGCGCCGCGAACGCTGAAGCGCCAGCTCGCGCTCCCGATATGACCACGCTCACGCTCTCCCAGCGACTCGACGCCTACGAGCGCCTGCTGCGGCTCGACAAGCCGATCGGGACGCTCCTGCTGTTGTGGCCGACGCTCTCCGCACTGTGGCTCGCGACGCGCGGCGCGCCGAGCGCGTCGCTGCTCGTCATCTTCGTGATGGGCACCTGGCTGATGCGCTCGGCGGGCTGTGCGGTCAACGACTGGGCGGATCGCGATTTCGACGGGCACGTGAAGCGCACCGCGCAGCGGCCGCTCGCCGCGGGCGTCATCGCACCGTGGGAGGCGCTGGTGCTCGGGGCGGCGCTCGCCGCGCTTGCCTTCGTGTTCGTGCTGTTCACCAACCGGACGGCGGTTGCGTGGTCGTTCCCGGCGCTGGCGATCGCGATCGCCTACCCGTTCTTCAAGCGCTTCTTCGCGATCCCGCAGGCGTTCCTCGGCATCGCGTTCTCGTTCGGCATTCCGATGGCGTACGCCGCTGCGCAGAACCACATTCCGGCGATCGCGTGGATCCTGCTCGTCATCAACCTGTTCTGGGTGATCGCCTACGACACCGAGTACGCGATGGTCGACCGCGACGACGA
>DASVGI010000094.1:0-4949 GCA_036379595.1 Casimicrobiaceae bacterium | reverse complement strand
CGAAGCGGGATCGTTGCGACTGCAGCCCGTCACGGCGACGACGAGGCCGGCGGCGAGAGCGAGCAACAGGGTCCGGCGATGGAAGCGATTCATCGAAGTTCCTCGGGAATGGAAGAGCGGCGCCTACTTGAGGCCGAAGCGGCGCATGAGATCGTACAGCGTGGGACGGCTGACGCCGAGAAGCTCGGCGGCGCGGGAGAGATTGCCGTCGACGCGCGCGAGCACGCGCACCAGCGCATTGCGCTCGGCGGCGTCGCGCACCTGGCGCAGGTTGAGCGCTTCGGCATCGTCGTCCGCCGCAGCGAGGCCGACGTCGGCAGCGCCGATGCCGGTGCCGTCGGCCATGATCACCGCGCGCTTCACCGCATTCTCGAGCTCGCGCACGTTGCCGGGCCACGAATGCGCCGCAATTGCGGCAACGGCATCGGGCCGCAGTGACATCGCGCCGCGCCGCTGCTCGGCCGCATACTTGCGCACGAACGCATGTGCGAGGAGCGCCGCATCACCTTCACGCTTGCGAAGCGGGGGCACCTCGACGACGATCTCGGCCAGCCGGTAATAGAGGTCCTCGCGGAACCTGCCATCGGCGATGTGCTCCTTGAGATTCTGGTGCGTCGCGCAGACGACGCGCACGTCGACCGGGATCTCCTGCCTGCCGCCGATCCGCTCGATCACCCGTTCCTGCAGAAAACGCAGGAGCTTCGCCTGCAGCGCAGGCGGCAGATCGCCGATCTCGTCGAGGAACAGCGTGCCGCGGTGCGCGGTCTCGATCTTCCCCAGCGTCTGCCTCACCGCCCCGGTGAAGGCACCCTTCTCGTAGCCGAACAGCTCGCTTTCGAGCAGCGTGTCGGGAATCGCCGCGCAGTTGATCGCGACGAAGCGGCCGCTCTTCCGCGGCGAGAGGTCGTGGAGCGCGCGCGCGAAGAGCTCCTTCCCGGTGCCCGATTCGCCGAGGATCAGAATGGTCGCCGAGGTCGGTGCGACCTTCTCGATCGTGCGGCAGATGCGCTGCATCTCGGGGTCGCGCGTGATGATCCCCGCCATCGCCGGTGAATTGTGTGCTTCGCGAAGCTGCGCGTTCTCGGCCTGCAGCTCGTGCACGCGAAACGCGCGCTCGACGGTCCAGGTGAGGAACTCGGGCTCGAACGGCTTCGGACAGAAATCGTGCGCGCCGAGACTGATCGCCTTCAGCGCGTTCGCGCGGTCGTTCTGGCCGGTCAACACGATCACCTTGGTATCGGGCGCAAGCCCATGAATCTCCTCGAGAAGCCTGAGACCTTCGGTGGGGTCGTCGGGTTGCGGAGGAAGCCCGAGATCCATGGTGACGACCGCCGGCTCATAGCGGCGCAATTGGGCGAGCGCGCTCTCGCGGTCGCCGGCGACCACTGTCTCGTACTGATCGAACGCCCACTGCATCTGCTTCTGCAGCGCAGGGTCGTCCTCGACGATGAGGAGCGAGCGGCGGGCTTCGGTCATGCGGCCGACTCCCCGATCGTCGGCTCAGCGGTCGGCAGCGGGACGGTCCTCGCCGCGGCGAGCGGAAGGCGCAGGAACACCCGCGTGCCCTTCCCCGGCGCGCTGTCGACGGCGATGTTTCCGCCGAGCCCGGCAACGTATTGGGAGCTCTCGTAGACGCCGATCCCCATGCCGGTCGGCTTGGTCGTCTGGAACGGCTTGAACAGCCGCTCACGCACGAATTCCGGGCTCATGCCGGTTCCGTGGTCGTGCACTTCGAGAAGCGCGCGGTTGGCTTCGACGCCGACGCGCACGCGGACCTCCCCGGGGGTGGGACTCGCATCGATCGCGTTCTGTATCAAGTGCCCAATCACGTGCTCCAAGCGATCTTCGTGCCCGAGTGCCGCGACCGGCCCGGTCGCCTCGACGGCGATCCCGATGCCGGGGCCGGACTTGGTCGCGACGACGCGCCGCGCGAGCGCCGGGAGATCGACGGGGCCGGCGGCATCGATCGGCGTCGCGCCGACGCGAAGCTGGAGCATCAGCGAGTTCATCCGCCCGACGACGTGCTCGACCGTCGCGAGCATGTCGGCCTGGAATTTCGGATTGTCGCGGTGGCGCTCGGCGTTCTTCAACATCAGCGACAGCTGCGCGACGAGGTTCTTCAAGTCGTGCACGACGAACGCCGACATCCGGTTGAACGCCTCGAACTTGCGCGCGTCGACGAGCGCCTCGGTCGCGCGCATCTGCGCGAGGTAGCTCGCAGCCTGCCGGCTCGCGGTCTTCAGGAGATCGCGCACCTCCCAGTCGACGTCGATCGTCGCGCGCGGCGTGGTCAACACGACCCAGCCGAGAAGCTCGTCCGCCTCGGCCGCGAGCGGAACGACGAGCCACGCGGAGCCGAGCGATTCGAGCCACGCGGGCACCGCGATCCCACGGTAGCGCGCGGGGGTGGCGCGAAGCTCGGGAACGCTGACGATCCAGCCAGTTTCCGCGAGAAAGCGCGCGAACGGTGCCTCCGCGGCCTCGGTTCCGCCCGCCTGCGGGACGTTCCAGCGCGCCGCGCACACGTAGCCGCGCGACTCGTCCTTCATCCACAGCGCCCCTGCAGGGCTCTCGACCAGGTTCGCGAGCGCGGCGATCGCGCGATCGGGAAGGCCGCTTCCTGCGGATTCCTCGGCGAGCGTGCGCGTGAAGCGCAGCCATTCCTGGCGGTAGTCGAAGCGATAGGAGAAGAAGTGCTTGCTGACGAAGACCTTCAACCGCGAGCGGAAGCGACCCGAGGTGATGACGACCGCGATCGCGACCGCCGCGGCGAAGACCAGCTCGATCTGCAGCGCGCGGCCCCAGTCGCCGCCGAAATAGCGCACGTAGTAGCCTGCGCCCGCGACGAGCAGGAGCACGACACCCGACACCACCAGCGCCGACGAATGCATGACGGCACCGCGCGAGAGGTGCAGGTCGACCGTCCAGCCCGTATTGCGCGCGGTGGCGATCGCGATCAGCGGGATCACCAGCGCATTGGCGAATCCGCGCGCCGCCCAGATCACCGGATCGAGCTGCCCGAAGAGCGCCGCGTCCGCGTAGTAGAAGAGATCGAAGCCGAACACCGCGGCAAGCGCGATCGCGAGCGGCTTCACGCCCCAGCGCATCTCGGGCCGCACGCGGCGCACCAGATGCTCGACCAGCACCAACCCGAACACGGCGATACCCAGTCGGACCAGATGCGCCGCGCGCGGCGACGGCACGAGGCCCCACTGCGCGAGCGGCGAGCCATCGGCAAGCAGGACTCCCGCGACCAGCGCCAGCGCCACGACGATCGCGATCGCCGCAGCCGAACGCCGCGGCAACGCACCCCAGCCTTCCTGCACGTCGGCGCTGACGAGAAGGCTGCCGACGAACACAAACCACGCTGCGTAGCGCAGCGCATTCAGCAGGTTCGAAACGAAGAGCCGCGTCGCGTCGGGCGCGAGCGCGACCCAGAGACAGGCGAGTGCCCACAGTGCGGTGACGACGAGCGCCGCGACGAGAAGCCAGCCGCGAAGGCTGCGTCGCCGCCCCACGGCCGCGCGCAGCGCGAAGCCCGCGTAGCCTGCGGCCGCGATGCCGAAGCTCGAAGCGGCCAGTACCGCGAACGAATCAGGGGTCACGTCACTCGGCTCTCAGGCCCCGCCGGCGATCCGGCGCAGGCACGCGCTCGCGCGCACAGTCCGATGAGGCGTGATCAGCGCGCGCCCTCTCCCAACAGGACCACGCGCACCGTCTCGAGCAGAATCCCGAGGTCGAGGAGCAGCGTGTGGTTCTTCACGTAGTAGAGGTCATATTCGAGCTTCCGAATCGACTGCTCCACCGTGGCGCCGTAAGAGTACCGTACCTGCGCCCAGCCGGTGAGGCCGGGCTTGACGCTGTGGCGTGCGGCGTAGAACGGGATCTGCTCGACCAGCATCGAGACGAATTCGGGCCGCTCGGGACGCGGCCCGACGAAGCTCATCTCGCCCTTCAGCACGTTCCAGAGCTGCGGCAGCTCGTCGATGCGCGTGCGGCGGATCAGGCGCCCGATCGCCGTCACGCGCGGATCGTCCCTGGTCGCCCAGCGGGGGCAGCCTTCGCATTCGGCGTCCTGCGTCATGCTGCGCAGCTTGTAAACGGTGAACACGCGCCCACGCAGCCCGACCCGCTGCTGCCGATAGATGACCGGGCCGCCGCCCTCGAATGCGATCGCCAGTGCGGCGATCGCGACGAGCGGCAACGCAATCAGACTCAGCACAGCCGACGCCGCGATATCGAGCGTGCGCTTGACCATCGCGCGCATCGCGCTCTGCCGGAAGCCATGTCCGTAGATCAGCCAGCTGACCTTCAGCGAGTCGATCGGAACCTGGCCGTGCACGCGCTCGAAGAAGCCGGCGAGATCGGTCACCTTGATGCCGGCAAGCCGGCAGTCGAGGAGCGCTCGCAGCGGCAGCACGCCACCACGCTGCTGGCGCACTGCGACGATGATCTCGGAAATGCCGAGCTGCCGTGCGGTGTCTTCGAGCGAGCCGTTCTTCGCGATCACGCGCGCCGCCGGCACGCTTGCTTCCTGCGCCCTCTCGAGCGGGTAGAAGCCGACCAGTCTGAAACCGAGCGGATTGCCCGATGCGACCGAGGCCTCGACCATCCTCGCCTCGGGTCCGGTGCCGAGCACCAGCACACGATGCGGCAGCAACGCCGCGACGAGCGGCAGCACGACGAGATGCCGAACGACGAGCAGCGCGACGATCGACGCGATGATCGCGACGATCCATTTGTTGCCCGCGACCTCGATGCCCGGAATCAGCGCGACCGCGAGCATTGCGAGCGGAATGCCGACCGCCGGAGCGAGGACGACGCGCAGCAGATACGCGCGCGGCTGCAGCGGCTGGCCGCGCTGATAAACGCCGAACGCGCCGTTGAGACAGATCATCGTCAGCGCGAAGAGAAGCGCTGCGAGCACCGTATCCGACTGGCGAAGCCCC
>DASVGI010000093.1:0-9077 GCA_036379595.1 Casimicrobiaceae bacterium | reverse complement strand
CGAGCGCTCGTTGGCGCCGTAGCGCTCGCGCATCGCAACTGCCCAGATACGCCGCGCGACGCGCCCGATCACCGCGTATTCCGGATCCATCCCGTAGCTGAAGAAGAACGACAGGTTCGGCGCGAAGTCGTCGACGTGCATGCCGCGCGCGAGATACGCCTCGACGAAGGTGAAGCCGTTCGCGAGCGTGAACGCGAGCTGCGAGATCGGGTTGGCGCCCGCCTCGGCGATGTGGTAGCCCGAGATCGACACCGAGTAGAAGTTGCGGATGCCGTGATGGATGAAGTACTGCTGGATGTCGCCCATCACCTTCAGGCTGAACTCGGTCGAGAAGATGCAGGTGTTCTGCCCCTGGTCCTCCTTCAGGATGTCGGCCTGCACGGTGCCGCGCACCGTCGCGAGCGTCCATGCGCGGATCTTCGCCGCCTCGTCGTCGGTCGGCTCGCGGCCGTTGTCCTGCGCGAACTTGTCGAGCTGCTGATCGATCGCCGTGTTGAGGAACATCGCGAGGATCGTCGGCGCCGGGCCGTTGATCGTCATCGACACCGAGTTGTCGGGCGCGCAGAGATCGAAGCCCGAGTACAGCACCTTCATGTCGTCGAGGGTCGCGATCGACACCCCCGAATTGCCGACCTTGCCATAGATGTCGGGACGCCGGTCGGGGTCGTTGCCGTAGAGCGTCACCGAGTCGAACGCGGTGGAGAGCCGTTTCGCGGGCATGCCGTCGGCGAGGAGGTGAAAGCGCCGGTTGGTGCGCGCGGGATCACCTTCCCCGGCAAACATCCTCGTCGGATCCTCGTTCTCGCGCTTGAATGCGAATACGCCGGCAGTGAACGGAAAGCTCCCGGGCACGTTCTCGGTCAGTTGCCAGCGCAGGATCTCGCCATCGTCCTCGAAGCTCGGCAGCACGACCTTGCGAATCGGCGTGCCGGAGAGCGATTTCGACACGAGCGCGGTGCGGATCTCGCGGTCGCGGATCTTCACCACGTATTCGCTGCCGGCATAGGCAGCACGTGTGCGCGGCCACATGTCGAGGAGCTTCTTCGAGCGCGCGTCGAGGCGCGCCTCGCGCTCGGCGATGAGCCGATCGATTGCGGCGATGTCGGCGTCCGAACCGGCCTTCGCCGCCGGTGCCGCCGCGTCGGAACCAGTCTTCGCCGCCGCCGATGCCTCGCGCGACGCGGGCTCCGGTGTCGTCAGCATCGCCTTCACCGCACGAAGCTGCTGGCGCTCGCGCGCGATCGCCGCCTGCTCGCGCGCATGGCGGTGATGGTCGCGCACGGTGCCGGCGATCTCGGCGAGATAGCGCACGCGCCCCGCCGGCACGATCGGGTGCTGGCGCGTCGAATGCCGCGTCTCGACGACCGGCAACGTTCCTTTCGCGAGCGAGAGCCCGTGCTGCGCGAGCGCCGCGGCAAGCGCCCCATAAAGCGCAGTGACGCCGTCGTCGTTGAAGCGCGCGGCGATCGTGCCGTAGACCGGCATCTCGTCGGGCGGGACCTTCCACAGCTCGTGGTTGCGCTGGTACTGCTTGCGCACGTCGCGCAGCGCGTCGGGCGCGCCCTTGCGGTCGAATTTGTTGATCGCGACGAAGTTCGCAAAATCGAGCATGTCGATCTTCTCGAGCTGCGACGCGGCGCCGAATTCCGGCGTCATCACGTAGAGCGAAACGTCGACGAGCGGAACGATCGCGGCGTCCCCCTGGCCGATCCCCGACGTTTCGACGATGACGAGGTCGTAGCCCGCCGCCTTGCACGCGGCGATCGCGTCGGGCAGCGCCTTCGAGATTTCGCTTCCGGCGTCGCGCGTCGCGAGCGAGCGCATGTAGATGTTCGGCGCGTGGATCGCGTTCATGCGGATGCGGTCGCCGAGCAGCGCGCCGCCGGACTTGCGCCGCGACGGATCGATCGACACGATCGCGATGCGCAGGCGGTCGCCCTGGTCGAGACGGAAGCGTCGCACCAGCTCGTCGGTGAGCGAGCTCTTGCCGGCGCCGCCGGTGCCGGTGATGCCGAGCACCGGGGTCCTGGTCTTCGCCGCGGCTGTGGCGATCGCATCGCGCAGCGCCTTCGGCGCGGTGCCCGCTTCGAGCGCGGTGATCGCGCGCGCGAGGGCGCGCGTCTGCGCGAAGCGATCTCCGGAGGCGAGCGCCGCTGCCGACGGCAGATCCTCGTGCGCGAGATCGACGTCGGCGAGCGCGACGATCTCGTTGATCATTCCCTGCAGGCCCAGCCGCTGGCCGTCCTCCGGCGAGAAGATGCGTGCGACGCCGTAATCGTGCAGCTCGCGGATCTCGTCGGGAACGATCACGCCACCGCCGCCGCCGAACACCTTGATGTGGCCGGCGCCGCGCTCGCGCAGGAGATCGAGCATGTACTTGAAGAACTCGAGGTGTCCGCCCTGGTACGACGAGATCGCGATGCCCTGCGCGTCCTCCTCGATCGCGCAGTCGACGATCTCTCCGACGGAGCGGTTGTGCCCGAGATGAATCACCTCGCAGCCGGTCGACTGCAGGATGCGACGCATGATGTTGATCGACGCGTCGTGGCCATCGAAGAGGCTCGCCGCGGTCACGAAGCGAACCTTGAAATGCGGCTTGTAGACGAGCGGCGGACGGGACTGATCGTTCATGGCGGACCTCGCGGGCCGGACCGGCCGGCCAACGTCGACGCGGCAGCTCGAGAATCAACTTTACCGGAAGCGCATCGGGAGCGCGCGCCACGGGCCCGTGCCGGTCGGCGGCCCGGGATCCCCATACGCTACATAACGTTTACGTAAACGTCAATTGCTGGCGGGGTAGAATGATGGGTTCCCCGTCGCCGTCATGCCCCGCCATCTCGCCCCGCGCGATCTCGCGCTCACCCTCTGCGTCGTCGTGCTGTGGGGGTTCTCGTTCGTGCCGATCGTCGTAGCACTGCGCGAGATTCCGCCATTCGCGCTCGCCGCGATCCGCTTCTTCCTCGCCGCCGTGCCTCTGGTGTTCTTCGTTCGCAGGCCCCGAATACCCGCGCGCTTCGTCATCGGCTACGGCCTCGCGATCGGCGTTTTCCAGTTCGGCCTGCTCTTCCTCGGCATGAAGCTCGGGATGCCTGCCGGGCTGTCGTCGCTGGTGATCCAGATACAGGTCTTCTTCACGATCGGCCTCGGCATCGCGTTTCTCGGCGACCACATGCGTCGCGAGAACGTCGCCGGCGCGATCGTCGCCGCGCTCGGCATCGTGCTCCTCGCCGCGTTCAAGCTCGCGAGCGGCGCGAGCTCGACGTTCATCGGGCTCGTGCTGATCATCGTATCCGCGTTCGCGTGGGCGGCGGGCAACATCGTCGCCAAGTACGCCGCCGGCGAGCACGAAGCCGACATGTTCGCGCTCGTCGTCTGGTCGAGCCTCGTGCCTCCGTTGCCGCTCATGGCGGTGTCGTACCTCACCGAAGGCGGCGATGCGGTCTTCCACGCCGTCGTGTCGGCAAGCGCGCTCGCGTGGGGCTGCCTCGTCTTCATGGCGTGGGTCGCGACGCTGTTCGGCTTCGCGTCGTGGGCGCGCCTCATGCATCGCTATCCGACGGCGCTGATCTCGCCGTTCGCGCTCCTGATTCCCGTGTCCGGGCTCGTCAGCGGCGCACTGTTCCTGCACGAAAGGCTCGCCCCGCTGCAGCTCGCAGGCGTCGTGCTGGTGCTGATCGGGCTCGTGGTCAACGTCTATGGCGGGCGCCGTAGCGCACCCGTCGACCTCGGGTCGACATCGCTCCCCAATTGAGGCAGCATCTCGCTCTCCGGCCCACGCCGGGCTCCCGAAGCACCGTTTCCAGCGTCACGGAGTGACACGATGACACGATCGATCCGGATCCTTACAGCCGTGGCTGCGGCACTCGCCTTCGCTGCCGGCACGGCCGGCGCCACCGACATCGGGCAGATCAAGGTCACGCACGGGAGCGTCACCATCGAGCGCGGCGGGCAGTCACTGCCGGCCACACTCGGCGCCCGGCTCGAGCAGGGAGATGTCGTGCGAACCGGCGCCGACGGTTCGGTCGGAATCACGCTCACCGACGATTCGCTCCTCTCCGCCGGGCCGAACAGCGAGCTCGCGCTCGACCAGTACAGCTTCGACCCGACGACCAACGAAGGTCGCTTCGACACGAAGCTCTCGAAGGGGACGCTCGCAGTGGTGTCAGGGCGCATCGCGAAGCAATCACCGAAAGCGATGACCGTGCATATGCCGGGGGCGACGCTCGGCGTGCGCGGCACCGAGTTCGTGGTGAGCGCCGATAACGGTCGCTCAGTGCGCTGAGACGATACGCAGCACGGGCACAGCCGCCCATCGCATCCGCCGCGCGGTCAAACGCATGCGCGCCGCCGTCGAACGCATGAACCCCGCTGCCAAACGCATGCGTCCCGCGCTTCGCTTCACGTCGATCGTCGCGCTGGGCGTTGCCGTTCTCGCCGGCGGCTGCGCGACACCGACTGGCACCGTCGTTCTGCTGCCAGCGCAGGACGGGCATCACTCGGTGCTGTCGGTCAAGGAAGGCGACCACGAAGTGCTGCTCGACAAGCCCTACGCGGCCGCGGAGACGACGACGCAGGGACCGCGCACGTACCAGTCGAGCAAGGCCGAGGTCGACAAGACCTTCGGCAGCGCCCTCGCGGCGCAGCCCGCGCGCCTCGAGCGCTATACGCTCTACTTCAACGAAGGCAACGACACGCTGACCGACGAATCGAAGGCGACGTTCGAGCGCGTGTTCCCCGACATCGCGAAGCGCGCGGTGCCCGACATCGTCGTGATCGGCCATACCGACAGCACCGGCAGCGACCCGTTGAACGACAAGCTGTCGCTGCAGCGCGCGAACGCGATCCGCGACGAGATGATCAAGCGCGGCATCCCCGCCGCGGACATCGTCGCCGAAGGCCGCGGCAAGCGTGAGCCGCTCGTGAAGACCGGCGAGGGCGTCGCCGAGGCGCGCAACCGCCGCGTCGAGATTATCGTCAGATAGTCGCTCAGTCGCGATACCCCGCCTCGCGCTGGTGACGAATCCGCAGGACGCGGACGACGTCGGGCACGGCGTCGAAGCGGTACACGGCGAGATAGCCGCTGCGTCCGTACGAGATGACGAGCTCGCGAAGCTCACCTGCGACGCGGTGTCCGATCAACGGATGCACTTCGAGGAGCGAGATCGCGCTGCGGATCTGCGTCAGCGCGCGAGCGGCATCGTCGCGGCCCTGTTCCAGCAGGAACTCGACGATCCGCTCGAAATCGGCGAACGCGTCATCTGAATGGACTACTTGCGCCACGCAACGGGCTTCGGCCGCGGAGCTTTGCGACCGGAGACGAGGGCATCGAGGTAAGCGTGCACATCGGCCGCGGCGTACCCGTGCCCTGTGTCGACCATGCGCAAATCGGCCCTTTGTGCGTCGGCAAGGAGCGCCTGATGACGCTCCGCCGCATCCAGCTGGTCCGCGATCATCTTCACCATCAACGCGTGCGGCGTCTCACCTGTGCGGCGCGCGAGGCGCGCGATGCGCGTCTTCAGGGCTTCGGGCAACTTGAGGCTGGTGGCGGTGACGGCCATCTTCGGCTCCACGATACGAGTAGTCATATCGTAATACTCGGCAGCGGCGATGGCAACGGTCGAGTCAACGCCCTTTCCAGCACAGCGCCAGCATCGTGATGTCGTCGCTCTGCACGGCGCCGGAAGTGAAAGCCGCGACGTCGGTGCCGAGCCTTGCCACCGCGTCCTCGGCCGAGTCCGCTCCGGCGAGCACCTGCGCAACGCGCTCGGCGCCGTAGAGCGCCCCCGCCGAATCCTGCGCCTCGGTGACACCGTCGGTGACGAGGCAGAGGACGTCGCCGGGTGCGAGGCGCAGGAGCGCGCTCCGATACGCGTAACCGTCGACCGCGCACAGCGGCGGCCCTCCGCCATCCTCGATCCGCTCGACCGAGTCTTTGCCTGCGCGCACGACGAACGGATTCTCGTGCCCCGCATTGCAGCACTCGACTTCGCCGCTCGTGAGATCGAGGATGCCGGCGAACACGGTGACGAAGAGCGACGACGTGTTGTCGCGCGCGATTTCGAGGTTCGCCGCCGACAGGAGCTCGCCGACGTCGGTGTCGAGCGAGCGCAGCGTGACGCTCTTGCACAGCGCCTTCGACACCGCCATGAAGATGCTCGCGGAGAGGCCCTTGCCCGACACGTCACCCAGCATGAAGACCAGGCGGTGATCGTCGAGGCGATAGAAATCGTAGAGGTCGCCGCCCACCTCCTGCGCCGGTTCCATCGCGGCGGCGAGGCCGAGGCGCGGGTCCGCGACCGACGACGGCTCCGGCAGCATTTCGGTCTGGATCCGCCGCGCGGCGGCGAGCTCGCCTTCGACGCGCGCGTTTTCCTCGCGCTGGCGCTGCACGACCGCTTCGAGCGCCTTGCGGTTGCGCGTCGCAATGGCCAGCGTCATCGTCAGGATCAGTCCCGACAGCGCGAAGAGCGCGAACGCCGGCGTGGCCGCGTCGAGCAGGATGCGCTCGCCGCGATACGCGGCGAATCCGGCGGCGAGCAGCGCCACGGCGAAGGCCGGAGCGAGGAGCGCGACGAACCGCACCGGCCAGAGCGGAGTCGCCCACACGATGAGGACACCGAGTGCCAGGAACACCAGCGCTTCGGCGAGCGGCCCCCACGTCGGACGCACGAGCAGCGTGCCGCCGTAGAGATTCTCGAGGAGCTGCGCGTGGATCTCGGTGCCTGGCATCCGCGTGCCGACCGGCGTGTAGAGGACATCGCTCTCGGCCGTCGCGGTGACGCCGATCAGCACGAAGCGGTGTGCGAGGCGCGCGGGATCGGCGGTGCCTTCGAGCACGTCCTTCGCGGAGACGAAGCGGTCGGGCTCATGCGGCGAGAACCAGATTCGCGCGGCGCCGTCGGCTTCGGTCGGAAAGAAGCGACGACCGACGCGCACCCCGCGCACGCGTCCATCGCCGGTGACGAGCCGCAGCGACGGAACGTGCAGTACGATGCGCCACATCTCGACGGCGAGGGCCGGAACCAGCGTGCCATTGATGTTGGCGACGAGCGGGATCCTTCGCAGCGTGCCCCGGAGCTCGTTGCCGGATACCGACGCGAATCCCCACCCCTTCGCGGCAGCGTTCAGCATCGGCAGGCTCGCGATCACGCCCGGAAAGCGCGGCAGCAGCGCGATCGCCGCGGCCGTGGATGCGGAATCGCCGGCCACGTCGTGGACCGCGACCGGCGCGACGCGGAACGGTTGCGTCGTGGGTCTCGGCGATTCGACGACGATCAGCGCGGTCGGCGACGCGGCGATCGCGCTCGCCAGCTCGCGGTCGGTCGATGGCAGATCGGCAAACTGGTTCGATAGCGCCGCATCGGGATCGATGCGTGCGAGCAGGTTCTCGGGAGACAGCGGATCGGGATCGGGCATCACGACATCGACTCCGATCGCCGCGGGATCGGCGCCGCCGATCGTGTGGATCAGATGGGCGAGGAGGTTGCGCGGCCACGGCCAGCGGCCGAACGTCGCGAGACTGCGATCGTCGATCTCGACGATCGTCACCGGTGACGATTCGACGTCACGCGGAGCGATGCGCTGACAGGCGTCGAACCACTCCGACTGCAGCGGCAGATACCGCGCGAAGCCGAACGCGAGCGCTGCCGCGATCGCCACCGTCAGGATCGCGCCGATGACGTAGATCCTGGCCGTGTGGAGCGAAGTGCCCTCCGCGGCCGGGGCCGTCACAAGCGAATTTCCAATCCGTCCCAGGCGCTGCTGATCCGCATCGGGTCACCGCTGCGCGTGATCTGCTCGAAGCGGCGTGTCTCGGCGAGCACCGCCGCGAGCGCTGCATCGTCGAGTGCTGGCTCGTGATGAAAGAGGCACAGGTGCTTGACGCGCGCCTGCTGGCAAAGCTCGACACCGACGATGTTGCTCGAATGCCCCCAGTCGGCCTTGACCGAAGTCGCCTCGGCGAGCGAGTACATCGCGTCGAAGATCACCACGTCGGCGTCACGGAAGAACGCAGCAAACTCCGCGCTCTCGGCGGGATCGGTGAGCTTGTGCTCGGAGTCGGTCGAGTAGACAACCGCGCGGCCGCTCTTCTCGAACCGGTAGCCGTAGGAGTCACCGGTGTGGTGCTGCCGCTTGACGGTCACGCGCATGCCGGCCACGTCGTGCGTCGCTCCGGGCTCGAGGTGAACGAACTCGATCGTTGCGCCGAAGATCGAGAACGGGACCGGGAACGACGGCGGCTCCATCTGCCGCCGCAGCGCCGCCTCGAGCTCCTTGTGCGCACCGTAGAAGATCAGCCGGTTCCCCGGGATGTACGCGGGCACGAAGAACGGCAGGCCCATGATGTGATCCCAGTGCAGGTGCGACACGAACAGGTGATAGGTGCGCGGGCTCATTGGCCCGTGCCGCGCGATCGCCGCCTGCCCGAAAGGACGCAGGCCGCTGCCGAGATCGCACACGACGTAGTCGCTGCCACGCATTTCGAGCTCGACGCACGCCGTGTGACCGCCGAACGTGCCGGCGACGTCGAAGGGCAGCGTATCGAGGAAGTCTTCGAGGGCTTCGTTCGAATCGAAGCTCCGCCCGGCTCCCGCGCGCAGCACCGCGGCGAGCTTCGCGCGCACGTCGCGCGTGGTGAGGGCCACCGGCAGCGAGCCGCGCGTCCCCCAGAATCGGATGCTGCGCATGCGCGGCGGGCGGCGGCCGATGCGACCCGATTACCCGGCGTCGAACGCGTCGCGCGCGGCCGGCGAGAGCACGCCGAGCGCGCCGCGCAGCGAAGGAAACACTTCGACCACGGCGTCGAAGCGGCTGATCTTGAAAATCTCGGCGACCACCGGACGCATCGCAGCGACCGCGATGCGCGCCTTGCGCTTGCGCAGCATCTTCGATGCGACCATGAGGACGCGCAGGCCGATGCTGCTGATGTACTCGACGGCGCCGAAGTCGAGCACCAGTGCCTCGACGGTGCCGTCGGTGAGGTGCGGCGAAAGCGCCTGCTCGAACGGAGCGGCGGCCGCCTGGTCGATGCGGCCCACGGGCGTCGCGACGACGATGGTGTCGTACGTGCGGCTTGC
>DASVGI010000092.1:0-7560 GCA_036379595.1 Casimicrobiaceae bacterium | reverse complement strand
GGGCGCAACTCGGCCGACCTCACCAACCTGATCGGTTCGGGCAATCCGAACCTCGACGCGCTCAAGTACATCGAGCCGGAGATCCAGAAACTGCCGGCCGTATTTCCCCCGAAGGCGGTGCAGGCGAAGCTCGAGCAGTTGAGGGACCTCACAGTCGCGCAGCGGCGGCTACGCAACAAGCTGTGGACGGAGATCAAGGCGGCGAAGTAGCGCGCGGCACGAGGCGCCTCACGAGCGGCGGGGCGCTGGGGCGGGATGTAGCGGACGCGCTCTACACCGGCCGCGTGTCGCGGCCGAACTCGCGCGTCGCCACATCCCGCCCTCGCCCCACCGCTCTGCAGCAGAATTCGCTCGACCGGCGCACCCGTCTGCAGTCGCGCGACTAGCCGGCCTGCGATCATCGGGAGTACCGTTGAATTCCTATCCAACTGTTCGGAGGCCGCTCTGAGAGCGCGATTCTTCGCCGCGCTCTCTCTTGTAGTAAGCGTTGCTGCGCTTTGCGGTTGTGCGGAGATAGGCCTGCGCCCACAGGATCAAGCGGTCCTCGATCTTCCGACGGTCATCGAGGCCTCAGGCGGTGCGCACGATGAAGCACTGGGGATCCACCTCGTTCGTACGATCACGGTGCTGCGTAGCGGCACCGCGACACTCCAGGGACACTTCGTCGAAATCGGAAGGCTGTCGCGAGCACCATGGTCGGTGACGTTCTTTGCGCCCCAATCTATCCGGGGGGACGTCAAGCGCTGGTTGGATACTAACCACGCTTCATTGTCGGAAGCATTCGCCCGCGCCCGGAAGGTTCTGGATGCAGCGTTTCCCTTCAACGTCGGCCGTACGTTTGAGGTATATCTAATTCCAGCCGGCAAGACGTACGAGCATCGGTGGACTTCCATCGTTTTCCGCGAGCAGGATGTGCGACTGCACTTCGCATTCTATCTGCCGGCGACACTGACGGGCGATGATCGCGATTGGAGCGCAAGACTCTTCGGATTTCTGTCGCACGAGTATTCGCATTCATATTTCTGGTTCCATCCGCAATGGTTTCGGAACAATTATTCCGATGAGGTGATCGCCTGGTCGATCCAAAGATGCGTCCAAACTGCGATCGCCGGCCGGCAAGACGAAACGCCGCAAGATGGTTTTGCTCAGGCCTATGCAAACGCGAAATCGATGAGCCCGGCAGCAGTATTCGCCAGGTACCACGCCGAATATCCCGAAACCTACGCAGCCAACATTGCTGCCGAAGGATTGTTTCGACGCGCCGTGTCGGCGGAGACCGCCGCAACAACGATTTCCGGTCTGCCCGACCTCTGCAGGACAATCGTGAGTAGCGGCGTCGACTTCACGTCGGCGCGCGAGGACAGATAGCGCCATTGAGCGCGGGGCGGAGACCTGGCGACGCGTGAATCTGGCCGCGCTGCACAAGCGGTCGCGTGCGATGATGCGCGGATGAGCACGCTGCCGGCCCCTCCGCGCTCACGCCTGCCGCTCGCCCTCGCGATCCTGTACGGCGCGGCGATCGTCTACGCATCGCTCGCGCCGTTCGAGCCATGGCTCGCTCCCACGCCCGGCACGCCGTTCTTCCTCTTCGGCCGCTGGCCGCGCTACTGGACGCGCTACGACGCTGCGCTCAACATCGCCGCGTATGCGCCGTTCGGATTGTTCCTCGCGCTGCTCCCGCGCGGCGCATCGGCGTGGCGAAGGATCGCCACCGGGCTCGCGGGCGGCACGATGCTCTCGTTCGCGATGGAGGCGCTGCAGGCGTGGATTCCGCCGCGAGACTCCAGCATCTTCGATCTCGTCATGAACAGTGCCGGTGCGCTCGTCGGTGCCGGGATCGCGGCGTGGCTCGGGCGCGCGGGCCCGGTACGCGACAGTCTCTACGACTTTCGCGCACGCACCTTTCTCGGCGGCCGTATCGGCGACGTCGGTGCAGCGCTGCTGCTGTGCTGGCTGATCGCGCAGATGAACCCGGGCATTCCGCTGTTCGGCCTCACGTTCGATCCCGATCCGCTGCCGGGTGTCCTAGCGACGTCGCCGCGGGTCGACGGCGCGAGCCTGCTGATCCAGGCGGCC
This sequence comes from Casimicrobiaceae bacterium, assembly GCA_036379595.1. Lineage (GTDB taxonomy): Bacteria > Pseudomonadota > Gammaproteobacteria > Burkholderiales > Casimicrobiaceae > VBCG01. The sequence goes on along the minus strand of DASVGI010000092.1, from coordinate 5,484 downwards.
GCGAGCGCGTTCCACGTGCTCGGTATTGGCCTCTTCGTGTCGCTGCTGCTGCGCAGGCCAGGGACGATCGGTCTCACCGTCCTGTCGCTGATCTCGGCGGCGCTGCTGCTCAAGGTTGCCGCGGCGACATGGCTGCTGAAGCCCGCAGCCTGGCGGACGTGGGTGAAGCCCGGCGTGCTGGCAGGCATCGCCGCCGGCGCGTTGATCCTTCCGGTGGCGATCAGTCTTCCGCGCGCCGTGCGCATCGCGGTTTGCGCGGTCGCTCTCCTGTCGTCGCTGCTCGCGCCGGTGCTGGTCCCCGACCTTGCCGAGGCCCGCGCTCCCCTCGGCATATTCGACTGGCACTACGGCCAGCTCACGAATTACAACGGGCTCACGCGCGCCGTGCTGCTCGCGTGGCCGGTGCTCGCGGCGGCGTGGCTGTTCGCGCTTGCAGGAAAGCCGAGCTGGGGCCGGCCCGAGGACTCGCCGTGAGCGTCGCACCACTCGCACGTCCACGATGAACTCGCGCAACCTCGAACGCGTGCTGATCGATGGCGCGGCCGGTGCGATCGAGACGGTGATCGCTGTCCCGCAGCCACCGCCGCGCGGAATCGCCCTCGTCACGCACCCGCACCCGCTGCAGGGCGGAACGCTTGACAACAAGGTCACCGTCACGCTGGCGAAGACGTTCTTCGCGCTCGGCTACGTCGCCGTCCGCTTCAACTTTCGCGGAGTCGGCGCCTCGGCAGGCTCGTTCGACGAGGGGAACGGCGAAACCGACGATGCGCTTATCGTGCTCGAATACGTGCGCGCGCGGTTCGGCGTGCAGCTTCCCTTTGCGCTCGCGGGGTTCTCGTTCGGCTCGTTCGTCCAGACGCGCGTCGCACAGCGAGTGGCGCCGGTAGGGATGGTGCTGGTCGGTCCGGCAGTGAAGCGCTTCGCCGTCGCACCGGTGCCGAAGAACACGATCGTGATCCACGGCGAGATCGACGACGTCGTGCCGCTCGCCGACGTGTTCGACTGGGCGCGGCCGCAGGAGCTTCCGGTTGTCGTGTTCCCCGGTTGCGGCCACTTCTTCCACGGCCGCATCGTCCAGCTCGCCGACGTGGTAACCCGGATGTGGCCGCGCGCCGGCTGACTGTGACCTCACGCCGGAGGACCACCGGCGCGATCAGCGCGCGAGCAGATCGGCGATGCGGTCAGCGCGCGAGCAGATCCGCAACGCGTGCTCCGATTTCGAGTACGCGCCAGTCGTCGCCGCGGCGCCCGGCGAGCTGGATGCCGACCGGCAGTTCGCCCTCGACGGATGCCGCGGGAATGGTCAGCGCCGGCATCCCGCACAGGTTGAACGGCATCGTCAATGCGGTCATTGCCGTGTGCAGAGGGAGCACTCGATCGCCGGCGGTCGCTTCGCGAGCTCCCCGCGGCGGAGGCGTGACGCGCAACGTCGGCGTCACCAGCAGATCGACGCTGTCGAGCGCGCGGTCGAACGCGGCGGCGAGCGCTGCCCGCGCGCGCTGCGCGTGCACGTACCACGTTGCCGGAATGCACTGGCCGATCTCGATTCGCACGCGCACGTCGGCGCCAAGATTCGCGGGTGTCGCGAGGAGGTGGCGAAGTGCGTCGGTCGCTTCGCTGCAGAGTGTCGCGAATTGAATCGCCGCGGCAGTCTCGATGCCGTCGATGTCGACATCGACGAGCTCTGCGCCGTCGCGGGTCATTCGCGCGAGCGCACGCGCGACGCCGAGCGCGACCTCGTCTGCGAGTGGCTCGAAGAAATGACGGCGCGGTATGCCGATGCGCAACCCGGCGAGGCGAGTGGGCGCAAGCGCGCGAAACGGCTCGCCGGACATGACGGCAAAGGCGTGCGCCGCATCGGCAACGCTCGCGGCGATCGGTCCGACGTGGTCGAGGCTCGCCGACAGTGGCTGCACGCCGTCGCGCGGAATCGCATCGAAGGTCGGCTTGAAGCCGACGACACCGCAGCACGCTGCCGGGATGCGGATCGACCCGGCGGTGTCGGTTCCCACCGCGATCGGCACGATCCCCGCGGCGACTGCGGCCGCCGAGCCTCCGCTCGAGCCGCCGGGAAGTCGCTCCGGCGCGCGCGGATTGACGACGGCACCGAAGTGCGGATTGTCGCTGGTGATGCCGTAGGCGTATTCGTGCAGATTCGTCACGCCGACGACGATCGCTCCTGCATTGCGCAGCCTTCTGACCGCTTCGGCGTCGCGCTCTGCCGAAACGCGCGGCATCGCGCCCGAGCCGTTCGTCTGCACGAAGCCCTGCACGGCCATCAGATCCTTGACGGCGATCGGCACGCCGGCGAGCGGCAGCGCGGTTGGCGCAATGCCACGATCGGATACGCGACGTGCCTGCGCTTCGAGCTCGGCCGTCGATGCAAGCGAAGTGAACGCGTGGAGCGCTTCGAGCTCGATGGCGCGCGCACGTGCCGCGATCGCCGCGGTCAGGAGCGCGCGTGCATCGGACGGTGATTCTCCCTGGGGAGACTCCGGAGGTCGCGGCCCGGTCTGCCCGGGTGTCGCGGGTCGCGCCGCGGGTGCACCGGGCGGGGCGAGATATCCGTCGGCCGGCTCCGACGGGAAACGGGCAAGCGAAGCGAGCGTCTCGAGCTCGGGAAGGTTGACCCGCAGCCGCTCGATCCACGCATCACGGCGGCCCGCATCGACGCCGCCGCCAAGGCGCGCCAGCGCAAGCCCCGCATCGACAAGCGTCGTGACGAGATCGCTCATATCCGTTGATGGGACAATGCCCGTCCAGGGCTCGCCGTGTCAATCATGGCGCCGGCGCGCCTCACACGGGAGTCGACGATGAACGAAGAGACCTTCAACCTCAGCATCCGCAAGTTCTTGAAGCTGGTCGGAGTGAGCTCGCAGCGCGAGATCGAGCAGGCCGTCGCGAAGGCGGTGGCAAGCGGCACGATCGCGGGCAACGAGACGTTCCCGGCGCGCGTCACGCTCGAAGTCGCCGGCCTCGAGATCAACGCGCACTTCGACGGCGCGATCAAGCTGGAGTAGCGGGTGCTGGCGATCGTCGAGACGCTGCATATCGTGTTCGTCGTGAGCTGGTACGCGGGGCTCTTCTACCTGCCGCGCCTCTTCGTCTACCACGCGCTCACGCCGGTCGACGACGCACCCGGCATCGCGCGCTTCAAGGTGATGGAGCGCAAGCTCTACTTCGGCATCATGACCCCGGCGGCGGTGCTGACGGTCGTCTTCGGCCTGTGGATGATGCTGGGCTTCGGCATCGACGGCGGCTGGCTGCACGTCAAGCTCGTGCTGGTCGCGGTGCTGATCGCGCTCCACGTCTATCTCGGCGTGCTGCTGCGCGCGTTCGCGCAGGACCGCAACCGGCACGGGCACGTGTTCTACCGCTGGCTGAACGAGATCCCGGCGCTGCCGCTGCTCGTGGCGATCGTCTGGCTCGCGGTCGCGCGGCCGTTCTGATCGCGCGCCGAGGATGAGCGGGCGCGGCGAATGAGCGAGCGCTTCTTCGCCTCGTGCCCGCGCGGGCTCGAAAGCGAGCTTGCGCGCGAGCTCGAAGCGCTGCAGGCGATCGATGTCACCGCGGCCGAAGGCGGCGTCGGCTTCGGCGGTGAGCTGACGCTCGCATATCGCGCGAACCTCGAGTCGCGGATCGCGAGCCGCATCCTGTGGCGCGTCGGCGCCGCCGCGTACCGCGACGAGCGCGACCTCGCCACGGCCGCGCGCGCGATCGACTGGCCGCGATTGTTCCGCGTCGACCGCAGCCTGCGCGTCGACGTCGCGGCGACGCGGTCGCCGCTCGCGAGTCTCGACTTCGCGACGCTGACGATCAAGGACGCCGTGTGCGACCGCTTCCGTGACGACTGCGGTGTGCGCCCGTCGATCGACAAGCGCGCTCCCGACGTCCGCGTCCATGCGCATCTCGCCGGGAACGATGCGACGTTCTACCTCGACACGTCGGGCGACGCGCTGTTCAAGCGCGGCTGGCGGCGCGGCCGCGAGGTCGCTCCGCTGCGCGAGAATCTCGCTGCAGGGCTGCTCGGCCTCGCGCAATGGCAGCCCGGCGAGCCGCTGCTCGACCCGATGTGCGGAAGCGGCACGATCGCGATCGAGGCCGCGCTGATCGCCGCGCGCCGGGCACCGGGCCTCGCGCGGAGCTTCGGCTTCCAGAAGCTCCTCTGGTACGACGGGCCGACGTGGCAGCGCATCCGGCAGGCGGCGCACGACCGCGTACTCGTGGCACCGGCCGGCGGCGTGTCGATCTTCGCGAGCGACGTCTCGGCTGACGCGCTCGAGCGAACGCGCACGAATCTCGACTCGGCGCAGGTCGCGCCATTCGTCGAAGTCGAACGCACCGACGTGCTGACGAGGACTGCGCCGGCACCGGCCGGCGTGCTGCTCGCGAACCCGCCTTATGGCGTGCGTCTCGACGAAGCCGATCGTCTCGCGGCGTTCTATCCTCGCCTCGGCGATGCGCTCAAGGCGCGCTTCGCCGGGTGGCGCGCGTGTCTTTTCACCGGCGATCTGCGTCTGCCGAAGCTGATCGGCCTGAAGCCCGAGCGACGCACGCCGCTGTGGAACGGCGCGCTCGAGTGCAGGCTTTACACGTTCCGCATCGTCGCCGGGTCGATGCGCGCGCGTCAGAGTCGCGGATGATAAAATCGCGTCATCCAGGCTTCGAGCACCTTCCGCTCCATTTCGCCATGCCGATGCTGCCCGCGCGCCACTACGTGTCGCCGCATACTCAATTCATTCGCAAGCTTCTCGCCGACAAGCCGCAGGTCGAGACCTCGCAGCGCATCGGTCGCGCGATCTGGTGGGACAAGCTGCCGAGCGAGCTCGCGGAAGAGCGCGACATGGATCGCGGGCGCTTGCCGCAGAAGCCATACGTCTACTATCCGCTCGACGGCGATTGAGGCGTGGCGGATTGCTGCGCGACGCCGCGCGGTCGCGCCTCACCGTGCAGGAAGTAGCGCGCAGTCCGCGCGATCGCCGCATCGAACCCACACGCGCGGAGCCGCTCCTCGAGCGCAGGAGCGTCGTAGAACAGCTTGACGATCCTGAACTCGCGTCCGTCGTCGAGTCGGCGCGTCGCCATTCCGGCGTCGGCGTCCGGGCGCGGGTGGTTCACCGCGGTCGACGTCGGATCGTTCGCCGAGTCGATGATCCACGCGAAGCCACCCGGTGCGAGCGCGCGGCGCACCATCGCCCAGAACGCGTCGAAACGCGACGGTGGCACGTGCGACAGCCAGAAGCTCATGAACACGCAGTCGTAGCGCGCCGGCGGATCGAACGCGAAGAGATCGGCCTCGACGTAGCTGACGTTTGCCGACGCGACGCGCGCACGATTGATCGCGATCACCTCGGGCGAAGCGTCGACGGCAGTGACCGCAGCGACGCGCGGCGCAAGGTGGCGCGTGAAGAGCCCGGTGCCGCAGGCGAGCTCGAGCACCGACCTCGGTCGCGTGCGGGCGAGGACGTCGTCGGGCGCGCGCGC
>DASVGI010000091.1:0-15138 GCA_036379595.1 Casimicrobiaceae bacterium | reverse complement strand
GTCCATACGGTCGTCATCGACGGCTTCGCGTTCAAGCCCGCCGTGCTGACCGTCGACCGCGGCGACACCATCGTGTGGAAGAACAACGATCCCGTTCCGCACACGGCGACCGCGAAGGGCGTGTTCGATTCGGGCTCGATTCCCGCCGGCGGATCGTGGAAGTACGTCGCGACCAAACGTGGCCGCTTCGACTATATCTGCACGTTCCACACGATCATGAAAGGCACGCTTGTCGTGCGCTAGGGTCCGTCAACGCTGCGCCTGCAGGCGTAAACACGACCCGGTGCGCGATCACAGCCGATGGGTCAGATCGGTGACCGCGAGGCTTCGCCACGAATGCGACGCGGGCGCGATAAGCAGCACCTTGAAGAGCTCGCCCATCTCGGCGGGTGACGTGAGCTTCTGCACCGCGGCGGCCTCGCGCAGGTAGGCAAGCGACTCGGGTGCCCCGGTCGCTGCGAGGCGATCGAGGATCCCGCAACCTAGCAGGAACGAAGCCTGGGTCGCGAAGCCGGCGACGACGAGGCCCGCGCCTTCCGCCGCTTCGGCGAGCGCCGTGAAATCGACGTGCGTCGTGAGGTCCGAGAGACCCGGCCACAGGAACGGATCGGCGTGAACGCGGTGCCGATAGTGGCCGACCAGCGTTCCGTCGTTGCGTTGTGGATGGTAATACTCGCTTCGCGGAAAGCCGTAATCGACGATGACGAGCGCGCCGTTGCGCAGCCTCCGCGTGAGGGTTGCCACCAGCGCCTCGGCAGCCGGGTTCAACTCGCTCGCGTAATCGCCGTCGGCCGGAAAGCGTCTACGCGCGAGCGCCAGCATGCGCGCGTCGTCGAGCGGTCGCTCGCCCCACGCGAGCGCCGCGCCGTTCCAGGTGACGCCGCGCTCGTACCACGCACCGCCGCGCCGCACGATCAGCCGTGGCGGCAACGCGTCGAGCACCTCGTTCAAGAGAACGACGCCGTCGATCTCGTGCGGCAGCGTTTCGAGCCAGCACATCTCGGGTGCCTCGCGCGAGGCGTCGCGCGACGCGTCGCGTGACGAAGTGCCCGCGAGCACGCGCTCCTGGCGATCGCGCAGCTCCGGGCTCACTTCGAGGATCGAATAGCGCATCGGCGAGCGACGAAGCGCGGCGAGAATCGAGCGCGCCAGCGCGCCGCTTCCGGCGCCGAGCTCGACGATGTCGCGACTGCCGGTGGCATCGAGAATCGCGTCGATCTGCCGCGCGAGCGCCGCGCCGTAGAGCGGCGTCAGCTCCGGAGCCGTCACGAAGTCGCCGTCGGCGCCGAGCTTGCGCGCGCCTGCGACGTAATAGCCGAGCCCCGGCGAGTAGAGCACCGTCTGCATGTAACGGTCGAAGCCGATGAATCCGCCGGCGGCGGCGATGTCGTCGCGAACGCGCGCGACGACGCGCTCGCTGTGCGCACGCGCGGCGGTATCGGGAAGCGGAAGGTCGCTCGTCATCGGCATCGTGCGAGACGGCTCGTCATGTCGACGCGCCGACTGTGCTAGATTGGGAAGAGTCTAGTCCAGCGGCAGGAAGCCCGGCATGCAGGACAAGGTCGTGCTGATCACCGGCGGTGCGAAGCGCGTCGGCGCCGCCATCTGCCGCCGGCTGCATCGTGCCGGCGCGTCATTGATGCTGCACTATCGCTCGTCGGCGGGCGAAGCGCGGCTTCTGCAGGTCGAGCTCAATCATCTTCGCCCGAACTCGGTCGCGCTGATCCAGGCCGATCTTCTCGACGTCGGCAAGCTGCCGTCGCTGATCGAGCAGACGGTGCAGACCTACGGGCGGCTCGACGGGCTCGTCAACAACGCGTCGGCGTTCTATCCGACGGCGATGGGCGAGATCACCGCGGCGGACTGGAACGATCTCATCGGCACCAACCTCGCGGCGCCGCTCTTCCTCGCCCAGGCAGCGGCGCCGGCGCTGCGCAAGACGCAGGGCGCAATCGTCAACATCACCGATATCCACGCGGAGCGCCCGCTCAAGACCTACGTCGTCTACTCGACCGCGAAGGCCGGGCTCGCCGGACTCACGCGGTCGCTCGCGCGCGAGCTCGCACCCGAGGTTCGCGTCAACGCCGTGGCTCCGGGACCGATCCTGTGGCCCGAGCGCGAGGTGTTCGACGATCTCGCGCGCCAGCGCATCATCTCGCACACGCCCTTGCGCCGCGAGGGCACCCCCGACGACATCGCTAAGGCCGTGCACTTCCTCCTTGCCGACGCACCGTACGTCACCGGCGAGATGATCAACGTCGACGGCGGGCGCCACATCGCGATCTGATGGGGTCAGGTCTTGCCTTTTGCCTCGTGCGATGCGCGAGGCAAGAGGCAAGACCTGACCCCTTCCATGTGTGCCGCGAGCGCTTCGAGGTAGGGGTCGATGACGCCGTGCGTCACCAACGCGACGCGCGTGCGTTCTAGGTAATCAGCCGACGAGCCGAACGCCCCGCTCGCCGTCGCGATGATGCGCGCCTGCTCGTCGAGCGTGAGCCGGCCCGCATACTGGCGATGGCGGTGCCTGACGACGAAGCCGATCGCGGTAATCCGGTGACCGCCGCAATCGAGATGAAGCCAGCGCGGCGCATAGGCGCCGGTGACCATCTCGCGCCGCCACAGGAGATGCAATTCGTCGAGCGCAAGCGGTGCCGGCAGCCGGTAGACGACACCGCGGCAGGATCCGCCGCGGTCGAGCCCGAGCACGAGCCCGGGAGCATCGGGGCGCCCCCGCGACGCGAGCGACCACACGCAGAAGCGCCGATGCAAGCCATGCATCAGCGCCGGCCTGGCCTCGACGAACGGGAACAGCGGATTCCACAGGAGCGAGCCGTAGGCGAAGACCCACCAGCCGGCGTCCTTCGGCTTCGCCGCGAGCGTTGCGGTGAGCGACGCGGACAGCTGCTCGTCGGTCAGCGTCTCGCCGTCGGCGAGCGCTTCGACGTACACCGCGCGCATGCGGTTCTGCTCGAGGTCGCGACGCGAGAGCGTCATTCGGCACTGTCGTCCGTCGGCAGCTTCGCGAGCTCGACCCGCGCGCGGCGGCGCAGCGCGCCCTGCGACTTGCCGTGCGCACCTCCTTTGCCGAGAAGCGGCGAGCGTGCGACCGGATTGCGTGGCTTCGGAATCTTCACCGTGATCGCGTCGCGACCCGTCGCAGGCGGCGAGGTGGGCGCGGAGCGATGATGCCGGCGTGCGCGCTTCACGGCAGGAACATCTGCTGCAGATCGTTGAGAAAGCGCCGGCCGAGCGGGGTCGGCTTCAGAACCGCCGGATCGGCTTCGATCAGTCCGCGCTCGACGGCGGCGCCGATCGGTCTCGCGACCGTCGCGAGCGGCAGGCCGGTGCGCTCGGCGAAGAGCGCCGACGGCACGCCGTCGGCGAGGCGCAGCGCGTTCAGCATGAACTCGAACGGGAGCGCGGAGTTTGCGACCGCGGCATCTTCCTGCAGCGGCGCACCCGCCGCGACCTGTTCGAGGTAGCGCCGCGGCTGCTTCCAACGCACCTGCCGGCGCACTTCGCTCGGAAACGACAGCTTCGAATGCGCGCCGGCGCCGATGCCGAGATAGTCGCCGAAGCGCCAGTAGTTGAGATTGTGCTGGCAGGCGCGGCCGGGCTTCGCGTGCGCCGAGGTCTCGTAGTGGACGTAGCCGGCGTCACCGAGTGCCGCGACGATTGCCTCCTCGATGTCGGCGGCGGTATCGTCGTCGGGAAGCGGCGGCGGACGATGGTGAAAGAGCGTATTCGGCTCGATCGTCAGGTGATAGAAGGAGAGATGCGCCGGCGCGAAAGCGAGCGCGGCGCGAACGTCGCGCAGTGCAGCTTCGGGAGTCTGGCCCGGCAGCGCGAACATGAGATCGAGATTGATGTTGCCGAAGATCATCGACGCGGCCTCGGCTGCGCGCGACGCTTCGGCAGCGCCGTGCACGCGGCCGAGCGTCGCGAGGTTCGCATCGTCGAAGCTCTGCACGCCGAGCGAGAGCCGGTTGACGCCCGCGGCGTAGTAGCCGGCGAAGCGCTCGCGCTCGAACGTGCCGGGATTCGCTTCGAGCGTCACCTCGGCGCCGGGCGCGACCGGGAGCCGCGCACGTACTGCCGAGAGCAACCGATCGATCGCCTCGGGCGAGAAGAGACTCGGTGTGCCCCCGCCGACGAAGATCGACTCGACGCGACGGCCCCAGATGGCGGGGAGCGCCGTTTCGAGATCGGCGACGAGCGCGTCGACGTACGCTCCCTCGGGAACGCCATCCGGCGCGTCGCGCGGGACGGCGTGCGAGTTGAAGTCGCAGTACGCGCACTTCTTCAGGCACCACGGGATGTGGACATAGAGGGACAACGGCGGCAGCGCGCGAAAGCGCGGGCCGCCGAGCGCCGCGGGAATGCCGACCTGCGCGCCCGCGATGCCGACCTGCGCCGCGCCGCTTGCCGGCGCGCTGTGCCCGGTCGACGCTTCAGCGCGCATCGTGTGCCTTTCCGCCGCATTCGCGCCGCGTTTCCTCGTCGAGGCGCGCGACGAGCGAGCGCATCGCCTTCCCCCGGTGCGAGAGCTCGTTCTTGCGCTCGAGCGGAAGCTCGGCGCCGGTGAGCCCGGTCGACGGATCCTCGAAATGCGGGTCGTAGCCGAAGCCGCGCGTTCCCCGCGCGACGTCGACGATGCGACCGTGCCACGCACCTTCCGCGATGATCGGCTCGGGATCGGACGCGTGGCGCAGGAAAGCGAGCACGCAGTAGTAATGCGCGCGCCGGTCGACAACACCCGCGAGCGCGGCGATAAGCGCCGCGTTGTTGCGCACGTCGGTCCCGCGGCCATCGTCGCCCGCATCGATGCCGCGATCCGCTGCATAGCGTGCGCTGTGCACACCCGGAGCGCCGCCGAGCGCATCGACGCAGATGCCCGAATCGTCGGCGAGCGCCGGAAGGCCGGTGGCCGCGCTGGCGTGACGCGCCTTGGCGAGCGCGTTCTCGACGAAGGTCGCGTGCGGCTCGTCGGCAGCGCGCACTCCGAGCTCCGCCTGCGGGACTACGTCGAAGCCGAGCGGCGCGAGAAGGCGCCGGAATTCGACGAGCTTGCCGGGATTGCCCGACGCGAGAACGAGACGCACGACGACGCGCCGCCTAGCGCCTGTCGACGCTATCCAGACAAGCGCGCTGCGCGTCGTGCAGGCGCTCGATCCCGCGCCGCGCGAGTTCGAGCAGCGCGTCGAGCTCGGCCTGCGAGAATGGCGCCCCTTCGGCAGTCCCCTGCACTTCGACGAAACCGCCCTGCCCCGTCATGACGACGTTCATGTCGGTGTCGCAGCCCGAATCCTCGGCGTAATCGAGGTCGAGAACGGCCTTCCCGCCGACGAGTCCCACCGAGACGGCGGCGACCTGATCGCGGATCGGCTCGCCGGCGATGAGACCACGCCCGCGGCACCACGCCACGGCATCAGCGAGCGCGACCCACGCGCCGGTGATCGACGCGCAGCGCGTCCCGCCGTCGGCCTGCAGCACGTCGCAGTCGATGCGGATCGTCCGTTCGCCGAGCGCGGTGAGATCGGCGATGGCGCGCAGCGAGCGCCCGATCAGCCGCTGGATCTCCTGCGTGCGCCCCGACTGGCGACCCTCAGCCGCCTCGCGTCGCATTCGCGTGTCGGTCGCGCGCGGCAGCATCCCGTATTCGGCGGTGATCCAGCCGCGTCCCTTCCCTTTCAGGAATGGCGGCACGCCCTCTTCGACGCTCGCCGTGCAGACGACGCGCGTGTCTCCCGCTTCGATCAGCACCGATCCTTCGGCATGCTTCGTCCAGGCGCGGGTGATCGTGAGCGGTCGCAGCGCATCCGCCGCACGCCCGTGAGAACGCTCGCTCATCGCAACACCGTCATCATTGCGCCGATTGTACGCGGCCGGGATCGCGCTCGACCATCGCGCGGTCGAGCGCGAATGGACGCGGGCGCCAGCCGGTCCACGCGGTGAACGACGTGGTATCGGCTTCGAGCGAGCCGGTCAGTCGCGCGATCGCCGCCGAGCGCCCGGTGATCGCCCCCGCGAGCCGCAGCAGCGCGCCCGGACACTGGTGAAGCCGCGGACGAACATCGAGCGCGGCAGCGATCGCGCGCACGAGCTGCGGCGTCGATACCGCGTCGGCGTCGGCGACGAGGTGCACCTGCGGCATGCGGGCCGGCGCGGCGTCGGCGCGGCGCTCGCGATCATCGGTGCCGCGCGCTGCACCAGCAGGGATGTCGAGCGCCGCATCGAGTGCGGCCATCAGGTTCGCAAGCGACAGCAGCGAGCGCCGATTGTCGATGCTCGCGAGCGGCAGCCACGCACCTCTGGCTACCGCGTCGACGAGGCGGCGGAAGTTTCCCTTCGCGCCACGCCCGTACACCATCGGCAGGCGCAGGATCACGGGCTGCATCGACGTCCCCGCCGCCGCGGTGAGAAGCGCTGTCTCGGCGTCGGCCTTGCTTCGCGCATACGCATCCTGCGGCGCCGGCGCGTCGTCGGGGCGAAACGGTCGTCCCGGCGACGTCGCCTCGCCGTGCACCTTGATCGAGCTCGCGAAGACGAGGCGCGTCACGCCGGCGTCCACTGCCGCGCGCGCGAGCCGCGCCGTCGCTTCGACGTTGGCGCCGCGCATTTCCGCATCGGGCGATGGTCCGCCCGCGGCAACCCGACGCGCGCGGTCGCCAGGGCGATGCGCACGGCCAGCGAGATGCACGATCGCATAAGCGCCGGCGAGCGCCGCAACCAGCTCGTCGTGCGCCGCGGATTCGAGATCGAACGCGATCGACGGCGCCAACATCGATGCTTCGCCATGTGTGCGCACCCACGGGTGCACCTGGCGTCCGGCTGCGCGCGCGTGCGCGCACCAGGCGCTGCCGATGAAGCCACCTGCTCCCGTGACCACGATAACGCGGCCGGGGTCGGCGCGGCCCTCCCGCGCCGGAGATCGACGCGGCGCAGGATCGCCCGTCATACCCACTTCCAGCCGTGCTTGCGATAGAAGCGCCAGCCGCTCGCGAGGTACCAGCCAAGATGCGCGAAGCCTTTGCGCGCGGCGCCGCCGCCGTGGTGAACGACGCGCACATCGGGCACCCACGCGTTCTTCATCACGTTGCCGAGCCGAAGGCTCCAGTCGAAGTCCTCGAAGTAGAGAAAGAAGCGCGGATCGAAACCGCCGGTGCGGTCGATCGCCTCGCGGCGCACCAGCATGAACGCGCCCGACATCAGCGGAACGCCGATCGCGTCGCGCGCCGGATTCGCGTCGACGACGTCGCGCATCTCGTAGCGCTCGAGGCGTTGTGCGAAGAGGCGCCGCAGCCAGCGCGGAGCATAGCCGCGCAGCAGCAGATCGAGAACGGCCGGATAGCGCTTGCACAGGTACTGCGTGCGCCCCGCTGCATCGGTGACCGACGGCGCCAGTGCGCCCGCCTCGGGGTGCGCGTCGAGCCAGCGGACCGCGACGACGAGCGCGTCGGCCGCGAGCTCGGCGTCTGGATTGAGCACCAGGTGGAAATTCGAGCCCGTTCCGTGCAGCACCAGATTGTGCGCTGCGCCGTAACCCAGATTGGTGTGGCCGTCGACACATGCGACGTGGACCCCCGTTCCCGCGAAGCGCGCGCGCCCGAGCGCGCTCACCGCGGCGGCGATCTCGGCGTCTTCGCTGTTGTCGACGAGCGCGAGATGGACGGTGCCGAGAACCTTTGCCTGCTGTGCCGTGCGAATCGCGACCGCCAGGTGATCGAGCGTGCGCTCGAGCAGCGCCCCATCGGGGTGCCAGGTGACGACGCTGACCTGGAGCGATGCCGGGAGCGACACGTCACTCGTCGCGCACCATCGTCGGAGTGACCTTGGCGAGCGCCTTCTTCGGATTGATCAGGTTGCGGCGACCGTCGGGGGTCGTGTCCGCGGTGTCGCGGATCACCGCGATGATCTCTCTCGGCGTCAGCGCGGGGTCGATCGCGAGCATCTTGCCGGCGAGATTCGCGACCTGCGGCGACGCCATCGACGTTCCCGATTCGGCGAGCTTCTCGCCGCCGGGAATCACGCTTTCGACCTGGTACCCGTTCGCGTCGACGACGACCGTGGGGCCGTAGCTCGTGAACGACGCTTCATCGCCGGCCTGGTCGACGGCGCCGACGGTGACCAGATTCGGCAGCGCGATGTCGGCCGGGATGTCCTCGGCGAACGACGCGTTCTGATTGCTGTTGCCGGCCGCGGCGACGAACAGGATGCCGGGCGCGCTCTCGAACGCGCGCGTCAGTGCGTTCTTCTGGATGTCGAAGAGCTCACGCGCGATCGCTTTGCGCGCAGCCGGGTCCTTGCCGATATTGCACATCTCGAGCTGCTCCTCGACGCCCTTGACGCTCCCGCCCCAGCTCATGTTGACGACGCGCACGTGATTGCGCTTGAAGAAATCGACGTAGGCCATCGCGTTGCGGGCGTCCTTCAGCGAAAGCTCGCGGCTCGGACACGGATCGGGGAGAAGATGCCAGTCGAACTCGATCCTCCCGACGACGACGCGCGCGTACGGATTGCCGGCGGTCGCGATGCCCGCGACGTGCGTGCCGTGCATCCAGTTGCCCGCGAGCGAGAGGCTCTCGATGGCGCTCTTGTACTCGTCAGGCTTCAACGTCGACAGGTATTGCTTCACCGCCGTCGCTTCCGGACTGTCGATGTTCGACTGCAGGTCGGAGAAGCCCTTGAGCCGCGCCTTGAGCTTCGGAATCTGCGCGCGCAGATCCGCCGGGATCGGCTGCAGGTCGCCCTTCGCCGGATTGGAGAAGCGATCGAACGCGATCACCGCGGGCTTCCCGGGCGCCTCGTCGGCAACGCGACCGGGGAAGAGCGTGAGGTCGACTCCGCTGTCCCAGATCGCGATGTTGACCGGATGCCAGGGCTTGCCCGGGGGAAGCGCCTCGTCGCGCGCGGCCCAGATGTCCGGCTTCACGACACGATGCATGGCGAGGTAGCGCTCGAAGCTTCGCGTGCCGACGTCTTTCAGCGGAAGCAGCGCGACGAGACGGTAGCGTGCGCCGATCAGCGCCGGCGCGAGATCCGAGCTCAGCGTCCCGCCCGATTTGTCGACGGTCGGCTGGATGACGTTCGTCACGTACCCGAGAATCAGCGCTTCGCTGGTGATCTCGAAGCCGGCTTTGAGCTCCCTCACCTCGTTCTGCACGACGTCGTAGGGAAGGCTCGCGAGCCGACTATCGAGAAGCTGCCCGACGTCGTCGCGATACGCCGGCGACGTCGCGCTGCCCGTCTTCTTCGCGGCGTCGATCAGCGACCTCATCACGAGACCCGACATCAGCTTTTCGGCGGGCTTGTCCTGCAGCGCCTTGATGCGGTCGAGACGCGCGAGCGCAGCGTCGCGCTGGCCGTCGAGATAATCGATCAGCGCGAGCTCGCCTTCGAGCTGGCGCAGCGTCGCGTGATCGTCGATCTCGTAGCCGGCGATCACCGATTCGACGTCGCGCCGCACCGCCGCCGCGAACGGCGCGAATTTCGCCGGATCGCGGACGATGTCCTCGACCTTGCCGTCGACGTGGTAGGTGAAGCGCGGAAGATCGGCGGCCTTGTCGATGCGGGGCTTCGCGTCTGTGGCGGTCGCAGCGGTGGTCCCAATCGAAAGCACGATCGAGAGCACGCAGAAGAGCGCGGGAACGAATCGGTTCGGCACGTAGGAATCTCCGGACGAAGGTGCGGCCGGGCGACGGCGCGCGAAATGGAAGCGGATTGTAGCCGGGGACGACGCGGGGTATCACACGACCACGCGGGTCACCCATCGCACGGCGCTACTTACGCCGCCCCGCCGCGACCCGCACGATTCCGGCGAGGTCGCGCACCGCGGTGAATTCGTCGAAGCCCGCGGCGTCGAAGAGCGCACGAACGGCATCGGCCTGGTCGTAGCCGTGCTCGACGGCGAGCCATCCGCCGGGGACGAGAAATGGGAGCGCTTCACCAATGATCGTGCGCAGCGCATCGAGCCCGTCGGGCCCCGCGGCGAGCGCGCGACGCGGCTCGAAGCGGAGATCGCCCTTCCCAAGATGCGGATCAGCCTCGGCGACGTACGGCGGATTGCTGACGATGACGTCGAATGTTGGTGCAGCATTCGCGACGGCTTGTGCAAGGGCGGGCAGTCGCGTGCGCGCCGGCGATCCGCGCGCGCCAACCTTCGTCGTGCGCAGCGCCGCATACCAGTCGCCGCGCGCGAACGCGACGTTCGCGAGCCCCAGCCGCTGCGCGTTCCGGCGCGCGACGTCGAGCGCGATCTTCGAGCGATCGGTCGCAAGCACGCGCGCGAGCGGGCGCTCGTGCGCGATCGCAAGCGCGACCGCGCCCGATCCGGTGCCAGGATCGAGCACGCGCGACACGCGATCGGCCGGAAGTTTCCCGAGTGCGACCTCGACCAGCGTCTCGGTCTCGGGCCGCGGGATCAGCACCGACGGATCGATCTCGAGCTCGAGGTCACGGAACTCGCGCCGTCCGATGAGATAGGCGACCGGCTCGCCTTTCCGGCGCCGCGCTGCGAGGTCGGTGAAGTGCGTGTCGAGCACGACAGGGAGCGTCTCGTCGGCGTGCGCGATCAGCCACGCGCGGTTGTGACCGAGAGTGTGCGCGAGCAGCACCTCGGCGTCGACGCGATCGAGGCCGCACGCGGCGAGCGCCGCTCGGACGCTACGCGGCCTGGTGCGCAGGTGCGCCCTCCCACGCCGGCTTCCATCCGGGGTCACGCACCGCTTCGAACACGCGCACCGAGCGCCCGTAGTAGTGGCCCCAGCCGATGTCGGCGAGCCCCGCCTTGGCGAGCACGCGCTGCGATGCGACGTTGTCGGGGTGCGTGACGCCGACGATCCGGAAGAGACCGAGCTCGTCGAAACCGTACTCGACGAGCGAGCGCGCCCCCTCGGTCGCGTAGCCGCGCCCCCACGCCGCGTGGCGCAGCCGATAGCCGACTTCGACGACGCTCGTGCGCGGAATGTACTTGAGCGCGAACCAGCCGACGAAGTCGCCGTTGTCGCGCCGGGTCGCGCGCCAGGTGCCGAGCCCTGGATAGAGCGCGTAGGCGCGCGGAACACGTCGCATCACCGCATCGATCTCGGCGCGGGTCGCCGGACGGCCGTGGCCGACGTAGCGCATCACGCGCGGATCCGAGTCGAGCTCATGCAGCTCGTTGGCGTGCTCCTCGCCGATCTCGGACAGTGCGAGACGGCGCGTCGCGCGCCATGGACACGTCATCGGGCGCTCCGCATCACGTCTCCCCCATCACGTCTCGCCCGCGAGTGCCGCGAGCTGCTCGGCCTGGAACTCCTGCGCCAGCGCGTCGATCAGCTCGTCGAGGTCGCCATCCATGATCGCGTCGATCCGATACAGCGTGAGATTGATCCGATGGTCGGTCACGCGGCCCTGCGGAAAGTTGTAGGTTCGGATGCGCTCGCTGCGGTCGCCCGATCCGATCAGGCTCTTGCGCTGCGCGGCCTCCTTCTGCTGGCGCTCCTGCCGATCGCGGTCGACGAGACGCGACGCGAGCACCGCCATCGCCTGCGCACGATTGCGGTGCTGCGAGCGGTCGTCCTGGCATTCGACGACGATGCCGGTCGGCAGGTGCGTGATCCGCACCGCCGAATCGGTCTTGTTGATGTGCTGCCCACCGGCGCCGGACGCGCGAAAGGTGTCGATGCGAAGGTCGGCCGGATTGATCGCGACGTCGGCCACCGGATCGGCTTCGGGCAGCACCGCGACCGTGCAGGCCGACGTGTGAATGCGGCCCTGCGCCTCGGTCTGCGGGACGCGCTGCACGCGGTGGCCGCCCGATTCGAACTTGAGCCTCGCGTAGACGTGGTCACCGCTGACGTGCGCGATGATCTCGCGATAACCGCCGAGATCCGAGCTCGATTCCGACACGATGTCGACCTTCCAGCGCCGGCGCTCGGCATAGCGCGCGTACATGCGGAAGAGATCGGCGGCGAACAGCGCCGATTCGTCACCCCCGGTGCCCGCGCGGATTTCGAGGTAGACGTTGCGCTCGTCGTCGGGATCCTTCGGCAGCAGCATCGCCTGCAGGTCGGCCTCGATCGCTTCGAGGCGCCGGCCGGCCTCCTCGCGCTCCTCGGCCGCGAACGCGCGCATCGCCGGGTCCTGCGCGAGCTCGTCGGCGGCGGCGAGATCACTCTCGGCGCGACACCAGGCGCCATAGCGCGTCACCACCGGATCGATCTCCGAGCGCTCCTTCGCCCACGTGCGGAAGCGCTCGAGGTCGCGCGTCGCATCTTCCGACGCGAGCAGCGCGTCGAGCTCGGCGAGCCGGGCGCTGAGCTGGTCGAGGCGAACGCGTAGCGAAGTCTTCATCAGAAAGGAGCCCGGCATCGGCGGCGTCTGCCGCCAGACCCGGCGCGCACCGGATCGGTCGCACGTCGCCGGAGCGAATCCGGCGCCCGACGTTGCCAGGCGTCGGAGCTAGGCTTCGTGGTCGCCGGCGACGTCCGGCAGACCGTACACGCGTTCGAAGAGCGCCGTCATTTCGGCGCGCTCGGCGTCACCCGCGGCGTTGAGCGCCGCGAGCGGACCGTGGAGGAGCTTGCTCGAAAGGCCCCGCGCAAGCGCCTCGAGCACGGCATCGGGCTCGGCGCCGGCAGCGAGCTGGCGCCGCGCGCGCTCGAGCTCGGCGCGGCGTATCGCATCGTGATATCGCGACAGCGCGGCGATCGTCGGAACCACCGAGCGTCCCTGCAGCCACTGGATGAAATGCGCGGCCTGCGCCGCGATCATCTCCTCGGCCTGGGCGACGGCCTCGCGCCGGATCTGCAGGTTGCTCCGCACGATTTCCGAGAGGTCGTCGATGCTGTAGAGGAAGACGTCGTCGAGCTCGGCTGCCTCCGCCTCGACGTCGCGCGGCACACCGAGATCGACGATCGCGATCGGCGCATGCCGACGCGCGTGCACGACGCGTTCGAGCGTACCCTTGCCGATGATCGGCAGCGTGCTCGCCGTGCAGGTGACGACGATGTCGAACTGTGCCAGCCGGCTCGCAAGCTCGGCCAGCGTGATCGCCTCGGCGCCGAAACGCTGCGCGAGCTTCTGGCCGCGCTCGAGCGTACGGTTCGCGACGGTGATCGATCGCGGGCGCCGCGAGGCGAAATGGGTCGCGGTGAGCTCGATCATTTCGCCGGCGCCGACGAGCAGCAGGCGCTGGTCGGCAAGCGACGGGAAGATGCGCTCGGTGAGCTTCACCGCCGCAGCGGCCATCGAAATCGACGCGCTGCCGATGTCGGTCTGCGAGCGCACGTTCTTCGCGACGGCAAAGCTGCGCTGGAACAGACGATTGAGGATCAATCCGAGCGATCCGGCGGCCTCGGCCGTGCGCACCGCCTGCTTCATCTGGCCGAGGATCTGCGGCTCGCCGAGGACCATCGAGTCGAGGCCGCTCGCCACACGGAACGCGTGCGTCACGGCACGATCGTCCGGCAGCGTGTACATGTAGGGGTCGAGCGTCGCCGCCGGGATCCGGCGCACATCCTCGAGCCATCGCGCGACCGCATGCGGCTCGCCGCCGTGGAAGTAGACCTCGGTGCGGTTGCAGGTCGAGAGGATCGCCGCTTCGCGGACCGTGCCGCGCGCGGTGATCTCGCGCAACGCATCGGCAACGGCCTCGGGCGCGAACGCGACCCGCTCGCGAACTTCGAGCGGGGCGGTCGTATGGCTGAGGCCGAGCGTATAGAGCGCCATGTATGGAGCGGAATTGTAGCGCAGGAGCGTGCTCGCCGACGACGGCAAGTGTCTGATTTGGGTCAAAGAACCATCACGGCCCGCGTGCCGGCGCCGTGCGGCCGCGTCAGGGGCCGGCGATCGTGACCCGTTCCCAGGGAATCGGCGCAGGCGCGCGAGACGGCAGACGCATGGCCTGGCCCGGCAGATGCGAGACCTCGGCGCGCGCGACGACGGCGGGAACGGCCTGAGCAGCAGAAACGGCCGGAGCGACAGCAAAGGACGAAGCGACAGCAACGGGCGGAACGGCGGGAACCATCGGAACCGCCGGCCCGCGTGCCGGAGCGCCGACCCAGACGCTGTCCCAGAACGGATAGTCGGCGAGGCGCTCGACGAGGTCGGCGCGCATAGGCTTTCGCAGCAGCGCGCGCGACATCGCTTCGGCCTCGCCTTCCTCGGAAAGCGTTCGATAGGCGAAGCGTCCTGCCCACAGCGGGCGGGGATCGTCGTCGACGCGTGCGACGCGGTCGGCGACGTGCGCGAGAAAGCGCGGAGCGGTGTCGTCGAGCCGGCCGCGAAGCGGCGCGATCACCGCTTCGAAGCGGCTCGGAAGGAGGACCCACGCAAGCACGTCCCACAGGCCAGCGGCGCGCATCAGCGCGAGCTCACAGCCGACCGCGGCGCCCGCGGCGAAGCGCGCGAAGCACGGCCGCGCGCCCTGAGTGTTGGCCGCGATATGCCACGGGTACGATCGATGAATCGACATGTCGAACCTCGCAAATGGTTCGCCCATGCTGGCGGAGCGACGTGCTAAGCGAAATCAGACCTTCGGTCGATCCGCTTACGTTTGCGCTGGCTGAGCAGGTAGCGCGCACGGCGCGCCATGCGGACAATCGATCGGACTCGACTCGACGGCGCGCATCCAGCGCGGAGGCCCGCGCTGCCGTTCGACCGCGCCAGGTTCGGCCAGGATGCGCGTCCCGGGCTGGGGGGCGCCATCCGGCCGGCCGGTTCGTCCCATGGCAGGCACGAATGCGACGCGCGGGGAGATTGGGATCGACCGGTCCGAGCTCCCGCTGGGCGTCGATCGCATCGACTTGCAGCGGCCCGCAGTGGGTAACTCTACGCTCGACCTCGTCTTCGAGCGGGTGGGCGGCCGCATCGTCGCGGTTCCGACCGGCCGCCGGCCGAGCCTGCGTCGATATGGAAGACCGAATCGACGCTGCCGTTCCGGCCGCGTCGGAACGCTCGCCTCACGCACCGCTCCCGCTGACCGGAGCCCACACATCCCCTTGAAATCCGCTTCACTGGACCCTAATTCCGCCGTTATCGACCTAGCCCAAAGGAGGTTCGCTATGTTCGGAAATCTATGGGGCAGTTTCGATACCAGCCTCTTCGACGAGTTCAGGCGCCTCGAGAGCGAGATGGACCAGCTCTTCGGCCGCGGGT
>DASVGI010000090.1:0-13264 GCA_036379595.1 Casimicrobiaceae bacterium | reverse complement strand
CCGGCCAGCGTGAACGGGTTTTCCGCCATGAAGAGACCGGCGTAGTGGATCAGCGGAAAGTAGACGCTCGTGATCGCGAGCGCGACGACGGCAACCACATTGCCGTAGAGACGGCGCGCGATCGTCCACACCAATCCGACGATTGCGACGGAGACCGCCCATTGCGTCACCGCCGCAACGCGCCAGCTCGGATCGAGGCGGCTGAGGAGGCCGAAATAGATCGTCGGTCCGACCGGATAGATGGTGTCGGCGATGCCCTCGCCTCGGCGCCCGAATGCTGCCCAGGCGAGCGCGCGGTGAACGTAGCCTTCCATGTCGCTGTAGACATGGTCGACTGCCGGATGGAGCACGAACACATACGCCGCGCGGGCAAGCGCGCCCACGATCAGAAGAATCCAGACGATGCGTCGCTGCGATCGGGAAAGGGGCTCGCAGGCGGCGGCGACGCGCGTCGGGTACGTGGGCGTCATGAATCCATCGGTGCGGCTCCTCCGTCGTGACGACCGAATGTAGCACGCGTCACCCTGCGATCCGAGCTGCGCCTCGCGATGCCGGCGCTGCAGACGCTCGCGGCGATCACGCTCGTGTTCAGCGGCCAGGCGGTGTTCTACGTCGCGCGTGAGCGCCGTCGCATGTGGGCGTCCCGCCCCGGCACGTGGCTTGTCGTGTCGTCGGTCGTCGACGTCGCGATCATCGCGACGCTCGCGATCCGCGGCGTGCTGATGGAGCCCCTGCCGGTGGCGGTCGTCGCGACAGTCCTGGCCGCTTCCGTCGCGTTGGCGTTCGTCCTCGACAACGTGAAGGTCGCGGTGTTCAGGCGCCTCAGGATGACCTGAGGCCCGTAACAGGCCCTAGCCCTTGACGAAGTCGATGACGACGCCCTCGTCGCCACGGTGCTGATAATTGATCGCCACGGCCTCGCCGTAGCGCATGCGCAACTGCTCGAGCAGCGGCAGCGGGTCGTGATCATTGACGAAGCGCATCGTCTCACCGGCCTGCAGCGCGTCGAGCGCACCGAAGATCGCCGCGTGGCGGAAGCGCCGCGCGATGCCGCGCGCGTCGAATGGGTAGATCTGATCGGGAGAGAGGTGCAGATGCGGCTGGGCGCTCATGGGGCGGTTTCCCTGGGAACGGCGTGAGAAGGTAGCACGCGTTTGCGACGCGCTTTATTGACCAAACGCATCGACGGCACGTCCGCGATCGTATACGTCGGCGGCGCTTCGACGGCCGATCACATCCACAGCACCTGCGCCGCCCGTTCGATCGCGCGCTTCTCCTCGCGATAGTGGGCCGACGACGGCTCGAGCGTGATCGTCGGCGACGGCATGCCGTAGAAGTTGCCCTCGCCGTAGGCGGCAAGCCCGTCGCCGGTTTCGATGTAGCAGAAGCCGCGGCCGTTGAAGCGGCGCGCGGCGCTTCCGCCGGCGATCTCGGCGGCGATGCTCTCGGCGACAACGCGCGCCTGCTCGTCGGCGAACACGCCGGCCTTCGGCAGAAACATGCCGACCGGCAGGCGGATCGAGGTCGCGTCGCCGATCGCGTAGACGCCGGGGAAGCGCGTGCGCAGCGTCCCGGCGTCGACCGGAACCCAGCCGGTGGCGTCGGTGAGGCGCGCCTTACGCAGAACCTCGGGCGCGCGGTGCGGCGGCACACCGACGAGAAGATCGAACTTCGCGTCGTCGAGCTCGAAGCGAGCCGTCCGGGTCGACGCATCGATCTTCATCACGATCTCTTCGGGATGGAATTCGATGCCGCGCTCGCGCATCATCCGCACGAGCGCTTCGCCCACGTCTCGCCCCGCCACCGGCATTGGCAGGTCCTCGGGCGAGTAGACGGCCACCTGGCTCTGCGCACCGACCCCACGCCGTCGCAGCAGCGACTCGATCAGGAAAGCGGCCTCGTACGGCGCCGACGGGCACGAGAACGGTGTGCGCGCAACGAGGACCATGACGCGCCCGCCTGCGAAGCTCGCCAGGGCCTCGCGAATGCGCACGGCGCCCGCCGCGTCGTAGAGGTCGAGCGCCGCGTCGGCAAAGCCGGGAATCGCCTCGGGATGATGCTCGGCGCCGAGCGCGATGACGAGATAGTCACCCGAAAATTCGCCCGCGCTCGTTCGCACGATCCGCGCCGCCGGATCGATCGCCTCGATCGTTGCCTGCGACCATTCGATGCCGTGCCGCGTGAGGCGCGCGAGGTCGCGCTCGCCCTCCTCGGGTCGCTCGCGCTCGCCGGTCATCAGCCAGAGGTTCGCCATCTGCAGCGAGAACGTCGATCGGCGCTCGATCACGACGACGCGGTGCTCGGGCGCGCACTGGCGCCGCAGAGCCCCCGCAGCCGTGACGCCGCCGAGCCCTCCGCCAAGGACGAGGATCGTCTTGCCGCTCATCGCCCCGCTCCGCCGCGCATTAGCCGAACGTGAGAATGCGGTCGGACTCTTCGGTCAGTCGCGCGAGGTCGTCCATCGTCGACATCGGGCACACCGCCGGGGCGTCCATCTTGCGCAGCCGAAGGCACGTCGTGCAGCTCAGCACGACGCCACCCAGCTCGTCGAAGCGCAGCAGCAGCTTCTCGACGTCGAAGCGCTCGTTGCCGAAGTGCTCGATCTCGACCGCCGCGCCGAGGAGGAAGGCGCTCGCCTCGTGGCCGCGCGACAGCACCGCCGCGCCGAAGCGCAGTGCGTTCCAGATCGTTTCCGGATCGTTGCCATTGATGATGAGGAGGTATTTCATCGTGCGACCGTTCGCGCAATGCCGCCGACGCCCGGAACGAACCAACTGATTCGCGCGACGATCGCCGGCCAGTCGATGCCGTCGAGGAGGTTCTTGACGACGAGGCCGAGCTCGGTGTCGCCTTCGATCGCGAGCCGCCGGGCAAAGAACAGCGTGTCGGGATCCTCCTCGCGCAAACCGAGCGCGATGAAGTCGCGCAGCGTCGCGGCAATCGAGAGCTCGGGCGCCACGCGCGGTGACGTCGGGCGAAAGCCTCTCGCCGTGCACTGAAAGTGGACCGCGAGGCCGAGGTCGCGCACGACGAGAACGAAACGTCGCCCGACGAGCGGCTCGATCGCTTCGCGCGGGACGATGCGGCCGACGCCGAAGTCGAGCGCTCGCGTCAGCAGGAACGCCGGTGGCTGCGATGGCAGCCGCGCGCCGACGCGCGCGACGACCGCCGGCAAGGTGAACTGGGGGAGCTTCAGCATGGCGACGTCTCGTTTGCCGCGGCCGGCACGTATTCGGCACCGGGTCGCCCGTACCAGAAGCCGTTGCACGGCGCTTCGGGGATCAGCGTGCGCAGGCGCTCCCACGCACGCGGGGTATCGGTCGCGTCGTCGATGGCCTCGCGGAAGATCTCGATCACCTCGAACGTGCCGTTCACCTGCGGGCTCACGCGAACCACATCGACGCCGATCGCGGCCAGCGCAGGGAGCTCGGCGTACAGGCTGTAGGTGCCCGCCGATTGCGTCTGCACACCGTTGATCGTGAGGAACGGCTGCCCCTCGCGCGTGCGCAAGGGCAGCCCGTCGGGATGCGCAAGGCAGCGGTATTCGCACTGATCCTTCTGCAGGTCGTAGTGACGCGCGGTGAAGCAGCGCGCCGAATGCGAGAGCGCAAGCCGCCCGTGCGCGAGGAGCTCGGTCTCGATGCCTGCGGGGCGGCCCGCGAGGAGATCGCCCAGCATCGTTGCCGAGAGCTCGGCCGGCGCCACCCAGCGCGACGCTCCGGCAGAGTGAAGTCGCGCAAGCGTCTGCGAGCTGTAGACGTTGAGCGTCGCACCGGCGACGAACGGAAGTCCGATGCTTCGCGCTTCGAGCAGGTTCACGGCACCCATGTCGTTGGCTTCGACGCGAAACTGCCCCTGATCGACGACCTTGCGAATCATCCGCAGGTCGGCCTCGGATTCGATCAGCGCGAGCGTGCTGAGCACGACTTCCTTGCCCGCAGCGGCGAGCATCTCGGCGACTTCCTGCCAGTCGGGCCAGCGCAGCTCGTGGCGGCGCGAGCAGATCGTCTCGCCCAGATAGACGATGTCGACCGGTGCACCCGCCACCCCGGCGTAGAACTCGAGCACCGCCTGGCGCGGCCAGTAGTAGAGAAGTGGGCCGAGCGCCAGTCGCATCGTCATCGCCACGGCCGCGAATAGGCGCCCAGCGTATGGCTCTGCCCTTCGGAGAGCCGATTGAGCTCGGCGAGCCCCGCCGCGTCGGGCACCCAGGTCGATGGCGCCGCGGCGCAGCGATCGATCGCCGTGCGCCAGACGCGCGTCACCTGAGCGACGTAGGCGGGGCTTCGTTGCCGCCCTTCGATCTTGATCGCGCGGACGCCGATGCGCATCAGCTCGGGGAGCAGCGCCAGCGTGTTGAGGCTCGCCGGCTCCTCGAGCGCATAGTAGGTATCTCCCTGCACCTCGAAGCGCCCCTTGCAGAGCGTCGGATAGCCGGGACGCTCGTCGGCTCCGAACTCGTCGATCAGGAAGCCGTTGAGACGCGTACGCATGCCGTTCGGCAACTGCTCCCATTGCACGGCCTTCGCCGGCGAGCACACGCCCTGGCAATTCGGCGATTCGCCGGTTGCGTAGGCCGACAGCGAGCAGCGGCCTTCGACCATCACGCACAGGCTGCCGTAGCCGAAGACCTCGATCTCGACCGGCGTATGCGCGATCGTGTGCGCCACCTGCGCGACCGAGAGCACGCGCGGCAGCACCGCGCGGCGGATCGCGAAATGCCGATGGTAGAAGTTGATCGCCTCGTAGTTCGTCGCCGAGGCCTGCACCGAGAGATGCAGGCGAAGCTCAGGGTGCGTGCGCGCCGCGTACTCGATGAGCGAGAGGTCGGCGCAGATGATGGCGTCGACGCCGAGGTCCGCGGCCTGGTCGAGCGCCTTCGTCCACCGCGTCCACCCGGCCGATGTCGGAAAGGTGTTGAGTGCCAGCAGCACCTTGCGGCGGCGGCGATGGGCGTAGTCAATGCCTTCGCGGAGCGTCGACGGATCGAAATTGAGCCCGGCGAACGCGCGCGCATTGGTCTCGCCGCGCATGCCGACATAGACGCAGTCGGCGCCGTTGTCGACGGCGGCCTTGAGGGCCGGAAGACCGCCGGCGGGACAGGTGAGCTCGGGAGTACGGACTGCGGTTTCCACAGTGGGAGCGAGGGCGGTCGGCGCCTGCGCAGAACAGGAAGGATGCTGAGGCGCGGGGCTTGTCATGCGCCTTGATCCCCGTCAAGTTCATATGTACAAACATTCCAACGATCATTAGAATAAGAGTTATAACGCCCCATCGACCCGAATCAAGCGCCATCGCTCGAACACCCGCCGATGCCCCCCGCACGCGACCTCAAGAACATGCTCTACGAGCTCGTGGCGCGTCTCGCGCGGGCGATGGCGAGCCCCAAACGCCTCGAGCTCGTCGAGCTGCTCTGCCAGGCTCCGAAGTCGGTCGAGACGCTCGCCCGGGAGGCCGAGATCACGGTGAGTCTCGCGAGCGCACACCTCAAAGAGTTGCGCGCGAACCGCTTGGTCGAGACCGAGCGCCGGGGAAAGAACGTCATCTACCGTCTCGCGAGCCCCGACATCGCGCGTCTCTGGGTGAGCTTGCGCGCGCTCGCCGAGGATCGATTGTTCGAATTGCAGCAGGCGATGCAGGAGCTCGGCCGGCCCGACAGTCCCTGGCACGGCGAGGATCGCGATGCGCTGCTGCGCAAGGCGCGACGTGGCGAGGTGGTCGTGCTCGACGTGCGCCCACGCGCCGAATACGACGCGCTCCACCTCCCGTTCGCGCGCTCGCTTCCCCTTGCCGAGCTGAAGGCGCGACTCGCCGAGTTGCCGAAGGACCGGCCGGTGGTCGCCTATTGCCGCGGCCCGTTCTGCCTGATGTCGGACGAAGCGGTGAAGCTCTTGTCGAAGCGCGGGTTCCGGGCGTCGAAGCTCACCGACGGCGTGGCCGAGTGGCTCGCGGCCGGACTGCCGCTCGAAGCGGGCGCCCGGTAGAGCGCACCCCGATCGCCGTCGGCACCACGATTCCGCGGAGTCCTCGATGTTCTTCCGACAAATCGCGGCGCCCGAGGCGTCGCTCTCCTACTTCTTCGGCTGTGCCACTGTCGGCAAGGGGGTTGCCGTCGACGTCGTCGCCGGTGACGAGGAGCGCTTCGTCGACGAGGCGAAGGCCGCCGGCGCGCGCATCGCCTACGTTATCGACACCCATGTGCACGCCGATCACTACTCGGGCGGCCGCAGGCTCGCCGCGCTCGTCGGCGCGCCGTATTGCCTGCACGAGAGCAATCGCGGCCGTGTCGCGTTCGAGTTCATGCCGCTTGCCGACGGTGAGCTCCTCGACGCCGGAAACGTCAAGGTAAGGGTCCTGCATACACCCGGCCACACCCCGGACAGCGTATGCCTCGTCGTCACCGATCTGCGCCGCGGCGAGGCGCCGTGGTTCGTGCTCAGCGGCGACACCCTCCTCGTCGGTGCGGTTGGACGGCCGGATCTTCTCGGTCGCGAGGAGGAGATGGCCGGCGAGTTGCACGACACGCTGCATCGCAAGCTGCTGACGCTCGCCGACGATGTCGAGATCTTTCCCGGTCATCAGGCCGGAAGCGTCTGCGGTGCCGGGCTCTCCGGCAAGCCTTCGTCGACGCTCGGCTTCGAGAAGCGCTGGAACCCCGTTCTCTCGAAGGCGCGCGACGAGTTCGTCGCTGCGTTGCGCGAAGCGCCCCCGCGCCCGGCCGCGATGGAGCGCATGCTGCGCGTCAACAGCGGGCTCGCCGAAGCGCAGCCGTGACCGAAGCGATCGTCCGCCTCGGATTGCGCGAGAACTTCGCGCAGTTCGCGCTGCTCGTCGTGGTCAACGCGTTCGTCGGCGCGATGGTCGGCCTCGAGCGCAGCATCCTGCCGTCGATCGCCGAGCAGGACTTTCACCTGGCGGCGCGCGCGGCGATCCTCTCGTTCATCGTCGTGTTCGGCGTCACCAAGGCGCTGACCAACTACGGCGCGGGCCGGCTGGCCGACCAATTCGGCCGCAAGCACGTGCTGGTCGCCGGGTGGCTCGTCGCGGCGCCGGTGCCGTTCCTGCTGATGTGGGGACCGACGTGGGGATGGATCGTCGCCGCGAACGTGCTGCTCGGCGTGAGCCAGGGCCTCACGTGGTCGCTCACCGTGATCATGAAGATCGACCTCGTCGGGCCGAAGCGGCGCGGCCTCGCGATGGGCTTGAACGAGTTCGCGGGCTACGTCGCGGTTGCGGCGAGCGCATTCGCGACCGGCTGGATTGCGGCGCGCTACGGATTGCGCCCGCAGCCGTTCTATCTCGGCGTCGTCTACGTCGCGTTCGGACTCGTGCTCTCGGCAGCACTGGTGCGCGAGACGCGGCACCACGTGTCGCACGAGTTGAGCCTGCGCGCGTCCGGAACGTCGAATCTGCATGCGTCGGAGACGCGCGAGGCGTTGCTCTCCCAGCGCGAAGTGTTCCGGCGCACGTCGTTTGCCGATCGCAATCTCTCCAGCGCGAGCCAGGCCGGCCTCGTCAACAATCTGAACGATGGGATGGCGTGGGGGATCTTCCCGCTGCATTTCGCAGCGGCCGGCATCGGTCTCGAACGGATCGGCATGCTTGCCGGGCTCTACCCGCTGGTGTGGGGTGTCACGCAGCTCGCCACCGGCGCATGGTCGGACCGCGTCGGCCGCAAGGGGCTGATCGTCTGGGGCATGTGGGTGCAGGCCGCAGGCATCATCGTCACCGTCGCGACGTCGAGCTTTGCGAGCTTCGCGCTGGGAGCGGTGCTGCTCGGCGTAGGGACCGCGATGGTGTACCCGACGCTCCTCGCCGCGATCGGCGACGTCGCGCACCCGGCCTGGCGCGCGTCGGCGGTCGGCGTCTACCGGCTGTGGCGCGATCTCGGCTATGCGATCGGCGCGCTGCTGTCAGGGATCGTCGCCGACGCGTTCGGGCTCGCCGCCGCGATGTGGCTGGTCGCCGCGATCACCTTCGGCTCGGGGCTCGCCGTCGCTCTGCGCATGCGCGAGACACTGCCTGCCAGGGCCGGTCGGGCAGCCGTCTAGATCGCGCGCCCGATTCCGGCTTCCTCGTAGGTCCGGCCGTCCCGGATGCGGTAGATTCGCTTGAACGTCGGAATGATCTTCTCGTCGTGGGTGACGACGATGACCGCGGTCCGGAAACGCTTCGCCATCGCATCGAGAATGCGCATCACCGTCAACGCGCGCTCGCTGTCGAGCGGCGCCGTCGGCTCATCGGCGAGAATGACCGGCGGCTCGTTGACCAGGGCGCGCGCGATGGAGACCCGCTGCTGCTCACCGCCGGACAACTGCGACACCGGTGCGTCCGCCCGGTGCCCCACGTCGAGCGCCTGCAGCATCGAGATCGCGCGGTTGCGGGCCTGTCCGTTCGGCAGGCCCGCGAGCATCGGCAACAGCGCAACGTTCTCGGTCACGTCGAGGAACGGAATCAGGTACGGCGCCTGGAACACGAAGCCGATGCGATCGCGGCGCAGTGCACGAAGGTCCTTCACCTTCCAGCCGTTGTCGTAGATCGTCGCGCCGGCCAGCGACATCTGGCCGGCCGTCGGCTCGATCACTGCACCGAGGCACTTCAAGAGAGTCGTCTTGCCCGAGCCGCTCGGGCCGATCAGCCCGACGACTTCGCCGGGCTCGATGACCATCGTCGCACCCTTCAGCGCGTCGACCGCCGCATCGCCTTCGCCGTAGCGCTTGGTGAGGTCTCGGATCTCGATCGCGGGTTGCATCCGACCTATCCCCCGATCGCCACGGCCGGATCGACGCGCAGCGCCGCGCGAATCGCGACGACGCTCGCGAGCGCGCAGATCACGATCACCAGCACCATGCCGCGCAGCGCATCCCCGGGGAGCAGCAGGACGTACTTGGGGAAGATCGGCGCCCACAGCGCCGCAGCGATCCGGCCGACGACGAATCCGATCGCACCGAGGCCGAGCGCCTGCTGCAGGATCATCGCGATGATGGTCCGGTTGCGCGCACCGATCAGCTTCAGCACGGCGATCTCGCGCACCTTGTTCATCGTCATCGTGTAGATGATGAACGCGACGATCGCGGCGCTGACGACGGCGAGGATGACGAGGAACATGAAGATCTGCCGCGCCGACGTGTCGATCAGCTTGACCACCAGGATTTCGTTCATGTCGGCCTGCGTCCAGGCCTCGAGATGCTTCCAGCGCTTGATCGCGGCGGTGACCGCCGCGGCGTCGGCACCGGGGGCGAGCCGCAGCAGCACCGCGTTGACGCTGTGGCTCGTCTCCCGGCTCGCCTGCACTGCTTCGAGGACATCCGGCGCGCCGGGTCGGTTGAACGACGGATTGGCCGCTGCGCGCGCGCGCTCGTTCACGAGCGCGTCGTTGTCCTTCAGGAACTGCACCTCCTGCGCGTCGCGCAGCGGCACGAAGAGCATCGGATCTCCGCTCGACGAGACCATGCGCCGCGTCAGTCCCACCACCGTGTAGTCGTGACGCCGGATGCGTACGCGCTCGTTCAACGCGAGGCCCGAGCGCACGTCGGCGATGGCTTCGTAGTGGGAGCGCGTGATCGGACGCCCGGCCACCAGGTACTCGGGCTCGCCGGGGTGTCCGGGCTCGAAGCCGACCAGCATGACGCGTACATCACCGCCCGCGTGACCGACCTGCATCGTCAGATAGGTGACGTTGCCCGCCGCGGCGACACCCGGGATGACCGCGAGGTTGCGGTAGACGTCGTCGCGCACGCTCGACGGCTCCGCGTAGGGTCCCAGCGTGTCGCGCTGCACGACCCACAAATCGGCACCACCGATCGCGAGGAGCGCGCGCCCGTCGTCGACGAGGCCACGATAGATCCCCGCCATCGACAGCGTGAGACCGATCAGGAGGCCAAGCCCGAGGCCCGTCAGGACGAACTTGCCCCAGCCGTGGAGGATGTCGCGCGTCGCCAGATTGATCATGTTCCGCTGCCGACGAGCGCCGCGACGATCTTCACCTTCGCACCCGGCCGCAAGGTCCGTTCGCTGTGAACGACGACGCTTTCGCCGTCGTCGAGGCCGGAGAGAATCTGGCTGCGTCCGTCGAGCGTGCTCGTACCGACCTCGACCGGGCGAAAGGCGATACGTCCGTCGCGCACGAGCCACACACCAACCTGCCGGCCGACCTCCTGGCCAACGTGCTGGCCGTCGCGCTGGCCGACGCGCTGAATGGCAGTCGTCGGGATCGAGCGGGCATCGGCCAGCTCCGCGACGCGAATCGTCACTTCGACGAGATCACCGACCGATACGCCGTCCGGCGCCGCGGCGAACCCCACGTTGACGATCCGCTCCTCGGTCACCGGGTCGCTCACCCAATCGACGCGTTGGACCTCTCCGCGATGCGCTGCCTTCGATTCCGAACGAAGGACGATCTCCGCTGGCTGGCCCACGCGGATCCCGCCCGACTGCGCCTGGTCGACGCGCGCCCTCACCCACAGGCTCGCCGGGTCGATCAATTGGACGATCGCCTGCCCCGCGACGACCGTCGTGCCCGGCTCGATCAGCCGCGCGGTGACGATGCCATCGACCGGGCTCGTGAGCCGCGTCTGCGCGCGGAGCTTCGCCATGCCGGCGACGTCGGCCTGCGCCCGCTCGCGGTCGCGCCGCGCTGCTGCGACCTGTGCGGCCGCAGCGGTGGCGGCGGCATTGCCGGCCTCGGCCTCATGCACTCTGGCATCGAGCGCCTCCTGGCTGACGAAACCCTGGTCGCGCAATTCACCGTAGCGGCGCGCGTTGGCATTGGCGACGCGGGCGCGGCTGCGCGCTTCGGCGAGTTGCGCCTCGGCCGCATCGATGGCGCTCGCCGCCCGCTCGGCAGCAAGCCTGCCGCTCGCGAGTCGATCGTCGAGGTCGACGGGATCGAGCTCGGCGACGAGTTGTCCTTTCGTTACCGTATCGCCCTGATCGACGAGCACGCGCAGCACGCGGCTCGGCACCGTCGGTCCGAGCGCATACGCCCGGCGTGCTTCGACCGTCCCGATGCCAAACGTACTCGCCACCAGCGTCCGGCGTTCCACCTTCGCGACAGTGACCTTCGCCGGAGCCAGCGGTCCCTGGTTCGTTACCAGCCAGCCAAGTGCCGCGACGACCGCGATGCCTGCCGCGATCAGCCCTGCCTTGCGCGGCGCGCTCGTCTTCATGCCTTGTTTCGTCCCCGGTAGCCATCGAGGAGAAGCGGAAAGAGCTTCCGCGCCTGCCGGACCATGCCCGCGTCGTCATCGGCGAGCGACGCCTGAATCACGAGCCACTGGACGGCGCCGATGAACAGCACCGCAGCGAGCGCGGTGTCGAGATCGTCAGGAAGCTCACCGGCGGCCTTCGCCTGCGCGAAGAGGCGCATCAAGCGTTGCCGGTAGCTCGTGATCATCGTTCGCACGTCGGTGCGAACGGCGGAGTCACCGGGGAACTGCAGCTCGTGGAACATGACCCGCGGCACGCCCGGGTTCGCGGCGATGAACGAGACGTGCGCGAGAAACGCCTGCTCGATGCGGCCGAGCGGGGAGTCCGCTTTGGCCATCGCGGACGTGAATGCCGCACCCAGCGATTCGCGCACCCACGCGAACACCGCAAGCCAGATCGCCTCCTTGTCGGGAAAGTGGCGAAACACCGCGCCCTGCGTCAAACCCATGCGGTCGGCGATCGCCTGCGTCGTGATCGCTTCGGGCCCGCGCTCGCGCGCGAGCGCGAGGACAGTGGCGACGATCTCGCGCTGGCGCGCCTCGGTCGAGAGGCGGTGGCGCGACGTGTAACCGGTGGGCCGGCCAGCGGGCGATAGATCCGGGGTCGAAGTGGGCATGGTCACCAGATGGTTGCTTGAAAGTAAGTAATCAAGTACTATCTTAAAACCAGATCACCCGGCACGCAAGCCGGTGAAACCTGAAAGGAGCCGACGATGCAGTTTCCCGAGTTCTTTGCGGCCGTGCCGCGGCTTACGCTCCGCGACCCGCTCGCGGCGTTCCTTGGCGCCGCGGCGGACGGCGTCATCGAGTACCAGTATGCGGACGTCGTGAAGCTCGCCGGGCACTCGTGCCCGACCGTCGCGTCGGCGTATCTGATGACCCGCGCCGCGCTCGGCGCGCTTTATCCCGACGCCTTGCCGGTTCGTGGCGAGCTTCGCGTCGCGCTGCACGGCGAGCGGACCGCCGGAGTGACGGGGGTCGTCGCCAACGTCGCGAGCTTCCTGACCGGTGCGACACAGGACACCGGCTTCAAGGGCATCGGCGGGCGCTTCGACCGGCGCGATCTGCTCTCGTTCGAT
Organism: Casimicrobiaceae bacterium; assembly: GCA_036379595.1. GTDB lineage: Bacteria > Pseudomonadota > Gammaproteobacteria > Burkholderiales > Casimicrobiaceae > VBCG01. The sequence continues at coordinate 978 of DASVGI010000090.1, read as the reverse complement.
ATCGCGATCGCAGGAGAGATCCGCTTCACGCGTGTCGATTCGGGCGCAGCCGTCACGACGTCCGCCCGGCTCGATCGCGTCCCGTCGGACGTGCGCGTGCAGCAGCTCCTGCCGAAGTGCCTCTTCGGCGCCGCCACTGCCGAGGAGACCGCGACGTTCCACTCGTTATGGCAGGGTCGCGTGCGAACGCTGCTGCTCGACCACGCCGACGATCCCGAAGTCATTGTCGTCAAACAGTGAGGATTCCAATGAAGATCAGCCCGATGAAAGCATCTCTGCTCGTAGCCGCATTGACACTTGCCGTGGCCGGAAACACTCTTGCCGCCGAACCCCACCAGCATGCCGCCGGCGAGCCGGCGACGCTCACGCTCGACCACGGCAGGAAATGGGCGACCGACGAGCCGCTGCGCAACGGGATGAACGAAATTCGCAGCGCGTTCGCCGCGAAGCAGGAGGCGATTCACGCCGGGAAGCTGACGCCCGCCGAGCACAAGGCGCTCGGCGGCGTCGCGGAGGCGCAGGTCGCGAACATCGTTGCCCAGTGCAAGCTGGAACCAGCCGCCGACGCCAATCTTCACCTGATCATCGCCGAGCTCGTCGCCGGCGCGGACGCGCTGCAGGGCAAGTCCCCGGCCACGCCGGCCGCGGGCGCTACGCAGGTCGTGCACGCGATGAACGAGTACGGTCGCTACTTCGATCATCCGGGCTGGCTGCCGCTCGACTGAGCCACAACGACTCGCGGGCTGCCGCTCGACTGAGCCACGGCGGCTCGCGGGCTTCACTGCGGATGTGCGAAGATGGTGGCGTGAGCACGCCGATCCCGCCGTGGGAGCCGCTGTCCGAGCCGGTGCTCAACGATCAGCGGCGCGCCTACGATCGAATGCGCGCCGCGTGCCCGCTGGCCAGGTCGCCCCGCGGCGTGACGTTGTTCAGATACGCAGACGTCATCGCCGCGGCGGCCGATCCGCAGACGTTCTC
>DASVGI010000089.1:0-167723 GCA_036379595.1 Casimicrobiaceae bacterium | reverse complement strand
TTCTGCACGGACTGCGGCTTCACAGGGGCCTGCGGCTGACGGCGCGCCCCTACCCCGACGTCACCGGCCAGCGGGTCGCCAAGGAGCAGCCTTCACGCTGGGTCGATGCGCTGGTGGTGGCGGCCGTCCTGGCGATCCTGTGGGCGGTCGTCGTCCTCGGCGGCGACATGCGCGCGCGTTTCGACGAGCTCCACCCGCCGTCGATCTCGCTCGACGTCGCGCTGATCCCGTACTACACGGCGCGCACCACGCTGCGGATGTTCATCGCGTTCGCGGCGTCGCTCGTCTTCACCTTCGTCTACGGCTGGATCGCCGCGCACTCCGTCCGCGCGCGCAAGGTGATGCTACCGCTTCTCGACGTGCTGCAGTCGGTGCCGGTGCTCGGCTTCCTGTCGATCACCGTCACCGGATTCATCGCGCTGTTCCCGGGGAGCATGCTCGGCGTCGAGTGCGCGAGCATCTTCGCGATCTTCACCGCGCAGGCGTGGAACATGACGTTCGGCTTCTATCACTCGCTCGTCACCATTCCGACCGAGCTCAACGAAGCCGCCGCGGTGTTCGGGCTCAATCGCTGGCAGCGCTTCACGCGCGTCGAGCTGCCGTCGTCGGCGATCGGCCTCATGTGGAACTCGATGATGAGCTTCGGCGGCGGCTGGTTCTTCGTCGCGCAGAGCGAGGCGATCTCGGTGCTGAACAAGGACATCAAGCTGCCCGGGCTCGGATCGTACATGGCGACCGCGGTCGAAGTGGGCGACACGCGCGCGGCGGTGTACGCGATCGTCGCGATGATCGTCACGATCGTCGCAATCGACCAGCTCGTCTGGCGCCCGCTCGTCGCCTGGGCGGAGAAGTTCAAGCTCGAGCAGACCGAGAGCCGTGACGCCCCGACGTCGTGGGTGCTCGACCTCCTGCGCCGCTCGGCGGTGCTCGCCTGGTTCTCGGACCACGTCGGCACGCGTATCGGGCGCGCGATCGATCGCGCGTCGACGCTCGCCTCCGACGCCGGTCACGCGGTCGGAAGCCGCACGTCGCCGCGCGCGCGTGCGCTCGTGCGCATCGGCGGCTGGGTGGTCGCCGGCGGCGTCGCGCTGTGGCTCGCGATCGTGGCGACGACGACGCTGGGCGAGATCAGGAGCGGCCTCACGCCAGGCGGGATGTTCCACGTCGTCTGGCTCGGCGTGCTGACGTTCCTGCGCGTCGCCGTCATGACGGCGCTCGCGACCCTCGTCTGGACGCCGATCGGCGTGTGGATCGGCATGCGTCCGCGCATCGCCCGTATCGCGCAGCCGATCGCGCAGATCGCGGCGTCGTTTCCGGTCAACATGACGTTCCCGTTCGTCGTCGCGTTCTTCATCGCCGCGCACATTCCGATCGACCTCGGCAGCATCGCGCTGATGGCGCTCGGCACGCAGTGGTACATCCTGTTCAACGTCATCGCCGGCGCGATGGCCATTCCGACCGACCTGCGCGAGGCCGCCGCGCAGTTCGGGCTGCGCGGAAGGCGTCTGTGGAAGACGCTGATCATCCCGGCGATCTTTCCGTTCTGGGTCACCGGTGCGGTGACGGCCGCCGGCGGCGCGTGGAACGCGAGCATCGTCGCCGAGATCGCCACCTGGGGCCACCACCAGCTCGTCGCCGACGGGCTCGGCGCGTACATCGCGCAGGTCACACAACGCGGCGACCGGCCGGCGATCTGGTTCAGCATTATCATCATGGCGGCGTTCGTCGTCGCGACCAACCGGTTGTTCTGGCGGCGCCTCTACGATCTCGCCGAGCGCCGCTTCAGGTTCGATTGACTCCGTCCGCCATGTCCGCCGCGTCACCGCCGCTGGTCGAGCTCGCCAACGTCACCAAGGCCTACGAGGGTCACGACGGCGGTCCGCCGGTGACGGTGCTCGACGGCATCTCGCTCGAAGTGCGCGACGGTGAGATGCTGGCGCTCCTCGGCCAGTCGGGATCGGGCAAGTCGACGATCCTGCGGCTGATGGCGGGCCTCACGCAGCCGACGTCGGGCAGCGTTCTCGCGCACGGCGAGCCGCTCACGTCGATCAACCATCGCATTGCGATCGTGTTCCAGAGCTTCGCGCTCTATCCGTGGCTGACCGTGCAGGAAAACGTTCGCGTCGGCCTCGTGCAGCGCAGGCTCGACGCCGACGCGGAGCAGGACGAGATCGAGCGCGCGCTCGCGGTGATCGGCCTCGCGGGCTACGAGAACGCCTATCCGAAGCAGCTCTCCGGCGGCATGCGCCAGCGCGTCGGCTTCGCCCGCGCGCTGGTTGCGCAGCCCGAGATCCTCGGCATGGACGAGCCGTTCAGCGCGCTCGACGTGCTGACCGCCGAGAACCTGCGCACGCAGGTCATCGATCTGTGGCGCGGCGCCGGCCACGGCGGGCTGCGCAGCATCTTCCTCGTCACGCACAACATCGCCGAGGCGGTGTTCATGGCGACGCGGATCGTCATCATCTCGTCGCATCCGGGACGCGTGCGCAACATCATCGTCAATCCGCTCCCCTACCCGCGCGACGCCAATTCGCGACAGTTCGCGACGCTGGTCGACCAGGTCCACGCGGCGATCACCGCGCTCGTGCTTCCCGACGAGCCCGCCGAGCGGGTTGCAGCGCCGGCGGCCGAGACCGCAGCCGGCCGGCCAACGACGGCGGGCGCTGCCCGCGCGGGGCCCGTGACGGCGGCGCCGCCGGCGCGCGTCGAGACGATCCCGAACGTTCCGGTCGAGACGATCGTCGGCCTCCTCGAAATCCTCGAAGACAGCCGGGAGACCATCAACGTCTTCGATCTTGCCGCACGCATCGGACGCGAATTCGGCGAGACGATCGCGATCGTCAAGGCGGCGGAAATGCTCGATCTCGTCGACACGCCGAAGGACGACGTGTTCATGACCGAGGCCGGCTGGTACTTCCTCGCGGCACCCGCACCGGTGCGCAAGACGATGTTCCGCGAGGCGATCATGAAGCTGCGCCTGTTTCAGCTTCTCGTCGCCAACCTCGCGGCGGCAACCGGGCACCGCATCGACGCCGACGAGCTCCTGGAAGAGCTCGGCACGCTGCTCCCGTACGACCAGCCGGCAAAGCTGTTTCAGACGATGCTCGGCTGGGGTCGCTACGCCGAGATCATCGACTTCGACGAGCACAGCAACGAAGTGTTCCTGCACGAGGCGATGACCGGCGAAGACGAGGAAGAGGCGGCCGATGCTGCGGGCGAGTGACGACGCATGAACCCGCTGCGCGAGATCCTCGGCGTCGACGACATCGAGCTCGATGCCGACCTCGATTCGGCCGATGCCGTTCTCGCGCGGCTTGCCGCGATGCTGTCGCGGCAACAGGGCCTTCCCGCGAGCGAGATCCTGCGCGGCCTCGAGGCGCGCGAGCGACTGGGATCGACGGCGCTCGGCCACGCCGTCGCGATCCCGCATGCCCGTGTCCCCGCGTGTCAGCGCGAAGCTGCAGTGCTGCTGCGCACGCGCTCCCCGATCGTCTTCGGTGCACCCGACGCACGCCCGGTGACGCTGTTTCTCGGCCTCGTCGTGCCTGCGCAGGCAAGCGAGGAGCATCTCAGGCTTCTCGCCGCGGCGGCCGAGCTCCTCGACGACCGTGCGCGCCGCGTTGCGCTCAAGGCCGCGACGTCTCCGGCGGCGGTGCGCGCGATCCTCGATGCGCTGCCTGAGCTGCCGCCGTAGCGCGCCGCGGCGCGCCGTTCGATCCGTCAGACGTTCTCGACGCTCGGATGGTAGCGTTTGACGAGGTGCAGCGTGTTGCGGTCGGTGTGCTTCATCTCCTTGCCACCGATCGCCGCGAGCTTCAGCACCAGGGTCTGTTCGTAGCTGAAGGTGCCGTCGTCGTTCAGCTTGAACGTGCTCTCGAAACCCCTGAGCTCGGCGCGCTGCGACAGGTACTTGTTCTGCACGATGCCGTAGTTGGGATCACCCGGCTTCGCCCGGAAGGTCACTTTCTTGTCGCGCGGTTTGGCGTCGCCGCCGGCAAGGATGCCGATTCCGCGTCCGAACACCACGGCACGCATGACCTGACCCATCGCCTTGTCCCACAACAGATAGCCGACCTCGTCGTGGAACGGGTTCATGGCTTCCTCGCCATGACGCCACGCGGTGTTCTCGTACTTCAGCCCTTCGATCTCCTGCTTGCCGTTCTCCTGCTTCGGGATCGGGTGGAAGCGGAACCTCTCGAAATAGCCGGTTTCGGAAATTTCGTCGTCCTTGTTGTGATACGACAGATCGACACCGACGTTGCCTTCCCACTCACCGACCAGCCAGGTCAACGGCCCCAGCGCCTGTGGACCCAGGATTTCCTTTGCTTCTTTCGGCATGACCGTATCTCCTCGTTCGTGTTAGACGGTCCATCCACCGTACGCTTCGCGGCATCGATGCGCAAATTGATTGAATCAATGGTGTCGATAGCTTCCGTTACGCCTTGCCGAACAGGTAGCGTTGCACGACCGGTCCGAGCCAGCGGACGATCTCGGCGCGGCTCATCGACACCAGCGGCTGCAACTCGAGGATGTAGCGCGAATAGGCAAAGCCGAGGAACAGCGCGTTGATCAGCGCGACCGGTGTCGCCGATGCCTGCGGTCGCGCTCCCAGCACGGCCAGCGCCGGCACCGGCTGTGTCGACCAGATCGTGCGCATCCGCTCGGCAGCTCCCGGATGGGTTGCGGCGGTCCGCAACAGTGCGAGCAGGATGTCGTCGGCCTCCCAGCGCTCGACGAAGTGCGCGACCAGCGCCGCTCCCACCTTCGATCGTGGAACTCTGCTCAGGTCCGGCAGGCGCAGATCGAACTCGGCAGCGGCCACGAACAGACCCTGCTTGTTGCCGAAATAGCGCATGACGAGGCTCGGGTCGATCCCGGCGTCGGCCGCGATCGCGCGGATCGTCGCACGCTCGTAGCCGTCGGCGGCGAAGCGCTGTCGCGCAGCGTCGACGATCCGGGCGCGGGTGGCTTCGCCGCGCTGTGCCCGGGTGAGCTTCGTCCGTTTCATTTATCAAGTTTGCATTAAGTCAACGCTTGTTGATAAGGGCCGTCGACGCGTCTAGTATCGCCAACTGTTGTTGGTCAACATATGTTGACTGGCGTTTGCTGGCGAACGAACGCTCGCGTCGGTGCGCTCGCTTCTCGATCGACAAACGACCATGAAGGAAAAATCGATGAAGATCCTGATCTCCGGAGCCGGAATCGCCGGCATGACGCTTGCCGCCCTGCTTGCCCACCGCGGCATGCGCGTGACGCTGGTCGAGCGCGCGCACGGTCTCGATCATGCCGGTTACATGCTCGGCCTCTGGCCGATGGGCTACCGGGTCCTGCACGGACTGGGGTTGTACGAACCCTTTGCCGCCGAGTGCATCCCCGCCAATCACTACGAGGTGTGCGACGACCACGGCGAGCAGGTCCGAAACTGGTCGATGGCGTCGATCGCCACGCGCTTCGGCCCGATCCTGAGCTGCACCCGGCCGCAACTGGTCAGGCTCCTGCACGATCATATCGGCGACGCGGAGCTGCGGTTCGACACCGAAATCGAAAGCCTCGAGCAGGACGACAGAGAGGTCGAGGCGACATTGAGCGACGGCTCACGGGCGCGCTTCGATCTCGTCGTCGGTGCAGACGGCCTGCACTCGCGTGTGCGCCGGATTACGTTCGGCGAGCAGCCGACTTTCGATACCGGCTGGGGTGGCTGGGTCTGGTGGACCAGCCTCGCCTCGATCCCACCCGAAACCTACTTCGAGCACTGGGGCGCGGGACGATTCATCGGCGCCTATCCGACGCGCGACGGGGCCGGAGTGTTTGCCGGTGCTCCGCTCGATGGCAGCTTCGAGCAACCCGGCCCGGGACGCCGGCAGCGCCTGCGCGAACGCCTTGCAGGCATGGGCCGCTTCGCCGACGCGTGGCTCGACGCCTTGCCTGACGACAGCGCCGAGCTCTTCTTCTGGCGCCTGTCGGACGTGCGCTCGACCGACTGGCAACGCGGTCGCGTCGTGCTGCTCGGCGATGCCGCGGCGGCATTCCTGCCGACCGCGGGCATAGGCGCGTCGATGGCGATGGAATCGGCCGCCGTGCTCGCCGACGAGCTATCGCGTACCGACGCGCGTTTTGTCGAGCACGCGCTCACGCTTTACGTCAAACGGCGACGCGAACGCGTCGAGGCCATTCAGGACGATTCGCGTCAGCTCGCGCGCCTCGTATTCGTGAAGTCCGCAACGCTCGGACACATGCGCGACCTCCTGATGCAGTTCTATTCGCTCGAGCGGTTGGCTAGCTCCGTCGCCAAGGCGTTCGACGAGCCGATCTGATACGAAACGTCGGCAGCGGATAGCAGGGGCAAGACGCAGCTTCCGCGCGTCACCGAATCAGCGCTTCTCGCAGGTGGTGCCGCGGACGTCGAAGACTTCGCGGGTGATCGGCTTGTTGGCGGTGACGGGGGTGTTCGTGGGTCCGGTCTGCACCTGGTAATGCAGCACGCCTGTGTTGCCGTCGGAGAAGGTCAGCGAGAACTCGCCGCGCGGAGTCGCGTGAAACGCAGCGGGATTCCAGCTCGCCACATCGAACGCCGATCCGCGACTGCTGTACATCGTGCCGGCATAGGCATTCGCCCCTGCAGAACGCGCGACGCCGAACAGCCAGTGCGGCCGGTTGTCGACGTCGTAGGCGGCGAGCGTCGCAAAGATCGTATCGCCCTGGTGCACGATGCTGAGGCCCCAGCCCGATTCCGAGCCGGCAGGCGACGCGTACCAGGTATCCTGGTAGTTGGTCGCTTTCGCCGGATCCGAGAGGATGCCCCACCCGCACGCCGGCCGCTCATCGAACACCTCGCGCACGATCGACTTCGCCTGCGTGACGCCGTGAACCGTATAGCTGAACGTCGCGTGCTCGCGATCGCTGAAGCTTATCGACGCCGTTCCGACCGCGGACGCTTTGACCTTCGACGGATCGAACGTCGGTGTCTGAAGGCCCGGGCCGGTCGTCTCGTAGAGCGTGCCGGCGTAGACGCCTTCGCCGGTCCGGAACGCGGGCATCGACAGCCACCAGTCGCGACCGCTCTCGTCATAGGTGAGCCAGATGGCGAACAGCGTGTCGCCCTGCTGCGAGAGACTGAGGCCCCATCCGGGCTCGTCGGGGTTGTCCCAGAGGCCCTGCGCGTCGGCGAAGAGGAACTCGTGCACCGCAGGAGCCGGTGCGCCGGAACCCGCCTGCGCAACGGGAACGAACGACGTGTCGAAGGTCCCATCCGGATTGGCACGCGCGACCTCGGCGTTGTGAGTATCGGAGACAACAATCTTCCCGTCGCTCTGCACTTTTAGGTTGCCGGCGAAATCGAATTGGTTCCCGTCGAGTTGTTCCCCGGCGTAGGGCGCGTCCACGCCGATCGCGAAAACGAGCTTGCCGTTGCCGTTGAACGCAGGGTCGACGCTGCCGTCCGGGTTGAGCCGCGTCAACGCGACATAGTTGAAGCACCACTCCGAATCAGGATCGCAATAGGACTCCCGTCGGGATTGGACCGGATCGTTGGCATTGCCGAGGACGACAATCTTTCCGTCGGGTTGCAGTGCCATCGCAGCAACGCCTTCGTATTCACCCCAGATGGGCACCGAAACGAAACCGCTGCCGGCGAAGCTCGAATCAGGAGTGCCGTCGGCGTTGAGGCCCCAGACTCCGAACGCGAAGTGCGGCGGATTCGGAGGCGGATTCGAGCTTGGCCAGTAGGCCCAAGCGCTGACAAGTTGGCGGCCGTCCGACCACGGCTGGGAGATCCAGTTCTGGAAATCCGTGTCGGCCGGGGACGGCGTCAACGTCAGGCTTCGGGCCGCATCGGGTGCAAGCGAAACGAGCAACAGGACTGCGCCAATCAGTGCCGTCTTGCGGCGCATCCATGCGATCAGGGTGTTCATCGTCGCTCCTTTGAGGACCGGCGGGAATCCGGCTCAACCCCACCTCCAGCGCGACGCTGCGAAAAGCCCGTGGCTCGGCGCCAGCACGATTCGGCGAATGCGCTCCGGACGGAACGAACCGGCCAAATCGGGGGATGAATGCGCCGTGCCGCGCACGGAACTGCGCGATCACAGTCTGCGGCGCGACCTCGCCGAAATGCACGCGATCAGTGAACGCGTTCTTGTCAGTTCAGCGCCGCCGGAAGCGCAAGAGCAGAGACATGCCGGCCGTCCGGGCAATTGCCACCGGGCGGCTCAATCTGGCGCGGCGCTACTTGCCCGACGAACGCTTGCGTGGGCGTCCACCAAGGCGCCCGTTGGCACGGGCGCTGCGCGTCTTGGCCGCGGAGCGCACGCTGCCGCCAGCCGCGCCAAGTTGCGCCGCCATCCACCGGTTGCTGCCGAACGCACCGGCAAGAAGCCCCGGCACGTACAGGTCGGCATCGAGCCTCGGCCAGTGCAGGCCGAGTCCGCTGGGTGAGATTTCGATTCTGGCAAGGTCGTCCGGCGCCGCGTCAGCCAGGCCTTCAGCAAGTTCCGGCGGAAAGGTCACTTCGACACCGGTGTTGAGGCTCACCACCACGCGCGCGCGGCGACGGTCGTAACGAGCGGCGACGGCGTGCCCATGTTCGCGCAACGCCTGCATGCGTTGTTCGGCTTTGCTGTATTCCGTCTCAGTAATTGCCATGGAGATTGCTCCATTCGTCGCAAAGTTCCGCCAGTACTTTCATCAGCTCGCCGGTGATTCGGTTGACCTCGGGCCGAGTGAACCCGTAGTTATCGCGCAGTTCGGGAGGTCCGAAAGGGCAGTTCAGAAAGAACACCGCTTCCCCCGTTGGCCCGATTACGTGGACATGCGCCGGCCGGTGATCATTTGGGTAGATCACGACGCGCAGGCCGCCAAATCTCAGGACGGTCGCCATCGGTTATCGTAGCATAACCCAAACGGTTGGGAAACCCTCTCTGACCGTGCGGGACGATTGCTCCGCCGGACGCGCGGGTGGCGACAACGTCGAGCTAACGGCCCTTCCTCGACAACGGCATCGGCACCATGATCGACTGACCCGGCGCACTGCAGCCGTGATCGCAGCAGCGGCCCGGCTGGCGATTGCGCGCAATCGGCCTTTTCGCATCGTCGGCGAGCACTCCGCGCTCGAGGAGCCGTTCGACGAGCCGCACCTTGTTCCCTACCGGATAGTTGCGCCAGATCTCCTGCTTCATCGCCGCGGGAGATCCTCCTCCGTGAAGGCTGATCAGCGAATACCAGCCGCCCTGGTACGACGCCGTGAGGTCCTCGAGAAGACGCGCGACCTCGATCCGCTTGTCGTAGGGGACATCGGGATTCGCGCGCAGCACCTCGGCGAGCGTCGCCGCGGTGGCGGGATTGTGGTCCTCGTCGGGCCCGGGCAGCGCGACGATGAGGCCGCCCGACACTTCGTGCGCGAGCCTGTGCATGTCGTAGATCTGTGTCGCCAGCAGCAGCTTGCCGACGTTGGCGAACACCGGCTCGGGCATGAAGGTCCCGCTCGGCTGGTCGTGCAGCGCGTAGACGCTCGCGGCGACGCCGCACGCGTAGAAGCCTTCGACGATCTTGATCAGCTCGACCATCGGCTCGCGCAGGCTGGACTCGCGGCCGGGGTCGAATCCGTTCGCTTCGCACATCAGCGCGCCGGCGCCGATCAGGAGATCGCCAAACCCCGCGCGCGCAGCGATGCACGTCTGGCGGTGGTGGGTGGCGTACGCATAGGTGAGCGTCCCCGAATGCTCCCACTCGCCGGCGAAGAAGACGCGCTCCCACGGAACGAACACGCGGTCGAAGATCACCACCGCCGTCGCCTGCCCGTAGCGGCGCGAGAACAGCGCATCGCCGTGCTCGAGCTTTTGTCCGGGGCGCCCGGCCGGACGCGACACGATCGTGATGCCGTGCGCATCGACCGGAACGGCGCATGCAACCGCGAATGCGGCATCCTCGCGCGTCATGTTCCGGCACGGCATCACCATGAGCTCGTGCATGTACGGCCCACCGGTGACGATCGCCTTGGTGCCTGAGATCGCGATGCCCTTGCTGTTCTGCTCGACGACGTGGACATAGGCGTCGACGTTGCCCTGTTCGTGCGGGCGCTTCGAGCGGTCGCCCTTCGCGTCGGTCATCGCGATGCCGATCGCGAGGTCGTGCTCCTGCACGTGATCGCGGTAGGCCTCGAATCGCGCGCGGTGCTCGCGGCTGCCGCGCGCATCGTCGATGCGCGACGAGACGAGTGCCAGGGCGTTGAGCGCATCGTGCGCGAGGTAACGCTGTGCGCAGCCGGTCTCCTGGCAGAGGATGCGCACCGCTTCGAGCTTGTTCAGGAGGTCGCCCGAGGATTCGTCGACATGCAGCATCCGGTTGACGGTGCGGCCGTTCGCCGTCTGTCGGGCGAGCATCAGCGGTGCTAACGCCGGATCACGCGCGAATTCGTAGCTGACCGCGAGCGCGCTCACGCCGGGGGCGAGCGATGGCTCGTCGGCGACCGAATCGATGCGGCGCCCGTCGACGTAGACGACCGGCTTCAGGCGGCGCAGCGACTCGCGGTAGCCGGCGCCGTCCATCGACGACGTGTCGGGTCGCAGTGAAACGTTCATGACGGCCTCCGCGTTGGCTAGAATGTCATTATGCGTTCGACGAAGCCCGGTTCCGCTGTGCGACGCATCGCCCGCTCGCGCTCGGCGCTCGTCCTCGTCGACTTCCAGAAGCGGCTGATGCCCGCGATCCACGACGCGTCCGCCGTCGTCGACGAGGCGTGCCGGCTCGCGGACATCGCGCGTGTGCTCGCGATCCCGATCATCGGGACCGAGCAGAATCCAGCCGGGCTCGGACCGAACATCGAGCCGATCCGCGAGCGCTGCGCGGCGACGCTCGCCAAGATGCATTTCGATGGCTGCCGCGACGGCCTCGTCGACGCGCTGCGACAGCACGCGAACGGCGACATCGAAGACGTCGTGCTCGCGGGCTGCGAAGCACACGTGTGCCTGCTGCAAACCGCGCTCGGCGTCATCGATGCCGGCTTGCGCGTCTTCGTCGTCGAGGCGGCATGCGGGTCGCGCCGACCCGCCGATCACCGTCTCGCGATGAGGCGCCTCGAGCGGGCCGGGGCGACGCTCGCTTCGACCGAGATGCTCGCGTTCGAATGGCTTGAAAGCTCCTCGGACCCTTCGTTCAGGAGCGTCCTCGCCCTCGTCAAAGGCGGGACGTGAAGGAGCGCGCGGGTTAGCTCACTGCATGTGCTGGCCGCCGTTGATCGCGATGTTCGCGCCGGTCAGGAACGCCGCCTCGTCGCTCGCGAGGTACGCGACGAGGCCGGCGACCTCCTCGGGCTTGCCGAGGCGGCCCATCGGAATCTGCGGGATGATCTTGCTGTCGAGCACTTCCTTCGGGATCGCCATCACCATCTTAGTGCCGATGTAGCCCGGCGAGATCGTGTTGACGGTGACACCCTTGCGCGCGACTTCGAGCGCGAGCGCCTTGGTGAAGCCGTGCATCCCCGCCTTCGCCGCCGAGTAGTTGGTCTGCCCGAAGGCGCCCTTCTGCCCGTTGACCGACGAGATGTTGATGATCCGGCCCCAGCCGCGATCGACCATTCCGTCGCAGACCTGCTTCGTCATGTTGAAGCACGAATCGAGATTGGTCTTGATCACCTGCTCCCAGTTGGCGCGGTCCATCTTCTTGAACGTCATGTCGCGCGTGATGCCGGCGTTGTTGACCAGCACGTCGACCTGCCCGAGATCGGCGGCGACCTGCTTGACGCAGGTGACCGCCGAATCCCAGTCCGAGACGTCGCACGGATAGGCGCGAAACTCGTGACCCTGCCTGCGCATCGACTCCAGCCACTCGGGGGCCTTCGTATTGCCGGGCGAGTGCGTCGTCACCACCGTATCGCCCATCGCCGCGAGCTTGATACAGATCGCCTCGCCCAGGCCCCCCATGCCGCCGGTGACGAGCGCCACGCGCTTCTTGTCGGTCATGATTCGACTCCTCCGTTCGCGTCCGGGGCTGCGCCCCGGGTTGATCGTTCGTTCGCTCAGCGCTCGACGGCGAGCGCGACACCCATGCCGCCACCGATGCACAGCGATGCGAGGCCGCGTTTCGCGCCGCGACGCGCCATCTCGTGCAGCAGCGTGACGAGGATGCGCGCACCCGACGCTCCGATCGGATGGCCGAGCGCGATCGCACCGCCGTTGACGTTGATCTTCGACGTATCCCAGCCCATCTCCTTGTTGACGGCGCAGGCCTGCGCGGCGAACGCCTCGTTGATTTCCATGAGATCGAGGTCGGAGGCCTTCCAGCCCGCCTTGTCGAGGCAGCGGCGGGACGCAGGGACCGGCCCCATGCCCATGATCGCCGGATCGACTCCCGACGACGCATAGGCGCGGATCTTCGCGAGCGGCGTGAGGCCGAGCTCGTGGGCGCGCTCGTCGGTCATCACGAGAAGTGCCGCTGCGCCGTCGTTGATGCCGGAGGCATTGGCCGCAGTCACCGTGCCGTCCTTGGCGAAGGCCGGCCTCAGCCCGGCAACGCCGTCGAGCGTCGCGCCGGTCTTGATGAACTCGTCGTCCTTGAACTGGATCGGCTCGCCCTTGCGCTGCGGAATCGCGACGGGAACGATCTCGTCCCTGAATTTTCCGGCTTTCTGCGCCGCCTCGGCCTTGTTCTCGCTCGCCACCGCGAACGCGTCCTGCTCGGCGCGCGAGATCTCGTACTTCTTCGCGACGTTCTCGGCGGTGACGCCCATGTGGTACTGGTTGTAGACGTCCCACAGCCCGTCGACGATCATCGAATCGACGAGCTTCGCATCGCCCATCCTGAAGCCTTCGCGTGAGCCCGGCAGCACGTGCGGCGCGGCGGTCATGTTCTCCTGGCCGCCGGCGATCACGATGTCGGCATCGCCGCAGCGCACGGCCTGCGCAGCGAGCATCACCGCCTTCAGCCCCGAGCCGCAGACCTTGTTGATCGTCATTGCCGGGACCGCGTGCGGGATCCCTGCGCGGATCGCCGCCTGGCGCGCGGGATTCTGCCCGCTTCCCGCGGCGAGCACCTGGCCGAGGATCACCTCCGAGACCTGGTCGGGCTTGATGCCGGTGGACGCGAGCAGCGCGCGTATTACCGTTGCGCCGAGCTCCGGCGCGGGAACCTTGGCGAGCGAGCCGCCGAATTTGCCGATGGCCGTGCGCAGCGCGCCGGCGATCACGATGTCGGTCATGGTACGTCTCCTGTGAGCGCGGCACCGTGCGCGCGTGCGCGCGCGTAGCCGCCATGATAGCGTGAACGCGCAAACGCCCGCAGGTTCCGTTGCCGCGTCATCGCGCTGCCTTGCGCGGCGGCAGCACTTCGGTGCACACGCCTTCGAACACCTCGGCCGCCATCCCGATCGTCTCGGAAAGCGTCGGATGCGGGTGGATCGTCTTGCCGATGTCGACCGCGTCGCAGCCCATCTCGATCGCGAGGCAGATTTCGCTGATCAGATCGTCGGCACCCACGCCGACGATGCCGCCGCCGATGCAGCGATGCGTCTTCGCGTCGAAGAGAAGCTTCGTAAAGCCCTCGTCGCGGCCATTGGCAATTGCGCGTCCGGACACCGACCAGCGGAACACCGCCCGCTCGTACCCGACACCCTGCGCCTTGCACTGCTCCTCGGTGAGGCCGGCCCACGCGACCTCGGGGTCGGTGTAGGCGACCGACGGAATCTGGCGGGCATCGAAAAAGGACTTGAGGCCGGCCGCCGCCTCCGCCGCAACGTGGCCCTCGTGCACCGCCTTGTGCGCGAGCATCGGCTGGCCGACGATGTCGCCGATCGCGAAGATGTGCGCGACGTTGGTTCGCATCTGCCGATCGACCGCGATGAAACCGCGATCGGAGACCTGGACGCCGGCCTCCGCCGCGTCGATCGCGCGCCCGTTGGGACTGCGGCCGACCGCGACCAGCACGAGGTCGTAGACCTGCGGCTCGGCCGGTGCCTTAGCACCTTCGAACCTGACTTTGATGCCTGCCGGAGTCGCCTCGGCCGCGACGGTACGCGTGCCGAGCATCACGTGGTCGAAGCGCGGCGCGTTCTTCTTCTCCCAGACCGCGACGAGGTCGCGATCGGCGCCGGTCATCATCGCGTCGAGCATCTCGACGATGTCGATCCTCGCGCCGAGCGTCGAGTAGACGGTGGCCGTTTCGAGGCCGATGATGCCGCCGCCGATGACCAGCATGCGCTTCGGGATCGCGTCGAGCCCGAGTGCTCCGGTCGAGTCGACGATGCGCGGATCGGCCGGCAGGAACGGCAGCTTCGCCGCCTCGCTGCCGGCGGCGATGATCGCCTTGCGGAAGCGGATCACCTTCTTCTCGCCGGTCGCGTCCTTGCCGGTCCCCGAGGTCAGGCCGACTTCGAGGTGCTGCGCGTCGAGAAATCGTCCGATCCCGCGCACCACTTCGACCTTGCGCAGCTTCGCGACGCTGGCGACGCCGCCGACAAGCTTGCGCACGACGCCATCCTTGAACGCGCGCAGCCGGGCGAGATCGACCTGCGGCGCGCCGAACGCAATGCCGTGCGCGCCGAGCGCCTTCGCCTCGTCGATCACCGCGGCGGTGTGCAACAGCGCCTTGCTCGGAATGCAGCCGACGTTGAGGCAGACGCCGCCGAGCGTCGGATAGCGCTCGACCAGCACCGTCTTCATGCCGAGGTCGGCCGAGCGGAACGCTGCCGAGTAGCCCCCCGGCCCCGAGCCGAGCACGAGCATCTCGCATTCGACGTCGACGCGCCCGCTCCAGGTCGCTGCGGTCGCGGCCTTCGCCGGCGTCGTGGCGTTTGGCGGAGTCGCGGGCTTCGGCGGCGCCGCAGACTTCGCCGGCGACTGCGCCGGCGCCGCGGCACTCGCCGCCGTGGTCAGCGTCATGATCAGGCTTCCCTGCGACACCTTGTCGCCGACCTTGACCTTCACCTCGGCCACGTTGCCCGCAGCGGGGGAAGGAACGTCCATCGTCGCCTTGTCCGACTCGAGCGTGACGAGCGGTTCCTCGGGCGCGACGGTGTCGCCCGGCTTGACGAGGACCTCGATGACGGGAACGTCCTTGAAGTCACCGATGTCGGGGACTTTGACTTCGACGGTGGCCATGGCTTCCTTTCAGTCAGACGAGCGCGCGCCGCATGTCGGAGAGCAGCGCCGCGAAGTGGCTGTTGAAGCGCGCGGCCGATGCGCCGTCGATCACGCGATGATCCCAGGAGAGCGACAGCGGCAGCATCAGCCGCCAGGCCGCGTTGCGCCCGTCGCTCGACACCTGTCGCCATGCCGAGCGGCACACGCCCATGATCGCGACCTCGGGCGCGTTGATGATCGGCGTGAACCAGGTGCCGCCGATGCCGCCGAGGCTCGAGATCGTGAAGGTGCCTCCCTGCATCTGCTCGGCCTTGAGCTTGCCTTCGCGGGCGAGCGCTGCGAGCTCACCGGTCTCCTGCGCGATCGCGAGCACGCCCTTGCGGTCGGCGTCGCGGATCACCGGCACGACGAGGCCCTGCGGCGTGTCGGCGGCGAAGCCGATGTGGTAGTACTTCTTCAGGACCAGGTTGTCGCCATCGAGCGAGGCATTGAAATCGGGGAACCGCGCGAGCGTCGCGCACGCGGCCTTGATCATGAACGCGAGCATCGACACGCGAATGCCGCGCCTCTCGTTCTCCTTGTTGAGCTGAACGCGGAATGCCTCGAGCTCGGTGATGTCGGCATCGTCGTGGTTGGTGACGTGCGGAATCATCACCCAGTTGCGGTGCAGGTTCGCCGCCGAGATCTTCCTGATCCGCGACAGCGGCTTCGTCTCGATCGGTCCGAACTTCGCGAAATCGACTTTCGGCCACGGCAGGAGCTCGATGCCGCCGACCCCGGCGCCTCCGGCGGCCGCAGCGGGACCCTTCGCGAACGCCTCGACGTCCTCCTTCAGGATGCGGCCGTGATTGCCGCTCCCCGTGACGCGTCCGAGGTCGACGCCGAGCTCGCGGGCGAGCTTGCGCACACCCGGTCCCGCGTACGCGAGCGCGAAGGCCTTTTCGTCGACCGCCGCGCGTGCGACTGCCGGCGAAGCGGCAGCGGCGGCGGTGGGAACGGCGGCGGAAACGGTGGCAGGCGCAGCAGCGGCGACCGGCGGCTTCGCCGCTTGCGAAGGCGCGCTTGCAGCCGCGCTCGCAGGTGCCGGACGGGCTTCGGGTGCGCCATCGGTGGCGAGCATCACGATCACCGTGCCTTCGCCCACCTTATCGCCGACCTTCACGCGAATCTCGCGCACCGTTCCCGCCAACGGCGCGGGAACATCCATCGTCGCCTTGTCCGATTCAAGCGTGACCAGCGGGTCCTCGGCGGACACGGTGTCCCCGGACTTCACCAGCACGTCGATCACCGGGACGTCCTTGAAGTCGCCGATGTCGGGGACCTTGACTTCGACGACGCCGGCCGCGCCGTGTGCCGGCGCCGGTGGCGTCGAGACCGGCGCTTTCGGGGTCGCCGCTGCGGATGTCGCGGCGTCGAGAACGAGGATCACGGTCCCCTCGCTCACCTTGTCGCCGACCTTGATCCGGATCTGGCCCACGGTCCCGGCAGCAGGAGCCGGCACGTCCATCGTCGCCTTGTCCGATTCGAGCGTGACCAGCGGATCCTCGGCGGCAACCGTGTCGCCGGGTTTGACCAGCACGTCGATCACCGGCACGTCTTTGAAATCTCCGATGTCCGGGACTATTACCTCCATAGCTCCTCCACGGTCAGCCTTGCGTCAGCCTTGGGTCAAACGGTCCACGGATCGGCCCGCTCGGTGTCGAGACTATATTTGCGGATCGCCTCGGTCACCCGCGCCGGTGCGACGGCGCCATCGTCGGCGAGCGCCTTCAGCGCCGCGACCGTCACGTAGTAGCGATTGACTTCGAAATACTGGCGCAGCCTGGCGCGCCAGTCGCTGCGGCCGAAGCCATCGGTGCCGAGCGTCACATACCGCCGGCCAAGATACGGGCGGATCTGCTCGGCAAAGGCCCGCACGTAGTCGGTCGAAGCGACGACCGGTCCGGCGTGGCCGTCCAGCACGGTCTCGGCGTAGCTCCTGCGGCGAGCCGCTTCCGGGTGCAGCAGATTGTGCCGCTCGACGCTGCGGCCTTCGCGCGCAACTTCGGTGAAGCTCGTTGCGCTCCAGACATCGGACGCCACTTTCCAGTCGTCGCTCAGGAGGTCCGCGGCGGCGATCACTTCGCGCAGGATCGTCCCCGAGCCCATCAACTGCACGCGCGGCCCCTTCCCCTTCGCGCCCTCCTTCAGGAGATAGAGCCCCTTGACGATGCCCTCTTCCGAACCCGCGGGCATGGCCGGGTGGTGGTAGTTCTCGTTCATCAGCGTGACGTAGTAGTAGACGTCGTGCTGCTCTTCCATCATCCGCCGGATGCCGTCGCGGATGATCACCACCACCTCGTAGGAAAAGGTCGGATCGTAGGCGACGCAGTTCGGGATGTTGCTCGCAAGGACGTGGCTGTGGCCGTCCTCGTGCTGCAGACCCTCGCCGTTCAGGGTCGTGCGGCCGGCGGTGCCACCGAGGAGAAACCCGCGGCAACGCATGTCGCCCGCCGCCCACGCGAAATCGCCGAAGCGCTGGAACCCGAACATCGAGTAGTAGATATAGAACGGGATCGTCGGAAGGTTGTTGTTCGAGTACGACGCCGCCGCCGCCATCCACGAGCACATCGCGCCCGGCTCGTTGATCCCTTCCTGCAGCACCTGACCTTTCTTGTCCTCGCGGTAGTACATCAGCTGATCGGCGTCCTGCGGGCGATAGAGCTGGCCGACTGCCGAGTAGATGCCGAGCTGGCGGAAGAGGCCTTCCATGCCGAACGTGCGCGACTCGTCCGGAACGATCGGGACGATGTACTTCCCGAACGCCTTGTCGCGCAGCATCGCGCTCAGCATCTGCACGAACGCCATCGTCGTCGAGATCTCGCGCTCGCCGGTGTCCTGGAGCAGCCGCTCGAACATCGAGAGCGGCGGTGTCTTGATCGCCGTGTCCGATTTCTCCCGTCGCGCCGGGAGATAACCACCGAGCGCCTCGCGCCGCGCCTTCAGGTACGCCATTTCGGGGCTTCCCTCGGGAAAGGTCACGAAAGGCACTTCGGCGAGCCGGTCGTCGGTGACCGGGACTTCGAAGCGATCGCGGAATTGCTTCAACGCAACCTGCGTCATGTGCTTCGCCTGATGCGCGATCATCTGGCCCTCGCCGGACTCGCCCATCCCGTAGCCCTTCACCGTCTTGGCGAGGATCACCGTCGGCTGGCCGCGGTGCGCGACCGCGGCGGCATAGGCTGCATAGACCTTCGCGTGATCGTGGCCTCCGCGATTCAACTGCCACACTTCGTCGTCGGAGAGATGCGCGACCATCGCCTTCAGCTCGGGCGAGTTGAAGAAGTGCTCGCGGACGTACGCGCCGTTCTTGCTCTTCAGGTCCTGGTACTGCCCGTCGACCACCTCCTCCATGCGCGCGAGGAGCAGGCCATCCTTGTCCGCGGCGAGAAGCGGATCCCATCCCGAGCCCCAGATCACCTTGATCACGTTCCATCCGGCGCCGCGGAAGATCGCTTCGAGCTCCTGGATGATCTTGCCGTTGCCGCGCACCGGCCCGTCGAGGCGCTGCAGGTTGCAGTTGATGACGAAGATCAGGTTGTCGAGCTTCTCGCGTCCGGCGAGTGCGATGGCGCCGAGCGTCTCGGGCTCGTCGCATTCGCCGTCGCCGAGGAAGCCCCACACCTTGCGTGCCGACGTGTCGGCGAGCCCGCGTCCGGCGAGGTACCTGAGGAAGCGCGCCTGATAGATCGCCATCAGCGGCCCGAGGCCCATCGAGACGGTCGGAAACTGCCAGAACGACGGCAACAGCCACGGATGCGGGTACGACGGCAGGCCGTGCCCGCCGGTCTCCTGGCGGAAGTTGTTCATCTCGGCTTCGCTGATCCTCCCCTCGACGAACGCGCGTGCGTAGAAGCCCGGCGAGCTGTGCCCCTGCAGATAGACGAGATCGCCGACGTGCGACTCGCTCGCCCCATGCCAGAAGTGGTTGAAACCGATGTCGTAGAGCAGTGCCGACGATTGAAAGCTCGCGATGTGCCCGCCCAGCTCCGACGAATCCTTGTTCGCGCGCAGAATCATCGCCGCGGCGTTCCAGCGAATCACCGAGCGGATCCGATGCTCCATCGCAGGATCGCCCGGTAATGGCGGCTGGTCTTCCAGCGCGATCGTGTTCCGGTACGGCGTCGTCAGCGGCTGCAGCGGCTGCGTTCCCGTGCGCCTCGCCTCGTCGCGCAGCCTCGCGAGCAGGAAGCGCGCGCGCTCGGCGCCCTGATACTCGATCACCGCGCGCAGCGAATCGATCCATTCACCGGTCTCGACCGGATCGTGGTCATTCATGATGCCCATGCTGTTTCTCCTCGTAGATCAGGCGGCCGCGGCCGGATGCGTGTCGATCCAGTGCCGCGCGATGTCGATGCGCCGGCAGACCCAGACACGATCGTGCTTCTCGACGTGGTCGAGGAAGCGCCGGAGCGCCGCGAAGCGTCCCGGGCGTCCGACCAGCCGGCAGTGCATGCCGATCGACATCATCTTCGGCGTCTCCTGCCCCTCCGCGTACAGCACGTCGAACGCATCGCGCAGATAGGCGTAGAACTGGTCGCCCGAATTGAAACCCTGCGGCGATGCGAAGCGCATGTCGTTCGTATCGAGCGTATACGGTACCACCAGGTGCATGTGCTCGCGGCCGTCGCGCGTCGTGACGCGGGTCCAGAACGGCAGATCGTCGCCGTAATAGTCGGCGTCGTAGACGAAGCCGCCGTGCTCGACGACGAGCCCGCGCGTATGCGGGCTGTCGCGCCCGGTATACCAGCCGAGCGGCGCGCTGCCGGTCATCCGGCGGATGATCTCGACGCCGATGCGCATGTGCTCGCGCTCGGTCGCCTCGTCGATCTCCTGGTAATGAATCCATCGCCAGCCGTGGCAGGCGATCTCGTGCCCGAGTTCGACGAACGCCGCCGTCGCCTCGGGGTTGCGCTCGAGCGCCATCGACACACCGAAGACGGTTAGCGGCAGGCCGCGGCGCTCGAACTCGCGCAGCACGCGCCAGACTCCGGCGCGCGAGCCGTATTCGTAGATCGACTCCATCGACAGGTGGCGCGCCGGATACGCCGGCGCACCGATGATCTCGGACAGGAACTGCTCGGAGCCCTTGTCGCCGTGCAGCACGCAGCTCTCGCCGCCCTCCTCGTAATTCAGCACGAACTGCACGGCGATGCGCGCGTTGCCCGGCCAGTCGGCGCGCGGAGGATGGCGGCCGTAGCCGACGAGGTCGCGCGGATACGAAGGATCGGGCTTCACGCGCGCGGCTGCAGGAGGTCGGCGAGCGCGAGCGCGACCACCTGCGTCGCCTTGTAGAGGTCGTCGAGCACGAGCTTCTCGTCGGCGCGATGACCGTTGGCTTCGAGGAGCGTGCGCGGTCCTGCGCCATAGAGAACCGTCGGCACCCCGGCCGCCGAATAGTGGCGCGCGTCGGTGTAGAGCGGCGAGCCGCACGCTTTCACGTCTTCGCCGATGATCGCCTTCGCACTCGAGGAAATCGCGCGCACGAGCTTCTCCTGCCCGGGAATCGGCACGAACGGGACCGCGAGCAGGATGCGCCGCACGTTGCAGGTGATCCCGGGCCAGCGCGCGGCCGACCCGGCAATGCGGCGCGTGAGCGCGGCCTCGACCTCCTGCGCATTTTCCTCGGGAATGATCCTGCGGTCGAGCCTGAACGTGACGTTGTCGGGAACGACGTTGGTGTTGATGCCGCCCGAGATGAGTCCAACGGTAAGCGTCGGGCTGTCGATGCCGTCGACCTTCGACTTCGTCGCCGCGAGCGTCCTGCGCAATGCGTAGAGATCGGCGAGGATCGCGGTCGCGGCTTCGAGGGCGTCGATGCCGGTTGCCGGCATTGCCGCGTGGGCTGACTTGCCGATGACTTCCACTTCGAGATGGAGACAGCCGTTGTGCGCCGTCGTGATCGCGTACGCGAAGCCCGCCGAAATCGCGTAGTCGGGGCGCGAGATCTTCTCGGCGAGAAGCCGCGCCGGGCCAATCGCCCCACCCGCCTCCTCGTCGTAGGTGAAGTGGAGCTCGACCGTGCCCGCGAGCTTCGCGCCGCTCGCCTTCAGCGCCGCGAGCGCGAACGCGTAGGTCGCGAAATCCGATTTCGACACCGCGACGCCGCGCCCATACATGACGCCGTCGCGGATCTCGGCGCCGTAGGGGTCGACGCTCCAGCCGAGACCGGGAGGCACGACGTCGCCATGCGCATTCAGCGCGACGACCGGCCCGTCGCCGAACCTCTCGCGCACGACGAGGTTCGTGGCGCTCACCATGCCGCTCGCGCGCACGGCGTCGTCGGGGACCGGATGTCGCTCGACCGCGAAACCCAGTCCTTCGAGGAGCTCGGCGGCGCGCGTCGCGTGCGCCGCGCAGTCGCCCGGCGGATTGTCGGACGGAACCTCGACGAGCTCGGCGAGAAAAGCGGTCTCCTGCGCCTCGTGCTCGCGCAGCCAGCGCGCGATCGCATCCCGGGTTGTTGCGCTCATGCGAATGCAGTCTCCACCAAGTGGAATCAGCGCGCGGGTCGCTGACGAGGGTAGTTGCGCAGGACGTTCAGGAAGATGCGCGCGCCGACGTCGGCATCCCCGGCGGTCATCGTCTCGGCCGGGTGGTGGCTGACGCCGCCGTTGCCGCAGCGCACGAACAGCATGCCGATCGGCGTGAGGTCGGCGATCGCCATGCCGTCGTGGCCGGCGCCGCTCGCAAGGTAGCGCGGCTCGATGCCCTCGGCGCGAACCTGCGCGGCGATGTGCTCGATGATGGCGGGGGAGCACGGACTCGCGCGCGCGTCGTGCTGCGGCGTCACCGTCGCGTCGACGCGGCGCCGCGACGCGATCGCCGCGATCTCGTTGAGCACGTCGTCGACCGCGGCCTTGCGCACCGCATCGTCGCCGGCGCGGATGTCGATCGTGAACGTCGCGGAACCGGGAATGACGTTGGTCGCGCCGTTGGGCACACCGAGCACGCCGACGGTGCCGACCAGCGTCTCGCCGGCGCTGCAGCGGCGCTCGATCGCGAGCACCATCTCGGCGGCGGCGGCAGCGGCATCGCGCCGATGGCTCATCGGCACCGTGCCCGCGTGCCCGGCGAGCCCGTCGATGCGCACGGCGAAACGGCTCGCGCCAGCGATCGACGTCACGACACCGACCGGGCGGCCTTCTTCGAGCAGCACCGGACCCTGCTCGATATGGATCTCGACGTAGCCGAGCACTTCGTCGCGTCGGTGCGCGGCATCACCTACGCGCGCCGGGTCGAGACCGAAACGCGTCAGCGCCTCGGCCATCGTGACGCCATCGGCATCCTTCTTCGCGAGGAGCGCCGGGTCGAACGTCCCGGCAACCGCGCGGCTGCCGAGCAGCGTCGCGTTGAAGCGCACGCCCTCCTCGTCGGCAAAGGCGATCACCTCGATCGCGAACGGAAGACGGACACCCTCGTCGTGGAGCGCCGCAATGCACGCGATCGGAGTGACCACCCCGAGCATGCCGTCGTAGCGGCCGGCGTTGCGCACGGTGTCGAAGTGCGATCCGGTGAGGAGCGCCGGCAGTCCCGGGCGATCGCCCTCGTAGCGGCCGACGACGTTGCCGATCGCGTCGAACCGCGCGCTCATGCCGGCGTCTTCCATCCATCGTTTGATCAGGTTGCCGGCCGCCTTATGCTCGGCGGTGAGATAGTGGCGCGACAGCGCCGGCGGGTCCTGCGAGATCCGCGCGAGCTCATCGAGCCGCGCCATGATGCCGGTGCCGAAGCGCAGTGGTTCTCGCTGCATGCTCAGGCGCGCGCGATGCGCAGCAGGTTCGTCGTACCGGCGACGCCGAACGGTATCCCGGCGGCGATCACGATGGTGTCGCCGGGCTTCGCGAAGCCTTCGTGCACGGCGCGGCGGCATGCGGTATCGACCATGCCGTCGACGTCCTTCACATCCTCGGTCTCGACCGAGTGCACGCCCCACACCAGCGCAAGGCGCCGCGCGGTCCGGACGTCGGGCGTGAGGCTCAGGATCGGCGAGGTCGGGCGCTCGCGCGCCGCGCGCAGGCTCGAATGCCCCGAGCTCGTGTAGGCGACGGTGACGGCGACCGGAAGGAGCTCCGTCACGCGGCGCATCGCGCAGAAGACCGCGTCCGAGACCGTCGCCTCGGCGGGAGTATGCGACGCGTCGATCATCTCGCGGTAGTGCGGGTCGGATTCGACCTGGCCGATGATGCGATCCATCATCGCGACCGTCTCGACCGGATACTTGCCGCTCGCCGATTCGGCGGAGAGCATCACCGCGTCGGCACCCTCGTAAATCGCGGTGGCGACGTCGGACGCCTCGGCGCGCGTCGGCACCGGCGCCGCGATCATCGACTCGAGCATCTGCGTCGCGACGATCACCGGCCTCCCTGCCCTGCGGCACGCGCGCACGATGCGCCGCTGGATCACCGGGACGCGCTCGGCGGGAAGCTCGACCCCGAGGTCGCCGCGCGCGACCATGATGCCGTCGGAGCGCTCGACGATCGCATCGAGGTGCTCGATCGCAGCGGGTTTTTCGAGCTTCGACATGATCGCTGCGCGACCGGCGACGAGCACGCGCGCCTCGTCGAGATCCTCGGCGCGCTGCACGAACGACAGCGCGAGCCAGTCGACGCCGAGCGAAAGACCGAACTCGAGGTCGCTCCTGTCCTTCGCGGTGAGGATCGAGATCGGCAACACGACGCCGGGGACATTGACGCCCTTGCGGTCCGAGAGGAGCCCGCCGGTGGTGACGCGGGTCTCAGCAAAATCGGGCCCGCAGCGCTCGACGCGAAGACGGATCTTGCCGTCGTCGAGCAGGAGCTCGGTGCCGGGCTCGAGCGCCGCGAAGATCTCGGGATGCGGGAGCGATGCCCGGGTCGCGTCGCCGGGCGACGGGTCCATGTCGAGACGAAATGCCGCGTTCGCGTCGAGGCGCACCGGGGCATTTGCGAACGTGCCGACGCGAAGCTTCGGCCCCTGCAGATCGAGCAGCACGGCGATCGGCCGTCCGGTCTCGCGCTCGATCGCGCGAATGATGTCGAGGCGCTCACGGTGCTGATCCTGCGTGCCGTGGCTGAAGTTCAGGCGAAAGACGTCGGCACCGGCGTCGAACAGCGCGCGGATCGTGGCGGCGTCCGAGCTCGACGGCCCGAGGGTGGCGACGATCTTCGCGTTACGGTGACGGCGCATGGTGGGCTCGACGTTCAGTTGGATGCTGGGTGTGCACTTGCGCACATAGCGTTAACGGGCCCTGGCCTCGATCAGGATCGCGCGGAAATCGTTGACGTTGGTAAGCGTCGGGCCGGTGACGACGCTGTCGCCGAGCGCGCCGAAGAAACCGTGTCCGTCGTTATTGTCGAGGCGCTCGCGCGGACGCATGCCGGCGGCGAAGGCACGCGCGAGCGTGTCCGGCGCGAGGTATGCGCCGGCAATCTCCTCCTGGCCGTCGACGCCATCGGTGTCGCCGGCGAGCGCGTGGATTCCGGGGTGTCCGTCGAGCGCGACGCCGAGCGCCAGCAGAAACTCGACGTTGCGCCCGCCGCGTCCGTTCCCGCGCACGGTGACCGTCGTCTCACCACCGGAGAGCAGGACGCAGGGTGGCGCGAACGGCTCGCCGTACTTCGCGACCTGCAGCGCGATGCCGGCCATCACCCTGCCGACGTCGCGCGCCTCGCCCTCGATGCCGTCGCCGAGAATGTGCGCGGCGACGCCGTGCGCGCGCGCCACCGCAGCGGCGGCTTCGAGCGCCATCTGCGGCGTCGCGATCATCGTCGTCGTGCTGCCGGAAAGACGCGGGTCTCCCGGCTTCACCGTTTCGCCGCGACCGCTTTCGAGCACGTCGACGACCCGCGCCGGGACCTCGATGCCGTAGCGGCGCACGATCGCGAGCGCATCGGCGCAGGTTGTCGGATCGGCGACCGTCGGTCCCGACGCGATATCGATCGGGTTGTCGCCCGGAACGTCGGAGATCAAGAGCGTGACGAGCTTCGCGGGGTGGCACGCGGCGCCGAGCCGGCCACCCTTGATCGCCGACAGGTGCCTGCGAACGCAGTTGATCTCGCTGATCGTTGCACCCGACTTCAGGAGCGCGCGGTTGACCGCCTGCTTGTCTTCGAGAGACAGACCTTCGGTCGGCGCAACCATCAGCGACGATCCCCCGCCCGAGATCAGGCAGAGCACGAGATCGTCGCGTCCGAGCCCGCGCACCCGCTCGGCGATGCGCCGCGCCGCCTCGATGCTCGCGCCATCGGGCACCGGGTGCGCAGCTTCGATGATGTCGATCCGCGTGCACGGCACCGCATAGCCGTAGCGCGTGACGACGGTCCCTTCCAGCGGGCCGCTCCAGCTCGCCTCGACAGCGGCGGCCATCGCCGCCGACGCCTTGCCCGCGCCGATCACGATCGTGCGGCCCGACGGCGCGCGCGGAAGTCGCGGTGGAATGCAGCGGATCGGCTGCGCTGCGCCGATCGCGGTGTCGAACATCCGCTGCAGGAGCTCGCGCGGTGCGTTCATGGGCAGCCTGGGGCCTGTTTACGCTATGTACGCAAGCGCGAACAGGCGCTGGGTCGATCGCGGGGTGCGTCGGCCCGGCGCTCGCCGCGTGGTCAGACCAAGCATACCATCGGGGCTCGTCGTGTCAATCGACGCGCGTGCCATAATCATCGCGGCACCATGAATTCCCGAGCGACCTCGCACCCTGCGGTGTTCCACCGCGTGCAGCCGCCACCGCGCGTGCGGCTCTCCGACGCCGTCAGCGAACAGATCGAACGGCTGATCGTCGACGGCGCACTGGCGCCGGGCGAGGTGCTGCCCGCCGAGCGCGAGCTGTCGCGACGCCTGCACGTGTCGCGCCCGTCGCTGCGCGAGGCACTGCTGAAGCTCGAGGCGCGCGGATTGCTGCGCGCCGGCCGTGGCGGCAGCCTTGCGGTGACCGACGTCGCGGCGCCGACGATCACCGACCCGCTCGTGCACCTGCTGCTTCGCCACGACAAGGCGGCGCGCGACGTGCAGGACGTGCGCTACGGGCTCGAGGCGCTCGCGGCGTGGCACGCGGCGCAGAACGCGACCGCGGCCGACCTGCGCAGGCTGCGCAGGATATTCGCGTCGATGACGCCGGGCCGAGGCCGGCGCGACGCACTCGTCGATGCGCAGGCCGACACCGAGTTCCACATGGCGATCGCCGACGCCTCGAAGAATGTCGCCCTCGCGCACATCGTCCACGGCATCGTCAACCTGGTGCGGACGAGCTCGTTTCGCGTCCGCGACCTGCTCTATCAGCAGAGCGAGAACATTCCGATCCTGCACGAGCAGCACGCGGCGATCCTCGATGCGATCGCCGACCGCGATCCCGAGCGGGCGCGCGCGGCGGCGCAGCTCCACTTCGCGTTCATCCAGGCGAGCCTGCGCGAGCTCGGCCCAGGTCGCGCACGCTGAAGCCGCGCGCTTCATGCGCGCAGCGCCTCGCGCAGATCGACCGTGCCGGGCGCAGTGTCGCGCAGCATGACGCTCTTCTCGATATGCTCGAAGTGGCGGACCATCAGCGCCGCGGCGCCCTCGGCATCGCGACGCTCGATTGCGGCGAGGATCCCGGCGTGCTCGTCGTGCGAGCAGGTGGCGGCCATCGTCGTTCCGTAGTAGACCTCGACCAGTGACGTGCGCGCGCTGATCTCGCGCACGAATCCGGCGAGGACGCCGTTGCCCGCGAGCTCGGCGATCAAGCGGTGAAAATCGCCGAAGACGCGCGTGCCGTACGCAGTTCCGGCGCGGAGCTCGCCGCTCTGCACGAGCTTCGATTCGCGCTCGACCTGCTGGCGCAGCAGCCGTAACTGTGCCGGCGTAACGCCGGCGGCGAGCTTGCGCGCCGTGGCGGCTTCGAGCACCCGCCGCGTCTCGAACACATCGCGCGCCTCCTGCACCGACGGCTGTGCCACGCAGGCGCTCTTCGACGGCTCCCACGTGATGAGCTTGTACCGCGCGACGATGAAGAGCGCCTCGCGCACTTTGGTGCGGCTCACTCCGAAGATTTCGCCCAGACTCTCCTCGCCAAGACGCGTACCCGGCAGGAGCCGGCGCTCGACGATCGCGTCGGTGATCCGCGTCGCGATCGTTTCCGCGTCGGGCGCGTCCGAGGCCGCGGACGTTGCGTCGCGCTTCGCGGGCCGGGCGCGGTGCAGCGTTGCCGCCCGGCCGCGCGCGACCTGCTTCGGCGCCGCCTTTCCAGTTGCCATCGCGCGTCTTCCTGTATACAGAAACATTGACATTGTATGCGTGTTGTCCGTCGCTGGCAAATCCCGCTGGCAAGTCCGCCGGTGTGGGCACCGGCGCGGAACAGCCCCACGAGGGGACTGTGCGCGCCTGCGGCGCGGAGCGCACCTTCCGCACGCCCTCCCCGGGTTGTCGCACACCTTCCGGGCTGTCGCGTGCCTTCCGGATTGTCGTGCGATCGGCCTATATCGATCGGCTTGACAGTATACGATCTTGCAGATATCGTATCCAGTATCGCATACATCGTTGAACCCGGAACCATAGACCACGGCTTTGCATTGACCACGACCTTCTGTCGCGCTCGACGTCGAGTGCCGACTGCAACCGACCTCCGGCTGCCGCATGACGACCCCCGGTGACCGCATCACGCTGGACGCGCTCAACCGCTTCGACGAAGCGGCATTCACACGCGCGCTCGGCGAGGTCTTCGAGCATTCGCCGTGGGTGGCCGCCGAAGCCTGGCGCGAGCGCCCGTTTGCCGACGTCGGTGCGCTGCATCACGCGATGGCCGCACGGGTGCTCGCCGCGCCGCGCGAGCGCCGGCTGGCACTCCTGCGCGCGCACCCCGAGCTCGCCGGCCGCGAGGCGCGGGCCGGGGCGCTGACCGCGAGCTCGGCTGCCGAGCAGTCCGGCGCAGGGCTTACCGCGCTGTCGCGCGACGAGGCTCTGCGCATTGCAAGGCTCAACGCCGAGTACCGCGCGCGCTTCGGCTTCCCGTTCATCATCGCGGTGAAGAACTACACGAAGCGAGGGATCCTGCGCGAATTCGAGCGCCGCCTCGCCAACGATCCCGAGACCGAGCTCGACACCTGCGTCGCGCAGGTCTGCGAGATCGGCCTGATCCGACTGGAAGAGATGCTCGGCCGATCCTGAGCGTCGAGGACCACACCAGGAGTGCACGCGATGGGACGACTCTCGACTCACGTGCTGGACACCGTGCGCGGAGGCCCGGCCGACGGCGTTCGCATCGACCTCGCCGTCGCGACCGCGACCGGCTGGCGCACGCTGAAGTCGGTCACCACCAACGACGACGGACGCACCCCCGAGCCGATCCTCGAAGGCGACGCGCTGAAGCCCGGACGCTACGAGCTCGTGTTCCACGTGGCCGACTATTTCGCCCGCCGCGGCACCGCGCAGGGTACGCCGCCGTTCCTCGACGAGATACCGATCCGCTTCACGATCGTCGATCCCGAGGCGAACTACCACGTGCCGCTCATCGTCACGCCGTGGAGCTACTCGACCTACCGCGGAAGCTGAGTAGCACGGAGGCCCCGATGGAAGCGTACGTCGTCGACTGGTTGAACATGCTGGTGCGCTGGCTCCATCTGATTGCCGGCATCGCCTGGATCGGCGCGTCGTTCTACTTCGTGATGCTCGACAACTCGCTGATGCCTCCGAAGAAGGAGGAAGACCGGAAGCACGGCGTGTTCGGCGAGCTCTGGGCCGTGCACGGCGGTGGCTTCTACAACAGCCGGAAGTACCTGACCGGGCCGAAAGGCGAGCCGCTCTCCGAGCACCTGCACTGGTCGAAATGGGAGGCGTACACGACGTGGATGTCGGGGCTTGGCCTCCTCGCGATCATCTACTGGCACGGCGCGAGCGCGTTCCTCATCGACACGAACGTGATGGACCTGACGCCGACTGCGGCGATCGCGATCAGCATCGGCTTCCTCGTCGGCGGCTGGCTCGTCTACGACGCGCTGTGCCGCATCCTGGAAGCCCAGGAGATGCTGCTCGGGGTCGTCCTGTTCGTGCTCATCGTGATCGCCGACTGGGGCCTCTTCCACCTCTTCAGCGCACGCGCCGCGTACATCCATGTCGGCGCGATGATCGGCACGATGATGGTGGCGAACGTGTTCTTCCACATCATCCCCGGACAGAAGCGGATGGTGGCTGCGATCCGCGCGGGCCGCGAACCGGATCCGCGACCTGGCGTCATCGGCAAGCAGCGCTCGGTGCACAACACCTATTTCACGCTGCCGGTGCTGTTCGTCATGATCAGCAACCACTATCCGATGACCTACGGCAACCCGCAGGGCTGGCTCGTTCTCGCGGCGATCATGCTGGCCGGCGTGCTGATCCGGCAGTTCTTCGTGCTGCGCCACCGCGGCAGGGTGAATTACGCGCTGCCGGCTGCGGGTGCCGTGATCCTCGCCGCCGTCGCCATCGCGATCGCGCCGCGGCCGACCACGGCCCGCGCGAGCGTCGGCGCCGCGAAGGTCACGTTCAGCGAGGTGCGGCCGATCATCGCCGCGCGCTGTGCCGTCTGCCACTCGGAGAAGCCGACCGAGCCGGGCTTCACCGCCCCGCCGGCGGGGGTGCTCCTCGATTCTCCCGACCACATCCACGACAACGCGCAGCGCATCGAGCAGCAGGCGGTGGCGACGCAGACGATGCCGCTCGCGAACCTCACGAAGATGACACCTGGCGAGCGCGCGCTCATCGGCAGGTGGATCGCCGAAGGCGCGAAGACCCATTGATCGGGAGAGGCCCATGAGCAAATCGAACCACCCCGTCGACCAGGTCCTGCCGTTCGGGCAAATGTTGGCGGTGGGCATCCAGCACGTGCTCGTCATGTACGCCGGCGCGATCGCCGTGCCGCTCCTCATGGGCGGTGTGCTGAAGATGCCCAAGGATCAGGTCGCGTTCCTGATCAGCTCCGATCTCTTTTCGTGCGGCATCGTTACGCTGATGCAGTGCATCGGCATCTGGAAGTTCGGCATCCGGCTGCCGGTGATCATGGGCGTGAGCTTCGCGCCGGTCGGCGCGATGATCGCGATCGCAAACGGCGGCGCCGGGATCCAGGGCATCCTCGGCGCAGTCATCGGAGCCGGCGTCTTCGGCATATTGATCGCGCCGGTGTTCGGCAGGCTGATGCGCTTCTTCCCGCCGGTGGTGACCGGGTCGGTGATCACGATCATCGGCGTCACGTTGTTCCCGGTCGGGATCAACTGGGCCGCCGGAGGATTCGGCAGCAAGACCTTCGGCGATCCGCGCTTCATCGGCATCAGCCTCGTCGTGCTCGTCGTGATCCTGCTGATCAACAAGTTCCTGCGCGGCTTCGTCGCCAACATCTCGGTGCTGCTGGGGATGGTGGTCGGGTTCGTCATCGCGCTCGCGCTCGGCTTCGTCGATTTCACCGGCGTCGGTGCCGCCGCCTGGTTCGCGCCGGTGCGCCCGTTCGCCTTCGGCACGCCGACCTTCGACGCCGCCGCGATCGCTTCGCTCTGCCTCGTGATGATCGTCATCATGGTCGAGTCACTCGGCATGTTCCTGGCGCTCGGTGACATCACCGGCCGTCCGGCCAACCACGACAGCGTCACGCGCGGGCTGCGCGCCGATGGTCTCGCAACGGTGTTCGCGGGCATCTTCAACACGTTCCCGCACACGTCGTTCTCGCAGAACATCGGCCTCGTCAGCATCACCGGTGTCAGGAGCCGCTGGGTCGTCGTGGTCTCCGGCGTGATCCTGTTCCTGCTCGGGCTCCTGCCGAAGATCTCGACGATCGTCGCCTCGATTCCGCAGGCCGTGCTGGGCGGCGCGGGGATCGCGATGTTCGGCATGGTCGCCGCAACCGGGATCAAGATCCTGTCGAACGTCAACTACGAGAGCAAGAACAACCTGCTGATCGTCGCGGTGAGCTTCGGCATGGGGATGATCCCGCTCGTATCGCCGAATTTCTTCCAGCACTTTCCCGCGTGGAGCAGCCCGATCACGCACAGCGGCATCACGCTGACCGCGATCACGGCGATCCTGCTCAACGCGCTCTTCAACCGCGCCGAGTCGGTCGAGGAGGTCGAGCGCGAGCTCGCGGCCGACGCCGCGTTCCCGCTCGAGAGCCCGGACAAGGCCTAGCAACTGTATTTCATTCCATCCAACCGGAGCATATCGAGATGAACAGGATCACCGTCGGAGCGTGGGCCGTTGCGCTGGTCGCAACGGCAGCCGCGATGCAGCAGGCCGCCGCCGGGGAGTGGAGCGACACGTCGATCGGCTGGCGCTACGGCACCCAGTTCAAGGAGCCTTACGTCGCCAACGGCGCCGCGATCTCCAAGAACATCATCGACCTGCAGCACGTCGGCGGCTACAAGTACGGCACCAACTTCTTCAATGTCGACTTCCTGATGTCCGACAGCACCGACAGCAACGCCCAGGAGGCGTACGTTACCTATCGTAATACGATCGATTTTGGGAAGATCACCGGAAAGAAGTACCAGTTCGGGCCGGTGCGCGGCGTCGGCATGACGCTCGGCTTCGACTGGAACACCAAGAACGATCCCGGCTACGGGTCGAAGAAGCGGATGCTGGTGATCGGCCCGACGCTGATGTTCGACGTCCCGGGCTTTCTCGATGCAAGCGTGCTGGTGCTGAACGAGAGCAACCGCCCGGTCGGCGTCAGCAGCCGCTACACGTACAAGACGCACCCGATGCTGAGCCTCGCCTGGGGCATCCCGTTCGGATCGACCGGGCTCGCCTTCGAGGGTTATTTCAACTGGATCGCCGCCAAGGGGACCAACGAGTTCGGCGGCCCGACGGCGGCGGAGACCAACTTCGACGGCGAGGTCATGTACGACGTTGCGTCGCTCGTGCACCTGCCGAAGAACGCGCTGCGCGTCGGCTTCGAGTATCAGTACTGGCGCAACAAGTTCGGCAATCCCTCGAATGTCCCGGGCTCGCTCGCGAAGTCCCCGATGGTGCGCGTCGAGTACCACTTCTGACGGAACGCGTGCGAGACAGCGGCGGGCCGCGCGCATTGACTCGCGGCGGCCCGCGCTCCAGACTGTGGCGCTTCCACGCGAGGGAGGAACCCATGGCGGCATCCGCATCGTTTTACGACACGTCGATCACGATCCGGGCAACGGCATCATTGCTCGCGATCGGCATCGGACTCGCGCTGGTCGGTGCGGCGTCGGCGCAGCAGCCGACTTCCGCGCAGCAGAGCGCGATCAGATCCGCCTGTCGCGGCGA
This sequence comes from Casimicrobiaceae bacterium, assembly GCA_036379595.1. GTDB lineage: Bacteria > Pseudomonadota > Gammaproteobacteria > Burkholderiales > Casimicrobiaceae > VBCG01. The sequence continues at coordinate 135,408 of DASVGI010000089.1, read as the reverse complement.
CTATCAGGCGGTCTGCGCGAGCGTCCAGCCCGGCGGACCGGCAGCGCTGCACTGCCTGCAGGAGAACGCCGCGCGCGTGTCGCCCGCGTGCCAGCACGCGCTGGCCGCGGTCGGGGGCGCGCCGGCATCGCCGGCTCCGTCACCGGCGGCCGGTGCGGTAATCGCGCCCGCTGCGGCGGCGCCCGCGACGGCACCTGCGATGGCGTCGATGGGCGCGATGCCGCAGATCTCGATGCGCGACGAGATGCGCATCACGCGCCAGGCCTGCGGGCGGGATTATCGAACGTTCTGCCAGGGCGTGCAGCCCGGCGGCGGGCATTCGATCACCTGCCTCGAAGCGAATGCGGCATCGCTGTCGCCGGGATGCCGGCAGGCGCTCGTCGCGCTGAAGGGTCGCACCGGCAGGTAAGGCGCCGCGGTTTCACCGCGGTTTCGCTGCGGTTTCGCCGCGATCAGCGCAGCCGGCGCCCCTCACCTCCACGCTGCGAGCGGAAGGCCCGCTGCCGCTGCGCACCCTCGGTACGCGCGCGGCGATCCTGTTCGAGCTGACTCCAGGGCGTGCCGCCGCCCGACGACTTCTGCTCGATTCCGCCCTGCGTGCGCATCGGTGCGCTCGCACCCGTGGGCTGCTGCTGGACTCCACCCTGCGTGTGCATCGGTGCACTCGCGCCCGCGGACTGCTGCTGGACTCCACCCTGCGTGTGCATCGGCGCGTTCGCACTCTGCGCACGCTGGCCCTGCCCCTGCGTGCCGCTTCCGGACCGGCTCTGTCCGGTCGCCGCATGGGAGCCGTTCGATGGCGGCGTCACCGGCTGCCACGATCCGTCGCTCCATTTCGACCAGCCGCTGTCGGTGTGCTTGTAGACGTTGCCGTCGGCGCCGGCGTAGGTATCGCCGCCGGCGGTCTTCACCGCACCGCCCTTGTTGCCATTGGCGCCCTTGAAGCCCGCCCCTTCAGCGCCGGTCGTCGAACTGAAGCCTCCCGCCTTGCCCTGCGCATTGCTCGCGCTCTTCGTGTTGATCGTCTGGTTCGGGCCGCTGATCGTCGACGAGCCCCACCGCTCGTACTCATTCCAGTTCTGCTGCGTCGAGCCCGAGCGTCCGGTCTTGCTGTTCGAGAAGTTCGCGTAGCCGCTGCCGCTGTCGGGTCCCCACGACGCGCTGCCGTGCGCGTAAGTCCCGCTGCTCGGGTTGTAGTACGAGAACGCCCCAGCGCCACCGTTGGGACCGTAGATGGCGCCGCCCTGCGCCCACGCGCCCGTGCTCGGGTTGTAATAGCGCCCGCCCGAGGCCGTGTTGTACGGGCCGTAGATCGTGCCGCCGCGCGCCCATGCGCCGGTGCTCGGGTTGTACCAGGTGCTGCCCGAATACGAGTACGGATATGGAATGAACACCGGTATCGGCGCCGGGTAGTAGTACGGCGGATAGTAGTAGCCGGTGCCATAGACGACGACACCCGTGCTGACGTAGCCCAGCGTGTAGCCCGTCGTGTAGCCGTAGGTGACCGTTGCCGGCGTCGACCCGTAGACGGTGACGTAGGTCACGTTGTAGAGCGGGCTCGCCGGCGGAATCGTGTAGATGACCTGCGGCACCGCATCGGCGAGGACCCAGGGTCCGTTCGGGGACGGTGCGACGAACCACGCGGCGTTGTAGCAGACGTAGTAGCGGCCGCCGACGTCGATCACCTGATACGAGGTGTTGGCGGCGTAAGTCATCGTGGTACCCGCGATCGGCACGAACTTCGGCGGCCCCGCGTAGACTACAGTCACCTTCGCGGCAGTGCGCTCGAGCGTACCCTGACGCGGCACCTGCGCTTCCATCACCGCCTGCTGCGCCTGCGGCGTGCCTGGCACCGAAACGAGGACGTGACCCTTCGGGCTCGACGGTGAAATACGCGCGAAATCGGCGGGGAGTGACGGCGTAGCAAACGTCCACGGGCCGTCGAGTGCCGGAGAGGCGAACCAGCGGCCCGACGTCAGGAAGTAAAAGCGACCGGTCGACGGCATGAAGAAGAGGTCGACCGGCGTGTTGGCGACATACTGCAGTCCGGTGCCGGCGAGTGCGACGAACTTCGGCGCGCCGCTTGTCACGATGATCTCCGCGGGCTTCGTGCTGACGATGATTGCAGGCGCCGCGCCCGCGCGCACCGGACGCGGCGGCATTGCCTTGCGCACGTCGTCGAACGCGGCGTCGCGGGGCAGCGCCTTGAATGCGCGCGGCAGGCTGTGCGCCGGCGTCCACGGCCCGGCCGCCGCCGGCGCCGTGAACCAGATGCCGTTGTTCAGCAGATACCAGGCGTGATCCGCGGTCGTCTCGAACACGTTCCAGTTGGTGTTGACCGCGACCGTGAGGCCTTCGGCGAGCGGCGCCATCACCGGGTCGCCGTTGAACACGACGAGGCTCGCCGGGCGAGCGCTGTAGAAGATCGCCGGCGGATTGTTGTCGAGCACGATGGTTCGTGGCGTTACCGGCGGCTCCTCGAGGCTCAGCAGCACCGCGTCGATCGGCACGCGCTTCGCGCCGAGCGCGGGAATGACGTCGCGCATCTGCGCCTCGACCTGCGCTGCCTGCGCGGTATCGAGCGACGGGAACTTCGTCGACACGAGCCGCATGCGCGAGTAGGTGACCGTGCGCGTCGTGTAGTCGGTCTCGGTGTTCGCCGACACTTCGACGGTTCCGCGTATGGGCACGCTTGCACCGGACCGCAGAATGGAAACCGCAGCGCGTGCGGTGAGCGTCCGGTGCTCGGGCCAGGCAATCGCCTGCGGCTCGCTCACGGTCACCGTCGAACCATGCAGCGTCATCGTGTTCGGCCACGAGGCCATCGGCGGCACCGCGCCGAGCTGCACCGCTGCGGACGGCGCGACGACCGTGCTCAGGGCGACTGCGATGGAGGCTGCAACGAGCCACCGGTAACTTGCCTTGTGCATCGTTGCCCCCTCGCTGCGCGTTGTCGTCGCGCGATTTGTTGTCGTCGCCCGGCGCGCGACGCTGTGCGCCGCGGGTGCGGTCGGTGGCGCCGAGCATAGCAGCGGTCGCGCGCGGCTGCCAAGAGCATCAGCCACCAGCCGTGGCATGGCGCGCCGGAAGCGCGGATAATCGCCACGTCTGTCACGCGAAGCAATCCGATGCCTGTCTTCCGTCGCCCGGATCGTGACCGCGTTTTCCTCGTGACCGCGTTTTCCTCGTGACCGCGTATTCCCCGTGACCGCGCATACCCGCGCGCGCGCCGCGCCCGGCTTTCTCGTCCTGCTCGTCGCGAGCGGAACGATCATCTCGCTGTGCATGGGGCTGCGGCAGAGCCTCGGATTGTTCATGCGGCCGATGACGCTCGACCTCGGCGTGTCGGCGGCGACCTTCGGCTTCTCGATCGCGCTGCAGAACATCGTCTGGGGGCTGTCGCAGCCGGTCGTCGGCGCGCTCGCCGACCGCCACGGACCGCGTCCGGTGCTGATCGCGACGTCGATCGTGTATGCGGCGGGGCTCGCTTTGATGGTCGTCGCCGGCGGACGGCCGGGAGGGCTCGCACTTGCGGGCTTCCTCACCGGCGTCGGCATCGCGGGAACCGGCTTCGGCGTGCTGATCGGCACCGTCTCGCGTGCGACGCCTGCCGCCGCACGCACGCGGACGGTCGGCATCGTCGCCGCAGCAGGCTCGCTCGGAACGGTGGTGATCGCGCCTGCCGGGCAGGTGCTGATCGGCGGCCTCGGCTGGCGCCCCGCGATGATGCTGTTCGCCGCAGTCGCGGCGTCGCTGGCGCTCGTCTCGCTCGCGATCCGCGAGCCGGGGCGCGGTCAGGGATCGGCGACTTCGGCCACGCAGGGACTGCGCGACGCGCTCGTCGAGGCGATGACGCATCGCGGCTACCTCTTCATGATGGTCGCGTTCTTCGCGTGCGGCTTTCAGCTCGTCTTCATCGCGACCTACCTGCCTTCGTATCTCGATCTGTGCGGAGTCGCACCGGGCGTCGGCGCGACAGCGCTTGCGCTGATCGGCCTCTTCAACACGATCGGCACCTACGCGTTCGGGCTCCTCGGTGGGCGCTTCAGCGAGAAGCGCCTGCTCGCGCTGATCTATCTCTTACGCACGCTGATCATCGCCGGGTTCCTGCTGCTTCCGGTCAGCGCCGGCTCGGCGCTGGTGTTCGCGTCGGCGATGGGCATGCTCTGGCTCGGCGTCGTTCCGCTCGTGACCGGCATCATCGGCCGCGTCTTCGGCCTCGGCCACTTCAACACGCTCTACGGAATCGTGTTCCTCTCGCACCAGCTCGGCTCGTTCTGCGGCGCGCTGATGGGGGGGATGGTGTTCGACCGCTTCGGCAACTACAACGTCGGCTGGGGTGCGTTGATCGCCGTCGGACTCGCCGCATTCCTCCTGCAGTGGTCGATGGACGAGCACCCGCCGCGTCGCAGGCGCGGGCCCGCGGTCCCGCCGCTCGCCGAGCCCGCGTAACTTCAGGGCTTGCCGGGATCCGTCACGTCGGGATCCGCATCGCTAACACCGCGTCCGGCTTCACGTCCTTCACGACTGCGGCGATGCCCGGCGCAAGCACGGCTGCGGTGAGCGTAACGATCCGTCTCGCGCGTCGATGCTAACATCCGTGCGCGATGAATGTCCTCGCCGGCCGATCCGTGCAGCGGTCCGGACATCCCCGGCCATGAGCGCGGCACGGCGCCGGTCGCCGCGGGCGTCAGCGACGCGACTCCGCACCACGGACGACGTGCCGCCGGTCGAGGATCGGCAGCACGCGATGATGGATACGCGCGAGGTCGCCGAATACCTGCGCCTCAAGGAACGCCGCGTCTACGATCTCGTTCGCCGTGGCGTGATCCCACATCTGCGCGCGACCGGCAAGCTGCTCTTTCCGCGCGATCGGATCGACGCCTGGCTCGCCGCCACCGGTGACGTCGGTGTCGCGCCGGCGGAACCCGCATCGACCCACGCGACGCACCGGGCGCCGCCGGCGATCATCGCCGGGAGCCATGATCCCCTTCTCGACTGGTCAGCGCGCGCAAATCCGCTGCGGATCCGGTCGATCGCCGATCTCGGACGCCAGCGGCTGCGCGTCGCCCCCCGTCAGGACGAAGCCGGCAGTCAGCGCCTGTTCCTGCACGAGCTCGTGCGCGCGGGCGTCGACGCGAACGCGCTCGACTGGCTGCCGCAGCCGGCGCTCGCCGAGACCGATCTCGCCGCGATCGTCGCCGCGGGCCAGGCCGACGTCGGCTTCGGCATCGAGGCGGTCGCGCGGGCGCGCCGCCTCACGTTCATTCCGGTGACCGTCGAGCGCTTCGACCTCGTCGCGCTGCGCCGCGACGTCTTCGAGCCTCCGCTTCAGGCGCTGCTCGGCTGGACGCGGACGCCGGAATTCGCCGCCGAGGCGAAGATGCGCGGCGGTTACGACGTCGCGATGAGCGGCCGCGTGGTGCTGAATCTCTGAGCCGGCAGCGCGCCCGCAGTCAGCGCTCCTGTGGTCAGCACGGCTGCGGTCAGCGCGGCTACGGTCACACGGCTGCGGTCATTGCGGCGGCACCGGGACGAACACCGAACGGCGCGCGCCGATCGCGATCTCGGTCACCGGCACGCCATAGAGGCGCTCGATGTTCGCGGCGGTGAGCGCGCGCTCGACGGTGTCGAGCGCGAGCGGCCGTCCGCCGCCGAGGAGAAGCGCGCGATCGGCGTGGGCGAGCGCGACGTCGGGCTCGTGCGTCGACATGATGATCGACTTCCCTGCGATGCGCAGACGATCGATTTCAGCGAGCACACGCGCGCGGTTGCCGAAATCGAGGCTCGCCGTCGGCTCGTCCATCACCAGCACCGGCGCCGATTGCGCGAGCGAGCGCGCGATCAGCACGAGCTGGCGCTCACCCCCCGAAAGCTCGGTGATGCTGCGCTCGGCGAGGTCGGTGATGCGCAGCCGCGCGAGCGCATCGCGGGCGGCCTCGCGATCAGTTTCGCGCGGCGGCCCGAACCACGGCAACTGCGCCGCACGCGCCATCAGCACCACGTCGATTACGCGGAATCCGAAGCTCAGCGCATCGTGCTGCGGTACGTAAGCGAGACGGCGCGCTCGCTCCGCCGGTCGCAGTGCGGCGACGTCCATCCCGGCGGTCGTGACGCTGCCGGCGAGCGGCGCGAGCAGCCCGAGAAGCGTGCGCAGCAGCGTCGACTTGCCGGCGCCATTGCCTCCGAGCACCGCAAGGGATTCGGCCGGCGCGAGCGCGAACGATATCCCTTCGGCGATCCTGCGCGCACCGAAACCGATGGCGAGCTCGCGCGCTTCGAGGACCGGAGGTGGTGACATGACTCGGCGTCAGCGTGTGCCGCTCAGTAAACGTGGCGCGCGCGCGCGAGCAGCACGATGAACACCGGCGTTCCGACGATCGCGGTGAGGATGCCCGGCGGGATCTCGATCGGGGCGATGCTTCGCGCGGCGGTGTCGACGATCAGCACGAAGCCGGCTCCGAGTACGGCAGCCTGCGGCAGCAGGCGCGGAAACGACGGCCCGACGACGAGCCGTGCCATGTGCGGCACGACGAGCCCGACCCAACCGATGATGCCGCCGACCGCAACACTCGCCGCGGTGACGAGCGTCGCGGCGCCGATCACGACGATGCGAAGTCGCGCGGCGGGGAGACCGAGCGAGCGCGACTGATCGTCAGGGAGCGCGAGGAGATCGATGCGCCACGCGAATGCGAGGAGCGTAGCGAGCCCGAGCGCGACGAGCGGCACGAGCACCGCGAGCTGACGCCCCGACGCCGACGCGAAGCTTCCCATCAGCCAGAACGTGATCGTCGGCAGCTCGTTGTAGGGATCGGCGACGTACTTCAGGAGCGAGAGCCCCGCGCCGAGCAGGCTCGCGACGACGATGCCGGTGAGGATCAGCGTGACGAGCGGATCGTGCGCAGTCAGTCGTGACGCGATCAGCAGCACCGCCGCGACGGCAACGATCCCCCCGGCGAACGCGGCGAGCGCGACGCCCGCGCTTCCGGCACCGAGAAGGATCGCGATGATCGCGCCCAGCGCCGCCCCCGACGACACGCCGAGCGTATCGGGGGCAACCAGCGGATTGCGGAAGAGGTGCTGATATGCCGCCCCGGCGGCGGCGAGTGCGGCGCCGGTCAGCATCGCGATCACGACGCGCGGCAGGCGCAGGCCCCAGACGATCGCCTGCGCCGCGCTGTCGCTTCCCGCGCCCTCGCCGTGCTGCCACAGCGCCGCGACGACGTCGCGAAACGGTAGCGGATAGCGCCCCGCGCCCAGCGCGAGAAACGCGAGTCCCGCAAGGACTGCCGCGGTGGCGGCAATCCGCCGAGTCGTCCCGCCCGCATTCACCGGCGCGATTATGCACGCGCCGCGCTCAGCCGAGCTCGCGCAGGACGGCGAGTGGAGGAACCGTGAGCGTGCTGCGCGTCCCGAGCCAGCCGGCGCCGGTAACGAGCGCGGCGCCGCCGGCAACCGCGTAGAGCCACAGCAGCGCACTCCCGTGATACGGCGTGTCGAACACGCGCGACGCCAGCACGCGGCCCAGCACTGTCGCCCCTGCCGCGGCGAGCGCTCCTGCGAGCGCGCCGACGAGCGCGAATTCGGCAACCACGGCCGAGCGAAGCTGGCGCGTCGAAGCGCCCAGCGTGCGCAGCACTGCCGCATCCATCCGTCGCTCGTCCTGCGTCGCGACGACCGCCGCCTCGAGCACGAGGATCCCGGCGGCGAGCGTGAACAGGAACACGAACTCGACCGCGCGCGCAACGCGGTCGATGACACCCTCGACCTCGCCGAGAATTTCGGTGACGTCGATCACCAGCACGTTGGGATAGCGCTGCACGAGCGACGCCGACCACGCTTCACCAGCGCCGTTCGGAACGCGAAAGGCGCTGATCCACGTATCCGGAAGGCCATCGAGCGCTCCCGGCGCGAACAGCGCGAAGAAGTTGACGCGAAAGCTGTCCCACTGGACCTTGCGCAGGCTCGTCACCGGCGCGGTGACGCGTACACCGCCGGCGTCGAACGTCAGGCGATCGCCGAGCCTGACGCCGAGACGCTCGGCGATCCCCTGCTCGAACGAGATCCCGGCTGCGGCGCCGCGCGCATCCGGACTCCAGAAGCGCCCCGCGACGACGTCGTTGCCGGGCGGGAGCCGATCGGTCCACGACAGATTGAACTCGCGCTGCGCGAGGCGGCGCGTCCGCGGATCGTCCGAGCGCACCGCGTCGAGTGCCGCGCCGTTCTTCTCGACGAGCCGGCCGCGGACCATCGGCTCGAAGTCGGGACGAACGCCGATCGAGTGCGTGACGAGCTCGCGCACCGCGTCGCGCTGGTCGGGCAGGACGTTGACGAGAAAACGATTCGGCGCGTCGGGCGGCAGCGCCGCCCGCCAGTCGGCGAGCAAATCGCCGCGCACGACCGCGAGCAGCAGGAGCGCCATGCCGCCGAGTGCCAATGCACCGATCTGCAGGCTCGATGCAAGTGCGCGCCGGCGCAGGTTCGCAAGACCGAACCGCCACGACGCGCCGCGCGCGGGCAGGCGCGCGACGCCGATCAGCAGCAGTCGGCCGGCAATCGCGGCAACGACGAGCAACGCGGCGACACCGGCGACGATCAGCCATGCGGCCTCGACCGCGCGTGCCTCCCAGGCAATCAACGCCGCGATGGCGACGATCGCAGCAGCCCAGGTTGCCAGGCGGCGCGCGCCGGCGATCGTCACGTCACGGCGCAGCACGCGCAGCGGCGGCTCGTGCGCGAGCGTGACGAGCGGCGGCAACGCGAATCCGAGCAGCAGCACGATCGCGATCGCGACGGCTTCGAGCGCCGGCCACCACGATGGCCACGGCAGCGAAGCGCCGTCGGCGCCGGCAAGGAGCGCGACCATGACCTCCTGCGCGCCGGCGCCGACGATGACTCCGACGAGGCCTGCAGCCGCGCCGGTAATCGCGAACTGAACGAGGAAGAGACGCAGCGTGCGCGCGGCCGGCGCGCCGAAGCAGCGCAGCATCGCGGCGACGTCGAGATGCCGGCGCAGATAACGAGCGCTGGCGAGCGCGACGGCTGCCGCCGCAAGCAGCACCGACGCCAGCGCGGCGAGACCGAGAAAGCGCGCGGCGCGGTCGAGCGTCTGCCGCAGCTCGGGCCGCAGATCACCGACGGTGTCGACGCGCTGACCTGCGCTGATCGTGCGCGCGAGCCACGTCCGGTAGCGCTCGAGCGCGCCGGGATCGTCGCGCGCCGCGACCATCAGACGAAACGATGCCCGAGTTCCGGGTTGCAGAAGATGCGTCGCGTCGAGATCGGCGGCGTTGAAGAGAAGCTTCGGCGCGGGGGCGAACACGAGGCCGGCGACCTCGGGCTCGCGCGTGAAGATCGCCGTCACGCGGAGCGCGGTGTCTCCGACTGCGAGGATCGTTCCACGATGGGCGTCGAGCCGCTCGGCGAGATGCCGGTCGATCCACGCCTCGCCCGGTGCAGGAATCGTTTCCGGAGGTGCAATCGTTTCGCCGCCGTTCCCGCCGGCACCGGGATGCGCAGGCGTCGCCGACGTGCCGGTAACGGCTTTGCCGGAAGTAATCCGCGCAATCGCGCCGCGCAGTGGATAGCCCCGGGTAACTGCCTTGACGTCGGTCAGCACCGCTGCGCCGCCACCCTCGCGCTGGATCATGCTGTTGAAGCGAACGACCGGCGTCGTCGCGAGCCCGAGCGAGCGCGCTTCGCTCGCGAACGTCGCGGGAAGCGGCGCGTCGCCGCTCACCATCAGATCGGCGCCGAGGAGCCGGTCGGCCTGCGTCGCGAGGCCGCGCGCGATGCGATCGGTGAAAAGACCGACCGTCGCGACGCTCGCGACGGCGAGTACCAGCGCACCCACGAGTACGACGAGCTCGCCACGACGCCAGTCACCGCGCAGGAGCCGCAGCGCGAGTGCGAGGTCGCTGCGCGCGCGCGCCCTAGTCGACAAAGCGGATGCCGACGCGCTGCGCGCGAAGGCGGGGATCGCGCGACTTCACGAGCACCGGGCGCCCGCCGAGAATCTCGAAGCAGCGCTCGAGCGTCTCGTCCTCCAGGCGTTGCATCGCCTCGGCGGTATAGAACATGAGATGCGGCCACAGCATCACGTTGTCCATCGCGTAGAGCGGCGACAGTCGATGCCCGGTGCGCGAAAGCGGCTCGTCGCCATAGGCGTCGAGCGCCGCTCCGCCGAGGTGCCCGCTTTGGAGTGCCGATACGAGCGCCGCCTCGTCGACGAGCTCGCCGCGCGACACGTTGACGAGGAGCGCCCCGGGCTTCACGCAGCGAAGCTCGCGCTCGCCGATGAGGTGCCGCGTCGCCGGCGTCAGCACCGCGTGCAGCGATACGACGTCGCATTCTCCGAGCATCGCGCAGAGATCGTCGCATTTCTCGACGCCGAGTTGCGACATCGCATCGGCGTCGACATGGGGATCGAAGCCGAACACGCGCATGCGAAATCCCTGGCCGAGCATGCGCGCGACGTTGCCGCCGATCCGGCCCGTTCCGACGAGGCCGACCGTCTTCCCGGCGAGGTCGGTGGCGAGCCACCGCGGCGTAGGCCACGCCCAGCCCTCTCTCTCCATCTCGCGCTCGAGCGGCTTCATCTTCTTCGCGAGCGCCAGGAGCAGCGCGACCGCTCCTTCGGCGACGGTCTCCTCGGCGTACCCGGGGACGTTGACGACCGGGATGCCGCGTTCCCGCGCCGCGTCGATGTCGATCGCGTCGATGCCGACGCCGTACTTGACGATGCCCTTCAGTCGCGAAGCGCTCGCGATGACGCGCTCGGGAATGCGCGTGTAGCACATGAGGACGAGGTCGGCATCGCGCACTTCGGCGGCGAGCGCGTCCTCGGACACCGCACCGTCGAGAAGGACCAGCGTCGCGCCGCTCTTGCGCAGGCCCTCGTCGACGCGCGGCACCTCGAGCTCGGCATCGGTGCGGACGATCTTCACCGCGATGTGATCAGGTGAGAGTGCCGATGACCGATCAGGCGACTGTGCCAATCGCCGATCGCGCGACCGCACCAATGGCCGCTTCGACGATGTCGAGTGCGCGGTCGAGGTCGTGCTCGGCAATGACGAGCGGCGGCGAGAGGACGATGACGTTGCCCTGCCCGACCTTGAACGAGAGGCCCGCGGCGAGGCACCGGTACAGCACCGCTTCGGCCAGATGTGGCGCTGCCGCGCCCGTCGCCGGATCGACGAGCTCGATGGCGAGCAGAAGGCCCATGCCGCGCACGTCGCCGATCTGCGGCAGGTGCTGCCGCATCGTCCCGAGGCGCGCGAGCGCGCGGGCACCGAGCTTGCGCGAGCGCTCGCAGAGGTGCTCGTCGGCGATGACGTCGAGCGTCGCCAGCGCGGCAGCGCAGCCGATCGAGCTCTTCTCGTGCGTGTAATGGCCGAGCGCGCGCTCGGCAGCGATGTCGAGCCCTTCGCGCGCAATCAGTGCCGCCATCGGGAACACCGCACCGCCGAGGCCCTTGCCGATCACGACCATGTCCGGAACGATCCCGTAGTGCTCGAACGCGAACATCGAGCCGGTGCGACCGAGGCAGATCGGGATCTCGTCGAGAATCAAGAGCGCACCGTGCCGGTCGCACGCCTCGCGCAGCCTCGCGTAATACGCCTGCGGCGGAATCTGCACGTCGGTCGAGCGCACCGTCTCGACGATGACGGCGGCGACGTCCTCCTCCTTGCCGAGAACATAGTCGACGTAGTCGGCGCAGCGCGCGTCGCACGCGCCACCGCAGCCGAAGCGACACTGCCGCGGATCGCACGGAGGCACGTGCTCGGTTCCCGGAAGGAGCGGGCCCATATCGCGGCGGAACAGCGCTTCGCCGCCGATCGAAATGGCGTCGAGCGACGCGCCGTGAAACGCGTCCCACATCGAGATCGTCTTGTGGCGCCCGGTCGCGAGGCGCGCAAGCTTCAATGCGATGCCGATCGCGCTGGTGCCGCCGGGCGCGAACAGCACCTTTGCGAGATTGCCGGGTGCGAGCTCGGCAAGATGTTTCGCGAGCGCCACCGCAGCATCGTTGGTGAACCGCCGCGGCGAGAACGGCAGCGTGTCGAGTGCAGCCTTCACCGCTTCGACGACACGCGGATGCCCGTAGCCGACCTGATGCACGCTGTTGCCGTGAAAATCCATGTAGCGCCGGCCCTCGACGTCCTCGAGCCAGATCCCGCTCGACGCGCGAAGCGCGTCGAAGCACGGCGTCGACAGCGACTGGTGCAGGAAGTGACGCGCGTCCTCTGCGAGGAGCTCGCGGGTCGCCGGCGCAAGCTGCTCGGCTTCCCACTGACGGCGCAACGGCGACAGATTGACGTCGCCCTCCGCGGCGAGGTCGGTCAGCGGGCCGGAGCGCCGGGGCGGGTTCATCGGTCAAGCATACCGCAGCGGCGGCGCGCGCGACTCGGTGACGCGCACGACTCGGCGACGCGCACAGCTCGACGATGCGCGTGAACCGTCACCGCGCGTCGGAGGGTCATTGCGCCTGCTGGCTGCGATCGTCGACGAGCCTTCCCGAGGCGAGCGACAGAATGCGCGTGCAGCGCGTGGCGAGCTCGGCGTCGTGGGTGACGAGGATCAGCGTCGTCCCCTGCTCGCGATTGAGATCGAACATCAGCGCCGCAACGGCGGCACCTGTCGCCGCATCGAGGTTGCCGGTCGGCTCGTCGGCCATCAGGATGCGCGGACCGCCGGCAAACGCGCGCGCGATCGCGACGCGCTGCTGCTCCCCACCCGAAAGCTGGCGCGGATAGTGGACCCTGCGCGGTCCCAGCCCGACGCGATCGAGCCAGCTTCGCGCGACGGCCGGCGCATCCACGGCACCCGCGAGCTCGAGCGGCAGCATGACGTTCTCTTCGGCGGTCAGCGCGGGCAGGAGCTGAAACGACTGGAAGACGAAGCCGATCAAGCGCTGGCGCAGCGCGGCGCGGCCGTCCTCGTCGAGCGTCGAGAGCGCAATGCCGTCGAGCCAGACTTCGCCCGACGTCGGGCGGTCGAGCCCGGCGAGAAGCCCCAGGAGCGTCGTCTTGCCCGACCCGCTCGCGCCGACGATCGCGACGCGCTCGCCGCCTGCGATCGCGAACGACACGTCATCGAGAATCGACAGCGGCGCGTCGCCGCTTTGCACGACGCGCGTCAGTGACACAGCGCGCACGATAGGTTCGGGCATTTCGAGCAGCTCTTTGGACTGCGCGCGATTCTACGTGGGTGCGGCGCCGCGCAGCGCCGTCGCTACAATGGACGGCATCATGCACGCGCACCTCGTACCCACGTCGCCGCGCTCGAGCGCGATGCGCGAGCGCTTGCGGTATGCGATCGCCGCGTGCGCATCGCTCGGCTCCGCCGCAATGCGGTTCTCGGCGCGTGCAGCAATCGTGCTCGCTGCGGGACTGCTTGTCGCGGCCACCGAACCCGCGCTGGCCGCGAAGCCGCGCAGCGAGCGTCCGGCGTCCGTCATCCTCGTCCTCGGCGACTCGATCTCGGCCGGCTACGGCCTCGAAGCCGGCCAGGGTTGGGTCGATCTGCTCGCGGCAAGGCTGCACCGCGATGGCTATCCGGAGCGCGTGGTCAATGCGTCGATTTCGGGCGACACCACTGCCGGTGGGCGCGCGCGATTGCCGGCACTGCTGCACGAGTATCGGCCCGCGGTCGTCATCGTCGAGCTCGGCGCCAACGACGGCCTGCGCGGAAGCGATCTTTCGGCCATGCGCAGCAACCTCGACGCGATGGTGAAGGATGCGCAGGCGGCGCGCGCGCGTGTACTCATTCTCGGCATGAAGATGCCGCCCAACTACGGGCCTGCCTACACGCGCGAGTTCGATGCGATCTTCGCCGACGTCGCGCGCGCGCGGAACGCCGCGCTCGTTCCGTGGCTGTTCGACGGTTTCGGCACGGACCTCGCGCAGTTCCAGGCCGATCACATCCACCCGCTCGCAGCCGCCGAGCCGCGCATCCTGGACAATGTCTGGCCAGCCCTTCGGCCGCTGATCGGCAAGCGCGTCGATGCCGCGCCGCGCGGGAGCGCGCGATGAGCGCCGCATCGATTGCGCCGCTTCCTCCTGGGCCGCCGCCGCGTCCCGAAGCGAAGGTCCCGGTCGAAGCGATCGCCGGCTATGCCGATCGCATCGATGTCCGTTCACCCGGTGAATTCGCGCTCGACCATCTTCCCGGCGCGATCAATCTGCCGATCCTCGACGACGCCGAGCGTGCCCGCGTCGGCACGCTCTACGTCCAGGTGTCGGCGTTCGAAGCACGCAAGCTCGGCGCGGCGCTCGTCGCACGCAACATCGCACGCATCGTCGAGAACGAGGTGCGCGACCGGCCTCCCGAGTGGAGCCCGCTCGTCTACTGCTGGCGCGGCGGGCAGAGGAGCCGCGCACTCGTCCACGTGCTGCGCGAGATCGGCTTCCGCGCGGTCCAGCTCGACGGCGGCTACCGCGCGTGGCGCCGCCACGTCACCGCGACGCTGGTCACGCTGCCACTGCGCTTTCGTTACCGCGTCGTTTGCGGCCTCACCGGATCCGGCAAGTCGCGTCTTATCGAAGCGCTCGCCGCCGAGGGCGCACAGGTGCTCGACCTCGAAGCGCTCGCGCGGCACCGCGGGTCGCTGCTCGGCGACATTCCGGGTGCACCGCAGCCGACACAGAAAGCCTTCGAAAGCGCGCTCGTCGACGTGCTCGGCCGCTTCGACGCGGCGCGACCGGTGTTCGTCGAGTCCGAGAGCCGGCGCATCGGACGCCTGCAGACCCCGGCAGCACTTCTCGCCGCGATGCGCGGCTCCGAGTGCATCCGCCTCGAGACACCCACAGCGCTCCGCGTCGCGATGCTCACCGACGATTACGCGCACCTCGTCGCCGGGCGCGAGCAACTGCGCACCCTCCTCGCGCGCATCGCGGCGCTGCACGGCAAGGAGACGGCCGCGCGCTGGGGGGCGATGGCCGAGGAGGGAGACGTCGCGATGCTCGTGCGCGAGCTCCTCGACCAGCACTACGACCCGCTGTACGAGCGCGCGATCGAGCGCAACTTCGCGTGTTACCGCGACGCCCGTGTCGCGGCCGTGACCGACGCGTCCGCGGCCGGTTTCCGTTCGCTCGCACGAGGCGTCCTCGAGGACGAGGCGCAGCGTGCCGAGCCGCTGCGCGTCGCCGGGTGAGCTTCTGATATACGCCTTTCGACTCGTCAAGTGGTGAGCCCCCGATGTACGCCTTCCGAGTCGTCAACGTGTTCGCCGAGGATGCTTCGCTGACCGGGAATCCGCTCGCGGTATTCGAAGATGCGCGGGGACTCGACACGGAGACGATGCAGGCGCTGGCGCTGCAGTTCAACCTCTCGGAAACGACCTTTCTTCTGCCGTCGTCGTGCGCATCGGTGCAGGTGCGCATCTTCACGCCGACCTTCGAGATGCCGTTCGCCGGACACCCGACGCTCGGCAGCGCGCACGTTGCGCGCGCGACGCTGGAGCTCGGCGATGACCTGAAGCTCGAAATGCACGCCGGCATCATCCCGGTCCGCGCGGCCGGCGATGTCTGGACGCTTACCGCGAACGCGCCACGATGGCACGCTCCCGAAGCAGCCCGCGGGGCGCTCGCGGCGATGCTCGGGCTCGCCGACGACGATCTTGCGACGGGTCAGGCTCCGCTATGGGTCGATACCGGAAGCGAGCAGCTCGTCATCCCGCTCGCAGGCTTCGACGCAGTGCGACGCGCAAGGCCCGCCGCGGAGGCTATGCAGGCACTCGCCACCCGCAATGGAAGAACGCTTGCCTACGTGTTCGCACAAGAGGGCAACCGGATACTCGCGCGCTTCTTCTTTTCGAAGCACGGTGCGGTGGTCGAGGATCCCGGGACCGGCTCGGCGTGCGCGAATCTCGGCGGATGGCTCGTCGCCACCCGCGCCGCATTACCCCAGTCGCTGGTGATCGAGCAGGGCGAGGCCGTCGGTCGCCGTTGCCGCCTCGGCCTCGAGGTCGGACACGACGGCGCGATCAGAGTCTCCGGGCGCGTGGTGGAGATCGGGCGAGGAACGATCTCGCTCTGACGAGGCCACCCGCCCACGGCGCCTGCGCCACAGGCGCGCACCGCCTCCACGGCCGACTCGCGCCTGGCTGCGTTCGCGCAGATGCGCGCAAGCACTCGCGACCGAAGGCGTGCGGCGGGGTCCGTCCCGCAGGGCGCTGAGGGCCTGTGAACGCTATGTACACAAGCGCGCTGCACAGCCGAAACGGCTCTGGGCGAGGCGCAAGGCCGAAGCCGGGTCCGCCACCCGGCGAGGTCTTGCAACGACGCGCAGGGCCGTTTCGGCAGCAGCCCGAAGCGAACGGCAGCCACGGGCTGCCACTCGTCGTTGCCCTCCTCGCGCAGGCGCCCGGCCTGCACTTCGTCAGGCGCCTCGATTGGCGGCCCGTGGCTACCGTTCGCGCCTGCGTACATAGCGTTTACAGGCCCTCAGCGCCCTGCGGGAAGCACCCCGCCACGTGTGGCACGCGCAATTGCCGAAGCCCCGCGGGACGGACCCCGGCACGCGCCCATGCCGCGCTATGTGCTCCAGCGCGCGATGAACTCGCGCCAGTGCGGTGCGTCGGAGGCGGCGATGCGCTCGCGCGCGAGCGCGATCTCCGCGGCGTAGCCGGCGTCGTCGAGCTCCCCGCGCATCCGCCGGAAGCGCTGGTAGACGAGCCAGGTGTTCGCGACGTCGCATTCGCAGTACGCGCGCACGTCGGCAATGCGGCCGGCGGCCACGGCGGCCGCGACCTCGCTACCGTCCATGCCGACCTTGCCCGGAAAGCCGCACAGCCGCGCCATCGCGTCGAGGCCCGCATAGGCGCGCGGCTGGTAGGACGCGAGCACGTCCATCAGGTCGAGATGCCGCGTGTGATAGCGCGACAGGTAGTTGTTGTAGCGGAACTCGCGATCGTCGTCGCCCCACTCCCAGTACCGCGCGCCGGGCGCGGCGTGCACGAGCGCGCGCTGCTGCAGGACCGGCAGGTCGAAACCGCCGCCGTTCCACGACACGAGTTGCGGCGTGTATTTCTCGATGCCATCGAAGAAGCGGCGGATCAGCGCATCCTCGCCGTCGGTCGCTTCGCCGAGCGACCAGATCCGCAGCCCGCTCGCGTCGCGCAGCGCGCAGGCGATCGCGACGACGCGTTGCAGGTGAAGCGGCGCAAAGTCGCCGCCGGTCGTTGCGCGACGGCGCTGGGCGTACCAGTCTGCGACGCCGCCATCATCGACTGCCGCCGGGACGTCGTGAATGCGCCGGATGCCCGCGATGTCGGGCACGGTCTCGATGTCGAAGGCGAGCAGCGGTGTCATCGCGGTCACGCGGCCTCTCGCGGCGGCGGCGTCGATGCCGCGATCGCTCAGGGCTCGTTAACGCTGTGGAAGCAAGCGCAGCCGGGCCCTAGGCCGGAAACACTCCGGTGGACAGATACCGGTCGCCGCGATCGCAGACGATGAACACGATCGTCGCGTTCTCGACCGTCGCCGCGACACGCAGCGCGATCGCGCATGCACCGCCCGAGGAGATACCGCAGAAGATGCCCTCCTCCCGAGCGAGACGACGCGCCGTGTCTTCGGCGACCGCCTGCGACACGTTCTCGATCCGGTCGACGCGACCCGGCTCGTAGATCTTCGGCAGATACGCCTCCGGCCACTTGCGGATGCCCGGAATCGATTCGCCTTCGACGGGCTGCGCGCCGATCACCTGGATCGCTTGATTGCGCTCCTTGAGGAATCGCGACACGCCCATGATCGTTCCGGTCGTGCCCATCGCCGAAACGAAATGGGTGATCCTGCCGTCGGTGTCGCGCCAGATCTCCGGGCCGGTGCCGCGGTAGTGCGCGAGCGGATTGTCGGGGTTCGCGAACTGATCGAGAATCGTGCCTTTGCCTTCGTCGCGCATGCGGGCCGCGATGTCGCGCGCCGCCTCCATGCCGCCCGCGCGCGGCGTCAGTACAAGCTCGGCGCCGTAGGCTCGCATCGTCTTGATGCGCTCCGCGGTCTGGTTCTCGGGCATCACCAGCACCATCCGGTAGCCCAGCACCGTCGACACCATCGCGAGCGCAATGCCGGTATTGCCCGAAGTCGACTCGATCAGCGTGTCCCCGGGCTTGATCGTGCCGCGCCGCTGCGCTTCCACGATCATCGACAGCGCCGGTCGATCCTTGACCGAGCCGCCCGGATTATTGCCTTCGAGCTTGGCGAGGACGATGTTGGAGTCGTTTCCCGGCAGATGCGCAAGCCGCACCAGCGGAGTGTTGCCGATGAGGGTGGTCAGGTCACGGTAAGCCATCGGCACATTGTAGCCGAGCACGCGCCGCGTCGAGCTCGGCACCGCCATGTGCGGTCGGGCGCTGGCCGTGACGCGCGGCGAGCGGGGGTGGCCCCGCCCGTCGACTGCTCCGGTTACTTGCGCGCCTTCGCGTCGCGGTGCGAAGCGGGCTTCGCCGCGGCGGGCGCCGGCGCGACGCTCACCTCGGAGCGGAGCTCGCCGAGCTGCTTCGTGCCGATGCCCTTGACGCTCGCGAGCTCGTCGACCGACTTGAACCCGCCGTGCTGCGCGCGGTAGTCGAGGATCGCCTGCGCCTTGGCGGGACCGATGCCGCGCAGCGCGACGAGTTCGTCCTTCGATGCGGTGTTGAGATCGAGCGCAGCGAGCGCGCTGCCTGTAAACAGTGCGAATGCGACCGCGAGTGCGAGCCTGATCATGGGGTTGCTCCTTCGAAAGTTGGACGGGTGCGCTGCGCACTGCGGGAGCTCATCCCCCGCAAGTGGCGCAGGCACACGACCAGCTTAGGCAGGAGCGCGCGAAACCGACATCAGACTTTCGACGTAGCGCGCGACGCCGCGATCGACGTCGCTCATCGGTTCGGTGCAACCGGCCGCGCGCAGCCGCGCGAGGTCGGCCTGGGTGAAGCTCTGGTAGCGCCCGACGAGCGCGTCGGGCATCGGTACGTACTCGATGGCGCCCTCGCGCTGCAGCTCGGCGAGCGAGCGCGGCGGGTCGCCTTCGGCGCGGCGGCAGGCGTTGATCGTCGCCACGGCGACCGCGTTGTAGCTCGCCGCCGTCCCGGTGCCGAGGTTGAAGATTCCCGAGCGCTGCGGATGGCGCCAGAAGTCGATGTTCACCGCGACGACGTCGTCGACGTGAATGAAATCGCGGCGCTGCTCGCCGTCGGGGAAGCCCCCCGAGCCGGCGAAGAGGCGCACGCGCCGATCGCGCCGATATTCTTCGAAGAAGTGCAGCGCCACCGACGCCATGCGGCCCTTGTGCGCCTCGCGCGGGCCGTAGACGTTGAAGTAGCGAAAGCCCGCGATCTGCGCGGTACGCTCGGGAAGCGCGCGCCGTACGTAATCGTCGAACAGGCGCTTCGAGTACCCGTAGACGTTGAGCGGAGCCTCGTGCGCGCGCTCTTCGCGGAACACGGTGCCCGCGCCGTAGACCGCCGCGCTCGATGCGTACAGGAACGCGATATCGTTGTCCTGGCAGTGCTCGAGCAGCGTCGCGGAATAGCGATAATTGTTGCGCATCATGAAGCGGCCGTCGCGCTCCATCGTGTCCGAACACGCGCCCTGGTGGAAGACCGTCGAGATGTCGTCGTCGAAATCGCCGTCGGCGAGGCGATCGAGGAATTCGTCCTTGTCGAGATAATCGGCGATGTCGCAGTCGACGAGGTTCGTGAACTTGGCGGAATCGGTGAGGTCGTCGACCGCGATGATGTCGGTCTCGCCCTCGGCGTTCAGCGCCTTGACGAGATTCGATCCGATGAATCCGGCGGCGCCGGTGACCACGATGTGCACGTTCGATTCTCCCGATCAGATCGTCGTTGCGACAGTCTCGAATGCGACGCGCGGCGCTACCGCGCAGAGAAGCTCGTAGCCGACGGTGCCGGCCGCCGCGGCGACCTCGTCGACGGGAAGCCCGTCGCCCCACAGCACGACGTCGCTGCCGACGTCCGCGTCCGGAATGCCGGCGAGATCGACGGCGAGCATGTCCATCGAGACGCGTCCGGCGGTGACGACGCGGCGCCCGGCGACCAGCACCGGGGTCCCGCTCGGCGCGTGGCGCGGATAGCCGTCGGCATAGCCGCAGGCGACGATACCGATCCGTACCGGCTCGTGCGCGGTGAACATGCCGCCGTAACCGACGCTTTCCCCGGCGGCAAGCGACTGCACGCCGATCAGCCGCGAGCGCAACGTCATCACGGGTACCAGCCCGAGCGATGCGGCGCTGCGGTCGGCGAACGGGGTCGCGCCGTAGAGCATGATGCCCGGCCGCACCCAGTCGCCTCCGACCTCGGCGTAACGGACTACTCCGGCCGAATTCGCGAGCGAACGCGGGAAGCGAAGGCCGTGACAGGCCGCGGCAAAGCGTGCGAGCGGCGCGTCGAGGCCGCGCTCCTCGTCGGCGCTGGCGAAGTGCGTCATGATGGTCCTGACGTCGACCGTGGGAAGCGCGGCGAGCGCGTCGCACGCCGAACGCGCGTCGGCCGGAGCGAAGCCGAGGCGATTCATCCCGGTATTGATCTTGACGTGCACGCCGACGCGCCGCGAGAGCTTCGCTTCGCGCAACATCGCAATCTGCCACGGCGAATGCACGACGACCTCGACGCCGGCAGCGGCAACCTCAGGTAACTCGCGGGCGTCGAAGCATCCTTCGAGCAGGACGAGCGGCCGCGCGTAGCCGCGATCACGCAGCCGCAGCGCGGCATCGAGCTCGAGCAGCGCGAGCCCGTCGGCACCGTCGAGCGCCGGCAGCACCCGCTCCAGACCGTGCCCGTACGCATTCGCCTTGACGACCGCCAGCACCTTCGCCGCGGGCGCATACTGCCGGACACGGGTGACGTTTGCCTTCAGCGCGGCGAGGTCGATCTGCGCGACCAGCGGGCGAGTCATGCGGACGCAGTCATGGTATAAAGCGCGGGCCGCGCGCCGTGCTCGCATTATAGACGCCATGTCCCTCCGGCGAACCCGCAGCCGATGCCGGGTGCCGACCCATCGAGTTCATGAAACGCGGCTTCTTCACCATCATTGCGGCGCAGTTCTTTTCGTCGCTTGCCGATAACGCACTGCTCATCGCCGCGATCGCGCTGCTGCGCAATCTCGATCAGCCGCACTGGATGACGCCGGCGCTGAAGCAATGCTTCGTGGTGTCGTACGTCGTCTTCGCTCCGCTGGTCGGCGCCTTTGCCGATTCGATGGCGAAGGGGCGCGTCATGCTGATCACCAACGCGGTCAAGTTCGCCGGCTGCGCGCTGATGCTGTTCTACGTCCACCCGCTCCTGTCGTACGCACTGGTCGGCCTCGGCGCGGCCGCGTATTCGCCGGCCAAGTACGGCATCCTGACCGAGCTCCTGCCGCCGGAGAAGCTGGTCGTCGCGAACGGATGGATGGAGGGCACGACGGTCGCGTCGATCATCCTCGGCGTCCTGCTCGGCGGCGCGCTGATCACCCCGCGCGTCTCGACGCGACTCCTCGGCATCGACCTTCCGCTGATCGACCTGCCAATCGACACGCCACCGCAGGCGGCGATCGCAGTCATCATGAGCCTCTATCTCGTCGCCGCGATCGTCAACTGGTTCATCCCCGACACCGGGGTCGACCACCGCGCGCCAAGTGTCAATCCGCTCTACCTCGTGCGCGAGTTCTCGCACTGCGTGGGGCTCTTGTGGCGCGACCGCCTCGGGCAGATCACGCTCGCCACGACGACGCTGTTCTGGGGCGCCGCGGCGACGATGCAGTTCATCGTCATCGACTGGTCCGCAAGCTCGCTCGCGCTCAGCCTCTCGCAGTCGACGTTCCTGCAGGGGGCGGTGCTGGTGGGCGCGGCGATCGGCACGATGCTCGCGGCCGGGCTCGTCAGCCTGCGGCGATCGGTCGCCGTGTTGCCGGTCGGCGTCGCCGTCGGGGTCATCCTGATGGTCATCGTTCTCGTGACCAAGCTCTCGCTCGCCGTCGTGCTGCTCATCGCGATCGGTGCGTGCACCGGCTTCTTCGTCGTGCCGATGAACGCGCTCCTGCAGCATCGCGGCCACGTGCTGATGGGCGCCGGCCACTCGATCGCCGTGCAGAATTTCAACGAGAATCTCGGCATTCTCGTTACGGTAGGCATGTACGCGCTGATGCTGCGCGCCGGCCTGCCGATCAACGTCGCGATCATGCTCTTCGGAGCATTCATCTCGGTCGCGATGCTGCTCGTGATCTGGCGCCACCGCTACAACGAGTCCGAGCACGACTCGATGCGCCTGATCGGCGTCGACAAGCCGGGCGCCGCCACCTCCGACTGACCGGCTAGAGCGCGAACCGATCGGCTACCGCACGAGCTGATCGGCTACAGCACGACGGCGCGGTCGGGAAGCTCGTTCGGACCGTCGTGCAGCCGCGGGAAGTGCTGCGCGAGCAGCGTCGAGAGCTCGTCGATGCCGGCGACGACGCCATCGACGAAACGCCGCCCGGCGAACGCTTCCTCCATGTGTGCCGCGATCGGCTCGAACGCGTGCGGGCCCGCTGCGCGCACGGCGCCGCGGTCGGCGACGATCTCGATGTCGCGGTCGGCAAGCAGCAGGTAGATCAGCACACCGGCATTTTCCTCGGTGTCCCATACGCGCAGCAGTCCGAATACCTCGAGCGCGCGTTCGCGGGGCGTGAGCCGGCGCAGGACGTGGGCGGGATGCAGCGCTGCCTCGACGGCAAAGCAGATTTGCGCGCGATGCCTGTGCTCGCCGGCGGCAATTGCTTCCTCGATGCGGGCGAGCGCCGGACGCGGGAACGCACGGCGCACCGACAGATGATCGGTTGCGAGATGCGCGAGAAGCCTCCGCGTCAGCGAGCGATGCGTCATGCCCTACCAGCTCCCCGATGCGCCGCCGCCGCCGAAGCCGCCACCACCACCCGAGAAGCCGCCCCCGCCGCCGAAGCCTCCTCCGCCGAAACCGCCCCCTCCGAAGCCGCCTCCCATCGGGATCCATCCTCCCCCGCCGCGGCCGATGCCGCCGGCCGCGCCGAACAGCAGCATGACGAAGAACGCGATCACGCCGGCGCCGATGCCGATCGCGATCGAGCCGGCAATCAGCCACGCACCGACTCCGATGATGCCGCCGCCGACGGTCGACCCGAGCGTGCGCCCGAAGATTCGCGACAGGACGGAGCCGACCACCGGCACGACGACGAGAACGAGCACGAGAAGCGACTGCAGGTCGAAGCCGACCTTGCCGCGCGCGGGAGGCGCGGCCCGCGCCGGAGGAAGCGGATTCCCGGAATTCACGACGGCAATGATGCGGTCGACGCCGGCGTTGATGCCTTCGGCGAACTTGCCCTCGCGAAACAGCGGCGCAACCGTTTCGTCGATGATCCGGTGCGACGTGACGTCGGTGAGCACGCCCTCGAGGCCGTAGCCGACCTCGATGCGCATGCGGTGGTCGTTCTTCGCGACGAGGAAGATCGCGCCGTTGTCGCGCCCCTTCTGCCCGATCTTCCAGGCCTCCGCGACGCGAATCGAATACGCTTCGATCGGCTCCGGCCTGGTGGTCGGTACGAGCAGCACTGCAAGCTGATTGCCGCTCGCACGCTCCCAGTCGGCGAGCCTGGAATCGAGTGCCTGCTGCTCGCTCGCCGAAAGGGTGCCGGTGAGGTCGGTGACGCGCTGGTTGAGCTTCGGCACCGGCGCCGGCGCGGCCGTGCCGGCGAGCGACGCCGGCTGTGCCACAGCGAACGCCGAAACGGCGAGCGCCACAACCATCGCGAGCCACGCGATGATCCGCGCGGTGAGCGTCGCGATCGCCGCGGCGCCCGATCCGCGGGGCATATGCATCGACGCGAGCGCGACGCGCAACGCCGCGTTACTTGCTCGCCGGCGCGGCGGGAGCGGGCGCGGCGGGAGCCGGCGCCGAAGGCGCGGGAACGGCCGGTGCGGGCTTCGCGAAATCGACCTTCGGCGGCGTGCTCACCGCGGCCTCGTCGGTCACCGTGAAGTTCGCCTTGGTGCCCATCTTGAACACCATCGCCGTCAGGTTGGTCGGGAACTGGCGGACCGTCGTGTTGTATTCCTGCACCGCCTTGATGTAGCGATTGCGTGCGACGGCGATCCGATTCTCGGTGCCTTCGAGCTGCGACAGGAGATCGCGGAACAACGCATCGGATTTGAGCTGCGGGTAGTTCTCCGACACCGCGAGCAGGCGCGACAAAGCTCCCTGAAGCTGGTTCTGCGCGGCGATGAACTTCTGGAACGCGACCGGATCGTTGACGAGCTCGGGCGTCGCCTTGATCGATCCGACGGCCGCGCGCGCGTTGGTGACCTCGGTCAGGACGGTCTGTTCCTGCGCGGCATAGCCCTTGACCGTGTTGACGAGGTTCGGAACCAGATCCGCGCGCCGCTGGTACTGGTTCAGCACCTCCGACCAGGCGGCCTTGATTGCTTCGTCCTGTGTCTGCAGCGTGTTGTAGCCGCATCCCGAAAGTGACAGCGTCGCGACGACCGCGAGCAGCGTGGCGAGCTTGCGCAACATCGAATCCCCCCAGCAGGACGCCGGTCGATTTGCCCGGCCCAGTCGCAATATGCGGTCTCGGGGCCGGCGACGCAAGAGCGGCACCGGCATCGCGGCGCCCGCATGGGAGCCACGCTTTGCCGTCAGTCCGCCGCCGTGAGCTCGCGCAGCTTGCGGCGCGCGAACAGTAGATCCTCCCAGGCCTTCGCCTTCTCGGTGGCGCTGCGCAGCAGGTAGGCAGGATGGTAGGTCACGACGAGCGCGGTGCCGCGGTAACGATGCACGCGCCCGCGCATCGCGCCGACCGGCTGGTCGGTACCGAGCAGTGCCGCGGCGGCGACCTTGCCGAGTGCGACGATCAGCGTCGGTGCGATCAGCTCGATCTGCCGATCGAGGTACGGCCGGCAGGCAGCGATTTCGAGCGGTGCGGGTGTGCGATTGCCCGGGGGGCGGCACTTCAGCACGTTCGCGATATAGACGTCGCGGCCCCGCGCGAGGCCGAGTGCGGCAAGCATGTTGTCGAGAAGTCGACCTGCTCGGCCGACGAAGGGCTCGCCGCGGGCGTCCTCGTCGGCACCCGGAGCTTCGCCGACGAACAGCCAGCGCGCCTGCGGGTCGCCGATCCCCGGCACCGTGCGATGTCGCGTTCGGCACAGCGGACACGCCGTGCATGCGGCGATGTCGGCGGGCATCGCGTCGAAGTCGAGCGTCGCGATGCGCGCCTCGCGCGCGTTGGTCGCGACAGCGTCGGTGGCGACAGCGTTGGTCGCAACAGTGACGGCCGCGGCCGCGTTGGTCGCGACACTGTCGGCTGCAACGGTGTCAGTCGCTCTCGGGCCCGATTCGGCCCCGGCGCCGGTGCGCCGCAACCGCCACAGCGGCGCGAGGCCCATCTCGCGAAGCAATTCCGAACGTTCCAGCATCGGCTCAGCCGGACAAGGAGCCGGCGTCTCCGGGACCGGCGCCCCCGATCGATGAGGGAGGCGTATCGGGCCGTCGTCGCAGGCGCCCGAGCGCGCAGCGCATCACCAGTGCGTCCTCGCGCTCGCCGCCCGGCGCCGGCGGATAGTAGCTCGCGCGGCGCGCAACGGCGACGAACCCTTCGCGCTCGTACAGGGAAATCGCGGCCACGTTGCTCACGCGCACTTCGAGGAACATCTGCTCGGCGGCGCAATGCTCGGCCGTCTCGATGAACTGCGCGAGCAGCGCGCGTCCGAGCCCTTCGCGGCGCGCTTCCGGGGCGACCGACAGGTTGAGCAACTGGGCTTCGCCGGGGCCGAGCATCAGCACTCCATACGCGACGATGCGCCCGTTGCGCAGACCCGCGCGCGCCGCGTAGCCAGCGCGCAGCGCATCGTGGAAGTTGCCGGCACTCCACGGCGCCGCGTGGACGCGCGCCTCGAGCGCAGCGACGGTCTCCACGTCAGCGGCGGTAAGCGGCCGCCAGGCAACGCGCGCGAGGGTGGCCGCGTGGGTCGCACTCGACAGCAGCGTCGCCATGACTCGGCCTAGAGGCGAGCGCCGGCAGCGCGCTCGGCTTCGGTAAGCGCGACGCGATGCCGGACGTAGAGCGGCTGCGCGTCGCGCGCCGGCCGACCCCCGCCTGCGGCAAAGCTCCGTTCGGCGAGCGTGGCAACGTCGATCGCGTCGGGAACGATCGACGCATCGACTCCGACGAGTGCGAGACGCTGCGCGAGCCCGGGATCGACGGTGAATCCGTCGCCGACACCGAACCAGCCCGACGCGCCCGACCGTGGCGGCGTGACCTCGCCGGGCGGGCAGACGATCGGCTCGACGTCGGTCAGCCAATCATCGACCCTGCGGTCCGCGCTGCGCCGGTACGCTCCAAAATAAACTTCGCGCATTCGCGCGTCGAGGCACGCGACGACGCGCGTCGCACCGTGGATGCGCGACGCCGCCTGTGCCATCGCCGCGAGGCTCGCGATCCCGACGACCGGGAGCGCCGCACCCACTGCCAGCCCCTGCACGGTACCGCAGGCAACGCGCAGCCCGGTGAAGGCTCCCGGCCCGCTGCCGAAAGCGATTCCGTCGAGCTCGCCGAGCCTCCAGCCCGCCTCGGCGAGCACTTCCTCGACGAAGCCGAGAATCCGTGCCGACGCACTTGCGCCGGAACGCTCGCGCCGCGTCGCCAGCGCGCGGCCATCGTGCGCGCACACCGAAAGCCACGCGGTCGAGCACTCGATGGCGAGCAGTTTCATGCGGGCATTCTACCGACAGCCGCGACGCCTCGCGCGTACAATGCGCGCCGTCCATCATGCTCGAACTGACCGTCGAATCGCTCGACCAGGACGGCCGCGGCGTTGCGCGCGCCGAGGGCAAGGTGGTGTTCGTCGACGGTGCGCTTCCGCGCGAAGTCGTCGAAGCGGAGCTGCTGCGCCGCAAGCCGAGCTTCGACGTCGCGCGGACAGTCAGCGTGCGCTCGGCCAATCCCGGCCGCTGCGCGCCGCGCTGCCCACATTTCGGAGTGTGCGGAGGCTGCACGCTGCAGCACGCCGACCTGCCGCTGCAGGTGGCGGCAAAGCAGCGCGTGCTCGAGGAAACGCTCGCACGCATCGGCGGCGTGCGGCCGGCGACGATCCTTCCCGCAATCGCGGGCCCGGCGTGGGGCTACCGTGACCGGGCGCGGCTTTCGGTGCGCGATGTTCCGAAGAAAGGCGGCGTGCTGGTCGGCTTCCACGAGCGGAGGTCGAGCTACGTTGCCGACATGCGCGAATGCCACGTGCTGCCGCCGCGCGTCTCGGAGCTCCTGCTGCCGCTGCGTGCGCTGGTCGAATCGCTGTCGATCAGGACGCGTCTGCCGCAGATCGAGGTCGCCGTCGGCGAGCGCCTCGTTCCCCGCAGCGCGGAGGGTGCAGGAGCCGACGCGACGCAACGCGTGTATGCGCTGGTGCTGCGCGTCCTGGCGCCACCGTCGGATGCCGACCTCGCGCGGATCGTCGCGTTCGCCGACACCCACGGCGTCGAGTTCTGGCTGCAGACCGGAGGCCCCGAAACGGTCGTTCCGTTTCACCCGCCCTCGGCGACGCTCGCGTACACGCTCCCCGAGTTCGATGTTGCGGTGCCGTTCGCGCCGACCGATTTCACGCAGGTCAACACCGCGGTCAACCGCGTGCTCGTGCGGCGCGCGCTGCAGCTCCTCGCGCCGCAGCCGCGCGAGCGCATCGGTGATTTCTTCTGCGGTCTCGGCAACTTCACGCTGCCGATCGCCCGCCGCGGTGCGTTTGCGACGGGCTTCGAAGGGAGCCGCACGCTCGTCGCGCGCGCGCTCGAGAACGCACGCCGCAATGCGCTCGGAGCGTCGACGGCATTCGTCTGCGCCGATCTCTTTCGTTCCGCGGCCGAAGCGGTCGCGCGCGCAGGCCCGCTCGACCGGATATTGCTCGACCCGCCCCGCGAGGGTGCGATCGAGCTCGTCAAGGCACTGCCCGCGCACGACGCGGCCGAGGCGCCGCAGCGCATCGTCTACGTGTCGTGCAATCCGGCGACGCTCGCGCGCGACGCCGCGGTGCTCGTCCACCAGCGCGGCTACATTCTCGAAGCGGCCGGGATCGTCAACATGTTCCCGCACACCGCGCACGTCGAATCGATCGCGCTGTTCACGCGCTGAGGGGCCGCCAAAACGGCGACGGGGCGGAAGGCCCGCCCCGTCGCATGCTGCGTGCCTGCCGGTGCGGTCAGTCGCGCTGACCCGAGAACGCCAGCAGCAGGTTGAGCAGGCTGATGAAGATGTTGTAGATGTCGAGGAACAGCTTCAGCGTCGCCGAGATGTAGTTCGTCTCGCCACCGCGCACGATGCTGCTCACGTCGTAGAGCAGATACGCCGAGAAGATCAGCACCGCGATCGCTGATACGGTGAGCGTCACCGCGGGAACCTGGAAGAACAGGTTCGCGAGCGACGCGACGATCAGGAGCATCAGCCCGACGAACAGGAACTTCCCGAGGAACGAGAAGTCTCGCTTGCTCACCGTGGCGAGCGTCGCCATGCCGAAGAAGATCGCCGCCGTCATTCCTCCCGCGAGCGCTACGAGCTGGCCGCCGTTGCGGAAGCCCGCAGCCACGGACAGGATCGGCGCCAGCATCAGCCCGGCGATGAACGTGAAGCCGAACAGCGCCGGCACACCCCACGCGCTGTTGCGCAGCGCAGTCACCGCGAACAACGCGCCGATCATCACCGCGAACATCAGGAGCGGCGTCATCACCGGCGCGGCGACGAACAGCTTGACGAAGTTGAACTGCATGCCGGTCCACGCACCGGCAATCGTCGGCAGCATAGACAACGCGAGCAGCCAGTAGGTGTTGCGCAGCACGCGGTGCTGGACGTCGGCAGCGACCTGCCCCTCCACCACCTTCGGCTGATCGACCAGCACCGGTTGCAGTCTTGGATCCATGTATCCTCCGAATAAGGGGTGCCCCTAACGACACCCGAGGCCAAACAGGGCCTCAACGCGCATTAGACTAGCAGAATCGGGACCGGTTCTGGCGCTGTGTGCGCGGATCGCACCCGTGGATGGGTGGCAGAGCGGTTGAATGCACCGGACTTGAAATCCGGCAAGGGCGCAAGTCCTTCGTGGGTTCGAATCCCACCCCATCCGCCAATCTTGGCAAATTCGCGAATGGCGACAAGCTCACGCAGGCAGCGTCGCCAGTCGCGCGCTGCGCGATTCATACCAGCGACTCAGCGACGCATCGCTGAACGCACCGGCAATCGCCTGGGCGTTTCCCTGCGCGACGGCGGCTTCGTCGTTCAAGCCGAGCTGCTTGCAGGCATGAGCGCGCTCGAGCTCGATGAAGGCGCGGTCCACGTCTTCAGCGTGGTCGGCGTCGTTGGCGTCGAGTATGGCGAGCGCTTCTGACGCGAAGCGACGTGCAGCATCGGCGTCGCCAAGTGCGTTGCCGACCATCGCCTGCAGATAGAGCGCGCGCTCGACATTGACCCAGGTACCGGCACGTTTCCAGAAGACGTGTGCGAGTCCAGCACATCGCTCAACGGCGGTGCGCAGGGCGGCATGGCGCAGGTCGGGAAGCGGCCGATCCTGCAGACCGCTCGCCAGATTGTTGAGGCACATGGCCGCCGCGCCATCGAGAGGCGATTCAGGTTGCCACGCGACTTCTGTCAGCGGTGTGATCGCTGCAAGCGTGCGCGCCGCGGCTTCGGCCGCCGCGCTCGACGGCGCGAGACACATCGCCGCATTGAGCTGAATGATGTCGCGGGCACGCGCCGCGTCCACCTCGTTGGCGATCGCGTAGGCCGAGACAGCCTCGTCGAGTACGGCGGTATCGCCAAGTGCGGAGGCAGCCGCTCCGAGCTGGCGCCATAGAACCGGCAGCCGCTCCGGCCGCTCCAGATTGCGCCGCTGGCACTTCAACGCCTCCGCCCAGCAGCCCAGCTTCTCGCCGAGAACGTGGTTGATCAGGAAGGCGTAGGTACGAGTTTCATTGGCCGCCAATGCTTCCGGGTCGATCGAACGCAGCAACTCGGCGCCGCGCGGCACATCGTCGTCGTGGCAGGCATTGGCCTCGGCCAATCGCTCGCTTGGTGTCGTCATGGTCTGACCCCCGAATCAGCCGCGGCGTCATCTCAAAGCGTGCCATTCTGGAATGGCGCGCTACTGCAGTCAACGCGCGTTGCGTGACAGCGTGAGCGGCAGGTCCAGTTCCACGCGATTATGCATGACCTTCGGCGTGATGCGACCGCGCTCGCCGCGTTCGGTCAGATCGTGCAACTCGCGCATGAGTCACGGTCGGCTAGTCAAGGACGTCGAACGCGGGCAAGCCACCGGATTCCGTCAGGCAGTGCCACAGATAAATCGCGAGTCCCGCGTCGCCGGTCCAAAGCGAATATCGGCGGCGCCCATACTGCTGCTGTGCCCGTTCGCTCTGAACGATTGCATGCATCGCAAAGGATCGCGCGCGTGCAAGCCAGATTGGGTCGCGTGTGCGCTGGTAAAGTTTGAGAAAGGCATAGCCGTTACCCGCCGTGCCGTGGCAAACACCAGAGCCTTTGGCGAGCGGACCGGCCATCCAGATCGCGGTTCCAGCTTTGACCAGCAGGTTGTCCACGTCAACCGAGCGCTCGACTGGAAAGTCCGACAGGCCAGTCACGATACCGGGCGCGCCGTGGCACCACTGCAAGAGAATCTTGGTGTGGCCGGCACCTGGCGCGCCCGCAACTGGAGGCCAGTTGGCACCATCATCCTCGACAAGCGCGGTGGCACGAAGGGACTCGACACAGCGATCGTAGAGGACCTCGCGGCGATCCACGGGCAGCAGTGCCGCGCCGCGCAGCAGCGCATAGGCATTTCCCGCGAAGCCGTGACCGGCGCCGAGTAGCTGGTCGATGCGCCCATAGAGATCCTGCGTCCACAGGTGGCAGCCGGCCGCGGGGCTCGGAAGCCAGGTGCGCCAGAGTTGCTCGACGTTTTCCAGGTAGAGCTCACGCCAGCGCACTTCTCCCGTCCAACCAAGCATGTGCAAGGCGCCAACCATCGTGCCTGGTGCCGCCCAGAGTGCCTCGTTGGTCGGGTTAGGGATGTTCCTGGCGATCGCCTCATAGATCCGGTCGGCCGACTCCCTCGAGCCAGTCAATCGCCACTGGATAAGCAGAATGCCGACCTCGCCCAGAAAGTACGAAGGCACGACTTCACCCGTATCCGGTTGAGCGAGGTAAGACTCGTATACGCGCTCGATCAAGTCGGCCGGCCTGATGCGCAGCGACACCGCGCCAGCTCGCTCCAGGTACCAGATCGCCCACAGCACACCGGACGCGCCCAGATAGATCGACTTGTGTGGCGGCTCGGGAACGCTCCCTTCATCGAGTGGGTGCAACGGCCACGTAACGTCGGTGCTGTGCGTCGCCTGAATCTCTTCGACGATCGCAGCAATTGCCGCGCGGACGCGCTTGGCGTCCCAGTCGATGTCGAGGAGGGGTTCGTGTCGGGCGGGGTCGAAAAGCACGATGTCTCTCTGCAAACGGCGCGACTTGCGCAACCCGCCGGTGCCTTCGATCACGGCGCGCTACACCAGCGGCGCGACCTTGACGACCTCTTCGATCGTCGTCACTCCTGCCGCGACCTTCGCCGCACCCGAGACGCGCAGCGGCGTCATGCCGTCCTTCATCGCCTGCTCGCGGATCGCGCGGTCGTCCGCTTCGTGGGTGATCAGCCGCCGCTGCGCGGGGCTCATCAGCATGATCTCGTAGAGCCCGACCCGCCCGAGGTATCCGGTCATCCGGCATTCGAGGCAGCCGCTCGCGCCCATGACGCTGGCCGGGCGCACACTGCGCCATGGCGCAGTCAGCGTCTCCCACGCCGCGTCGTCGGGACCCTCGACCGGCTTCCTGCAATGCGGGCACAGCGTGCGCACCAGGCGCTGCGCCATGACGCCGAGGAGCGTCGAATTGATCAGGTAGGCGGGGATGCCGAGGTCGAGCAGGCGCGTCACCGCCGACGGCGCATCGTTCGTGTGCAGCGTGGAGAGCACGAGGTGCCCGGTCAGCGCCGCCTGCACCGCCATCTCGCCGGTGTCGCGATCGCGAATCTCGCCGACCATGATGATGTCGGGGTCCTGGCGCAGCAGCGTTCGTACGCCCGAGGCGAAGTCGACGCCGATCGCCGGCTGCACCTGCATCTGGTTGAACGCGGGCTCGATCATCTCGATCGGATCCTCGATCGTGCAGACGTTGACCTCGGGCGTTGCGAGCCCCTTCAGCGTCGAATAGAGGGTCGTCGTCTTGCCCGAGCCCGTCGGTCCGGTGACGAGCACGATGCCGTTGGGCGCACCGGTCATCGTCTCCCAGCGCGTCCGGTCCTCAGCGGTGAAGCCGAGATCGGCGAAGTCGCGCACCAGCACGTCTGGGCTGAAGATGCGCATCACGATCTTCTCGCCGAACGCGGTCGGCATCGTCGAGATCCGCAGCTCGACTTCGCTGCCGTCGGGCGCCACCGTCTTGATGCGCCCGTCCTGCGGGCGCCTCTTCTCGACGATCTCCATCCGCGCGAGAAGCTTGATCCGCGACGTCACCGCAGTGAGCACGAGCGTCGGGATCGCATAGACCTGGTGCAGCACTCCGTCGATGCGAAAGCGCACCAGCCCGACGTCGCGGCGCGGCTCGATGTGGATGTCGGACGCGCGCTGCTCGAACGCGTACTGCCACAGCCAGTCGACGATGTGCACGACGTGGCGGTCGTTTGCGTCGAGCTGGCCGTGCCGGCCGAGCTCGACCAGCTGCTCGAAGTTGCGCGCCAATGTGAACTCGCCCTGCGAGCTCTCCTGCGCTTTCTTCATCGACCGCGCGAGGTTGTAGAACTCGCCGGCGTAGCGGCGCACGTCGACCGGATTCGCGAACACGAGGCGCACTTCGAGCTTCAGCACGCGCTCGAGCTCGTCCGCCCAGGTGCGCACGAAGGGTTCGCCGGTCGCGACGGTCAGCGTCGAGCGGTCGACGGCGACCGGCAGGATGCGGTAGCGCTCGGCGTAGGCGTTGGTCATCGTCGCCGTCACCGCGCCGAGATCGATCCGCAGCGGATCGATGTGCAGGTACGGCAAACCGAGCCGGCCCGCCAGCCACTCGACCAGCGCGTCGAGCGTCAGCAGCTTGCCGGGCGGGTGCGCCGACTGGAGCCGCTCGTCGGCGATCAGCTCGAGCGGGTGCTCGAAGCGCTTCGTGCGTCCGCGCGCAATGCGCTCGGCGGTAGCGGCGTTGACGAGGCCTTCCGCCACCATCAGCTTCAGGATGTCGCGCAGGTCGAGACGTCGGTCCGCGCGAGGGGGAGAATCGGGCATGGCGGCACTCTACACTGCCGCCCGAGCAATCTTCCGGACATTCTGTCGGGGCATTCTGTCGGAACGCGGATGAAGCCACCTCGGCTCGAAGCACGCGAGATCGATATCACGACGCTCGCCGTCGACGCGATCGTGAACGCAGCCAATTCGACGCTGCTCGGTGGTGGCGGCGTCGATGGAGCGATCCATCGCGCCGCCGGGCCCGAGCTCCTCGCCGAATGCCGCACCCTCGGCGGCTGCCCCACCGGCGAAGCGCGGCTGACGCGCGGCTACCGGCTGCCCGCGCGCTACGTGATCCACACGGTCGGGCCGGTCTGGCGCGGAGGTGGTGCCGGTGAAAGCGCGCTGCTGGCTGCGTGCTATCGGAGCTCGCTGACACTCGCTCAGGAGATCGGCGCTCGCTCGATCGCCTTCCCGGCGATCAGTTGCGGCGTCTACGGCTATCCGCTCGCCGCCGCGACGATGATCGCCATGCACGAAGTGCGCGCATTCACGCTGCGCGAGGGCTCTCCTCCGCACGTGATCTTCGCGTGCTTCGGGGCGAACGCGCTCGCCGCCTACCGCGATGCGCTGGGTGCGGCCTGACCCCTACCCGCGATGCTCGGCGGCGCGCACCGCCGCCGCGGTGATCGGCGCGGACTCGGCCGGCGGCGCCTGGAACACCTGGCGCAGATAGGCGACGTACGACGGGTCGTAATCCATCGCCTTGGTCGGCTCGTCGCTGATCTTCGCCACCGGCTGCCCGTTGCAGCGCGTCATCTTGATCACGATCGACAGCGGCTCGTAGCCGAGATCGTTGGTGAGGTTGGTCCCGATGCCGAACGACACCTGGCTGCGGCCGCGGAAGTATTCGAACAGCCGCAGCATCAAGGGAACGTTCAGCGAATCGGAGAACACCATCGTCTTGCTGCGCGGATCGATGCGCATCTTCTGGTAGTGCGCGATCAGCTTCTCGCCCCATTCGAACGGATCGCCGGAGTCGTGGCGCACGCCATCGAACAGCTTGCAGAAGAAGAGATCGAAGTCGCGCAGGAACGCATCCATCCCGCAGACGTCGGAGAGCGCGATGCCGAGGTCGCCGCGGTACTCGCGCGCCCACGTGTTGAACGCGAACACCTGCGAATCGCGCAGCCGCGGTCCGACGGCCTGGCACGCCTGCAGGTACTCGTGCGCCATCGTGCCGAGCGGGGTCATGTTGTGGTCGCAGGCGAGCTTCACGTTGCTCGTGCCGACGAATCGGGCGCCGATGCCGTCGCGCAACGCCACCACGACCTCGTCCTGCCACGCGCGCGAGAAGCGTCGCCGCGTGCCGTAGTCGGCGATCCTGAATCCCGGATCGGTGACTGCCTTCAGTAGCTCGATCTTCGCCGTCAGCCGGCGCCGGCCTTCATCGAAATCGGGCTGCGGGTGCACGCGCCGGTTGTAGATCTCGGAGACGATCGCGAGCACCGGGACCTCGAACATGATCGTGTGCAGCCATGGGCCCTTGATCCAGATGTCGATCTCGGTGCTGTCCGGAATCGGGCTCACCTGGATGAAGCGCTCGTCGAGCTGGAACAAGCCGAGGAGGTCGACGTAGTCGCTCTTGAAGAAGCGCCAGCTCCGCAGATAGTCGAGCTCGGGCGCGGTGAAGCGAAGCGAGCACAGGCCGCGGATCTCGCGCCGGATCTCGTCGACGAACGGGCGCAGGTCGACGTCGGGATTGCGGCACTTGAAGCGGTACTCGGCCTGCGCGGCCGGGAAATGATGCAGCACGACCTGCATCATCGTGAACTTGTAGAGGTCGGTGTCGAGAAGCGAGCTGATGATCATGGTGGCCGGGACGGACCTGTCGAGCGCATCTTACCTGTCCTCTGCCGCGGGCTTCCTGGCGCTATCATGGCGGGCCTCCGCGAACGCGAGCCGCCATGCTGATCAACTGCGTAGCCTACGAAAACGGCCGCAAGCTCGCCGACCCCACCGTCGACGAAATCAGCGATTACCTCGAACGTCCCGGCTGCTTCGTCTGGGTGGCGATGGCCGAGCCGCAGCCCGAGGAGCTCGAGCGCGTCGCCCGCGAATTCAACCTGCACGAGCTCGCCGTCGAGGATGCGCGCAAGGGCCATCAGCGCCCGAAGATCGAGGAGTACGGCGATTCGCTGTTCGCCGTGCTCCACCCGGTCGAGTGGGCGAAAGGCGAGGACGGCGACGACGAGCTCGTCGTGGGCGAGGTCGACATCTTCGTCGGGCCGAACTACGTCCTCACCGTCCGCCACCGCACGCAGATCGGCTTCTCGGCGGTGCGCGCACGCACCGAGCGCGAGCCCGAGCTCCTTCGCCACGGATCGGGCTTCGTGTTCTATGCACTGATCGACAACGTCGTCGATCGCTACTTCCCGGTGCTCGACGTGCTCGAGACGCGCCTCGAAGCCGCCGAGGACCAGATGTTCGCGAGCGGATCGACGCGCGGCAAGATCGAGGAGCTCTACGCGATCAAGCGCACGCTGATGATGCTGAAGCACGTGGTGACGCCGCTGATGGAGGCGGTCGGGAAGCTCTACGGCGGACGTGTCCCGCATCTGTGCCAGGGTACGCAGGACTACTTCCGCGACGTCTACGACCACCTCGCGCGGATCAACGGCACGATCGAGAGCATCCGCGAAATGCTGACCACCGCGATCCAGGTCAACCTCGCGCTGATCGGGATCTCCGACAACGAGGTCACGAAGCGGCTCGCCGCCTGGGGCGCGCTGATCACCGTGCCGACGCTGATTGCCGGGATCTACGGCATGAACTTCAAATACATGCCCGAGCTCGAGTGGGCGCACGGCTATCCGCTCGCGATCGCCGTGATGGTGACGGTCGACGTCCTCCTGTTCTGGCGCTTCAGGCGCGCCCGCTGGATCTGACGCCGTTCACGCAACGTCAGCGGCCGGCCTTCCCCCCGTCGGATGCTTCGCTGATCGGGATCACGCGGCGGCCGGCCCAGCGCGCGTCGCGGTGCCACGATGGCTGCAGCGTGACATGCTCGATCTCGAAGCGGCTATGCAGCATGCGTCGCGCCTCGTCGAGGATCCGCGGCCAGTTCGCTCCCGCGTCGATGACGACGTGCGCCGACAGCGCCGCCTCCTCGGCTGCCATGTGCCAGACGTGCAGGTCGTGCACTTCGTCGACGCCGCGGACGTCGAGCAGCGCGTGGCCGATCGCGTCGTAGTCGAGGTGCGCGGGAACCCCTTCCATCAGCACGCCCACCGTCTGCGCGAGAAGGCTCCACGTCGAGCGCAGGATGAGCAGCGCCGTCACGAGCGAGAGCAGCGGATCGATCGGAGTCCACCCGGTGGTGACGATGACGACGCCGGCGACGAGCG
This sequence comes from Casimicrobiaceae bacterium, assembly GCA_036379595.1. Lineage (GTDB taxonomy): Bacteria > Pseudomonadota > Gammaproteobacteria > Burkholderiales > Casimicrobiaceae > VBCG01. Next base: position 98,778 of record DASVGI010000089.1, on the reverse strand, counting down.
CTGCGAGCGAGCCGAGCGCGTCGGAGAGCACGTGCAGCAGCACGCTCTTCGTGACCGGCGTGCTCGACGCGCGCGAGACGATCCACGCGGTGATCGCGTTGATGGCAAGCCCGGCGGCGGCGATCGCCATCACCGTCGCCCCGGCGACCGGCTCCGGACCGAGCATCCGCTTCACCGCCTCCCAGACGATGAACACGACCAGCACGAGGAGCGCCAGCGCATTGATGAACGCAGCCAGCACTTCGGCGCGCGCATAGCCGTAGGACGCGCGCGCCGACGGCGGTCGCCGCGCGATCCACTGCGCAAGCAGCGCGAGCGCCAGAGCCGCCGCGTCGGTGACCATGTGCCCGGCGTCGGAGATGAGCGCGAGCGAGCCGGCGAGCCACCCGCCGACCGCCTCGATGACGGCGAACGTCGCGGTGAGCGCGAGCGCGGCGGCAAGCGCCCTCACCCCGGCACTGCCGGGCGCGTGCACGTGCGCCGAGCCGCCCTGCGCACCGGCATGGTCGTGGCGGTGAAAGGCCTCGGTGTGCTTTCGCGGAGTGCGCATGACGAGCGAACATTCTCGCGCTCGCGGCGGCGTCCGTCGAGCCGGCCGGTACCGCGGCGGCGATCGGCCAGCTAGAATCAGCCATGGCTCCCGACGGCACCCCTGCAACGATGCCGGACGCTGCAGCGCCGCCGTACGCCCGCGCCCACGGGGCCGCGGGCGCTCCGCAGGTGGCCTTCATCGACGCCACGCGATGCATCGGCTGCACGCTGTGCCTCGCCGCGTGTCCGATCGACGCGATCATCGGCGCGCCGAAGCGGCTGCACGGCGTGCTCACCGAGCTCTGCAGCGGCTGCGAGCTCTGCGTCGCGCCGTGCCCGGTCGACTGCGTCGTCATGCAACCGGCCGGCCGTGAATGGACAGCGGACGACGTGCGTGCCGCGCGTGCGCGCTACGACGTGCGCGCGACGCGCCGGGCGAGGACGACGATGCGCCCGGTCCCGATCGACGACCACGTGCGCCGGCGCACCGAGGCCGTCGCCGCGGCGCTTGCGCGCGCGCGCGAAAAACGTGGTGCGTCCCGGTTTTCGGGAACGCGATGAACGCGGCGAAGCGACGCGCGATCTTCGAGCGCCTGCGCGCGGCGAACCCGAACCCGCGCAGCGAGCTCGGATTTCGCACGCCGTTCGAGCTCCTGGTGGCGGTGGTGCTCTCGGCGCAGGCGACCGACAAGGGCGTCAACAAGGCGACGGCGAAGCTCTTTCCGATCGCGAACACGCCGGCGGCATTCGTGAAGCTTGGCGTCGACGGCCTTATCCCTTACGTGAGCTCGATCGGCCTCTACAACACGAAAGCGAAGAATCTCGTCGCGCTGTCGCAGATGCTGCTCGAGCGGCACGCGGGCCAGGTTCCGCGCGACCGCGAGGCGCTCGAGCGCCTCCCCGGCGTCGGGCGCAAGACCGCCAACGTGGTGCTGAACGTCGCGTTCGGTGAGCCGACGATCGCGGTCGACACGCACATCTTCCGCGTCGCCAACCGTACGCGCCTCGCCCCGGGCAAGGATCCGCTCGCCGTCGAGCGCGCGCTACTCGAGGTGACGCCGGAAGAGTTCCGCCGTCACGCGCACCACTGGCTGATCCTGCACGGACGCTACACGTGCACCGCGCGCAGCCCGAAGTGCGCCGAGTGCATCATTGCCGACCTCTGCGAATGGCCCGACAAGCTCGGACCGCAGCGCTGAATCAGCGCTTGGTGAAGACGACCTGCGGCTGCGACGCGAAATACGCCGCGACGTTCTCGATGTCCTGCTCCGAAAGCGTCGCCGCGAAGCCGTTCATGATCGGGTTCTTGCGGGCACCCGACTTGTAGTCGCGCAGCGCCTGCCTCAGGTAGTCGGCGTGCTGCCCGCCGAGGCGCGGATACGCGGGTGACGTGCTGTTGCCGTTCATGCCGTGGCACGCCTGGCAGACTTCCTTCACCTTGACGGCGCCTGCGGCGATATCGGCAGCGGCGGCCGGCATGCTCGCCAGCATCGCGAGCCCCGCGAGGAGGAGGAGAGCGCGAATTCTGTTCATCATTTGCTCGCCGTCGCCTTCGGGCTCTCGCCGTAATACGCGGCGAGATCGGCGATGTCCTGGTCGGAAAGCGATGCCGCGATCGCGCGCATCGACGGGTGGCTGCGCTCGCCCGCGCGGTACTCGTGCAGCGCCTGGGCGAGGTATTCGGGATGCTGCCCGCCGAGTCGGGGAACGCTGTAGACGACCGGATAGGCAGTGCGATAGCCGTCGAGGCCGTGACAGCCCTCGCACATGCGGGTCTTGTCCTGCCCGCGCACGGGATCACCGACGGGAGCCGTGGTCTGAGCGGCGCAGGTTGCTGCAGCCGTCAGCAGGGCGACGGCGATAACGGCATGGCGGATCATCGATCTTTGGTCGGGCTGGCGGGTCTTCGGGATTACGACGGCGCGGGCGTAATGCCGCGCAATTTTAGTTTGCGGCGGGCGTCGCGGTCAAACCCGACAGCGCCGATTGCGATCACCGCTCGAGATAACGAAGCTTCTCTGCAACGTCCTTCCACTGATCGGCGTCGGCCGGCGCCGGCTTGCGCTCGATGATCGGCTTCCAGAGGCGGGCGAGCTCGGCATTGAGCTCCTTGAACTGCTGCTGCGCCGGCGGAACATCGTCCTCGGCGTAGATCGCCTCGACCGGGCATTCGGCGACGCACAGCGTGCAGTCGATGCATTCGTCGGGGTCGATCACCAGGAAATTCGGCCCTTCCCGAAAGCAATCGACCGGGCACACGTCGACACAGTCGGTGTACTTGCAGCGAATGCAGCTTTCGGTGACGACGTAGGTCATGTACGAGGACGCGGTGGCGGGCCGATGCATCGCCTTCGCGGCGAAGGCGGAATGGTAGCAGATGGTGCGCCAGCGCCGGCCGGCGACGCAGGTGCTTGCGGTATCATTGAAGCTCCCGGCGCGGCTCGGGCCCCGACTTCTGCGGGGTGTGCCGCGTGAAGCGGGAGGGAGGCAATGACAGCAATGAGCGAATCCATCAAGCATGTCACGGACACCTCGTTCGAGCACGACGTGCTGCAGGCGGGCAACCCGGTGCTGGTCGACTTCTGGGCGGAGTGGTGCGGTCCGTGCAAGATGTTCGCGCCGGTACTCGACGAAGTGGCTCGGGCGTACGAAGGCCGGTTGACCGTGGCCAAGCTCGATATCGACGCGAACCCGGCGACCCCGACCAAGTTCGGCATTCGCGGCATCCCGACCGTCATCCTGTACAAGGACGGCCAGGCGCACGCCCAGAAGGTCGGGGCGCTGACGAAATCGCAACTGACGGCCTTCCTCGACAGCCATCTCTGATCGTGTTCCTTGACAGCCCCTGCGGAGGCAGCTAGGCTGTCTTCATGACAGGCGGGCGCCGTGCGCGTCCGTCCGTGCCCGGTGCGGGAGTGCGCCGGAGCACATCCAGGCCGTGCCCTGGCGCGGCTCCCCGAAGTTCCCTGCTCTTTCCCCCGGTCCCTGCGACCGCCTTCGCCGCTCGCGCGCGCCATGCACCTATCCGAACTGAAAGCCAAGCACGTATCCGAATTGCTCGACATCGCCAACACGATGGAGATCGAGGGCGCGAACCGCATGCGCAAGCACGATCTCATCTTCGCGATGCTGAAGACGCAGGCGAAGAAGGGCGAAAGCATCTTCGGCGAAGGCGTCCTCGAAGTTCTTCCCGACGGCTTCGGGTTCCTGCGCTCGCCCGACACGAGCTACCTCGCCGGCACCGACGACATCTACATCTCGCCGTCGCAGATCCGCCGCTTCAACCTCCACACCGGCGACACGATCGAGGGGGAGATCCGCACGCCGAAGGACGGTGAGCGCTACTTCGCGCTCGTCAAGGTCGACAAGGTCAACGGCGAGCCCCCCGAGAACGCGAAGAACAAGATTCTCTTCGAGAACCTGACGCCGCTCTTCCCCGACGAGCCGCTGGTGCTCGAGCGCGACATCAAGGCCGAGGAGAACATCACCGGCCGCATCATCGACATCATCGCGCCCATCGGGAAGGGCCAGCGCGGCCTCCTCGTTTCGTCGCCGAAGTCGGGCAAGACGGTCATGCTTCAGCACGTCGCGCACGCGATCACGTCGAACCATCCCGACGTGATCCTGATCGTCCTCCTGATCGACGAGCGCCCCGAGGAAGTGACCGAAATGCAGCGCACCGTGCGCGGCGAGGTCGTCGCGTCGACGTTCGACGAGCCGGCGACGCGCCACGTCCAGGTCGCCGAGATGGTGATCGAGAAGGCGAAGCGCCTCGTCGAGCACAAGAAGGACGTCGTCATCCTGCTCGATTCGATCACCCGCCTCGCACGCGCCTACAACACCGTGGTCCCCGCGTCGGGGAAGGTGCTGACCGGCGGCGTCGACGCGAACGCGCTGCAGCGCCCGAAGCGCTTCTTCGGCGCGGCGCGCAACATCGAGGAAGGCGGCTCGCTCACCATCATCGCGACCGCGCTGATCGACACCGGCTCGCGGATGGACGACGTGATCTACGAGGAGTTCAAGGGCACCGGCAACATGGAGATCCACCTCGATCGCCGGATGGCGGAGAAGCGCATCTACCCGGCGATCAACGTGAATCGTTCCGGGACGCGGCGCGAGGAGCTCCTGCTGAAGCCCGAGATCCTGCAGAAGGTGTGGATCCTGCGGAAACTCCTTTATCCGATGGACGAGCTCGAGGCGATGGAATTCCTCCTCGACAAGATCAAGGCGACGAAGAGCAACGCCGACTTCTTCGATTCGATGCGGCGCGGCTGAGCGCGCGCTCGGTGGCGGCTCCGCGGCCTGGCCAGCGGGCCCGGGTTCAGCGGAGATGCTCGGCGTAAGTTGTTGATAAGACGCATGAATGCGCCTGCAGCCCCGGGTCGGCCGGCCCCGCCCGGCTTGCCTCGCGGGGCTCCTTCCGGGATAATCCGCACTTTCGATCGACGGTGCCCGGCACCCTCCCGCCGCGCCCGTTCCCGTGGATTCATCCGGTCGCGGCTCGTGTCATCGTTGCCGCCCGCAGACGAGGTACGCTATGAAAACCGACATCCATCCCACGTACGGCGAAATCCAGGTGACGTGCAGCTGCGGCAACACGTTCACGACGCGCTCGACGATCAACAAGCCGCTGCACGTCGAGGTCTGCTCGTCGTGCCACCCGTTCTACACGGGCAAGCAGAAGATCGTCGACACCGCCGGACGCGTCGAGAAATTCCGCCAGCGCTACGGCAGCAAGACGGCGACGCCGGCCGCCTGACCGGCGGGACCCGACCACCCGCCGCAAAAGGCAGCTTCGGCTGCCTTTTTCGTTGCCGGCAGCCGCCGATGACGCCATGCTCGCGCCCATGCTGAGCCCGCGACCGATTCCCGATCCCGTCGCCGATCCGGCGCGCCTCAGTCCATCGGAACCCTGGCGGCGCTGGAAGCAGGCCGGGCTCGTGCTTCTTGCCGCGGTATGGATCGCGCTCGGGCTCGTCGGCCACGATCCGTGGAAGTTCGACGACGCGGTCAACTTCGATCTCGCGTGGCAGATGAATCTGCACGGCGACTACGTGGTGCCACGGCTCGCCGGCGACGTCTACCTCGCGCGCCCGCCGCTCGTGCCGGCGATCGCGGCGCTGAGCCAGCGCGTGCTGTCGCCTCCGCTCGACGCCTACGACGCGGCGCGCGTCGCAGCCGGCGCGGCACTCGCGCTCACGCTCTTGTTCACGTCGCTCGCGGCGGTCGAGCTCGCCGGACCCGGCTTCCGCTGGCTTCCGATGCTGATCCTGATCGGCACCATCGGCCTCTGGGACCGCGGTCACGCACTCTCGGGCGAGCTCGGCGCGATGACCGGTGTCGCGATCGCGCTTTACGGACACGCGCTCGCGCTGCGCCGTGCCGCGGTCGGGGGTGCATGGCTCGGCATCGGGCTGGCAATCGCTTTTCTTTCGCAGGGCGTGCTGACCCCGGCGTGGATCCTCATTGCGACGCTCTTGCTTCCGCTCTGCGGGCGCGCATGGCGAGGGACCGCGTGGCTCGTCACGCTCGCGGTCGCGCTGGTGATTGGCAGTGCGCTGGTGCTTCCGTGGATCGTCGCGCTCGGCCTGCGCGGGCACGGTCTCCTCGCCGCCTGGGCCGACGCGCAGCACCTCGCCGATTTCGTCGCCGTTCCCGGCGGTTCCGCCGGCGCCGATCCGCTCTATTACCTTCGCAATATCCTGTGGTTCGGCTGGCCCGCCGTTCCGCTGATCGTGTGGACGCTGTGGACGCGCGGCCGGGGCTTCAACGGCGGCCTTGCGACGCCCGCGGTCGAGCTTCCCGGCGTGCTCGCACTCGTCGTGTTCGCGAACCTTCTCGTCATCCCGGATCCGAAGCTGATCGACGGATTGCCGCTTCTCGTGCCGCTCGCCCTCCTCGCGATGCTCGAAGTCGATACGCTGAAGCGCGGCCACTCCGCCGCACTCGACTGGTTCGGCATTCTCACGTTCGGGCTGCTTGGGCTCCTCGTCTGGGCCGCATGGATCGATGCGCGTCTCTACGGGATGCCGCGCGCCGTGGCGACGCTGTTCCGCGACGCCGAGTCGGGCTATCGGCCGAGCTTCCACCTCGGTGCCGTGCTGACCGCAGTCGCGCTGACGCTCGCCTGGGTCGCGCTCGTGCGCCCGGCACGGCGCAGCAACCGGCGCGCAATCCTCAACTGGGCGGTCGGCATGACGCTGATGTGGTGCCTGTATTCGACGATCTGGCTCCCCTATCTCGACTCGCGGCGCACCTACCGGCATCTCGCGGAAAGCATCGCGGCACACCTTCCCGCCGGCGGTTGCATCGCGAGCCGCAACCTCGGCGATGCGCAGCGCGCGCTGTTCCAGTACTTCGGCAAGTTCACGACGCTGCGCGAGGAGACGCACCCGGATTCCGATTGCCCGGCGCTGCTCGTACAGTGGGGGCCCGAGCCCGGCCCACCGCCACCGGGCTGGCACGCCGAGTGGGGCGGAAGCCGCGCCGGCGACACGACCGAGACATTCGTGCTCTACGTCAGGAATCCCACGTGAAATTCATCGACGAAGCGCTGATCGAGGTCGAGGCAGGCGACGGCGGCAACGGCGCGGCGTCGTTCCGTCGCGAGAAATACGTCCCGCGCGGCGGGCCCGACGGCGGCGACGGAGGGCGCGGCGGCAGTATCTGGGCGGTCGCCGACCGCAACATCAACACGCTGATCGACTATCGCTATGCGCGGACCCATCGCGCGCAGCGCGGCGAGAACGGCCACGGTGCCGACCGCTACGGCCGCGGTGCGCCCGACGTCACGCTGCGCATGCCGGTCGGAACGGTGATCACCGATGTCGACTCGGGCGAGCTCGTCGTCGACCTCGATCGCGACGGCGCACGAGCGCTGATCGCGCGCGGCGGACGCGGTGGGCTGGGCAACATTCATTTCAAGTCGAGCACCAATCGTGCGCCGCGCCAGACGACTCCGGGCGAGCCAGGCGAGCGACGGCGCCTTCGCCTCGAGCTCAAGGTGCTCGCCGACGTCGGCCTCCTCGGCATGCCCAACGCGGGCAAGTCGACCCTGATCCGCGCCATCTCGGCGGCGCGCCCGAAGGTCGCCGACTACCCGTTCACCACGCTCGCGCCGCAGCTCGGCGTCGTGCGCGTCGACGAGGGGCGAAGCTTCGTGGTCGCCGACATTCCGGGGCTGATCGAAGGTGCGGCGCAAGGCGCCGGCCTCGGTCATCGCTTCCTGCGCCACCTGCAGCGCACGCGCCTCCTCCTTCACGTGATCGACGTCGCGCCGCTCGATCCCGACGCGAACCCGGTCACCGATGCGCGGGCGATCGTGCGCGAGCTCTCCGAGTACGATCCGGCGCTCCATGCCAAGCCGCGCTGGCTCGTGCTGAACAAGCTCGACCTCGTCGCCCCCGACGAGCGCGACGCGCGCGTCGCCGCGTTCCTGCGCAGCTACCGCTGGAAGGGTCCGTGGTTCGCGGTGAGCGCGATCGACGGCGGCGGTTGCGCAGCGCTCGTCATGGCCATTCAGGCGTGGCTCGACGCGCATCCGGTTGCGCAGGGCAGCGCAACGAGCGACTCCGCAACGAGCGACGGCGCGACGCGCCCGAGCGACGACGAAGCGCTACACCCCAACCAGAGCGCCGGTGAGCCGACGATGCCGCAGGTCGTCCGCCCGCGTCCGCTCACGCGCCGGAGAACGCGATGAGCGCAGGCATCGCCGCCGCGCAGCGCCTCGTCGTCAAGGTCGGCTCGAGCCTCGTCACCGACGAAGGACGCGGCCTCGACCATGAGGCGGTCGCGCGCTGGGCCGGCGAGATCGCCGCGCTCGCACGGATGAACAAGGCGGTGGTGCTGGTCACGTCGGGGGCGATCGCCGAAGGCATGCGACGCCTCGGCTGGACGAGGCGCCCGCACGCGATCCACGAGCTGCAGGCTGCCGCCGCGGTCGGGCAGATGGGTCTCGTCGAAGCGTGGGAGCGCGCCTTCGCGGCGCACGGCCTGCGCACCGCACAGGTCCTGCTCACGCACGAGGATCTCGCCGATCGCAGGCGCTATCTTAACGCGCGCACGACGTTGACGACACTTCTCGAGCTCGGGGTGATCCCGGTCGTCAACGAGAACGATACGGTGACGACCGACGAGATCCGCTTCGGCGACAACGACACGCTCGGTGCGCTGGTGACGAACCTGATCGAGGCCGACGCGCTCGTGCTGCTCACCGATCAGGCGGGTCTTTACACCGCCGACCCGCGCAGCGACCCGCACGCCACGCTCGTGCGCACGGCGCAGTCGGACGATCCCGCGCTCGCGACGATGGCGGGCGGCGCCGGCAGCGCGATCGGCAGCGGCGGAATGCTCACCAAAGTGCTCGCAGCGCGCAGGGCCGCGCGCTCGGGTGCGTCGACGGTGATCGCGAGCGGGCACGAGCCCGACGTGCTGACGCGCCTTGCCGCCGGCGAGGCGATCGGCACCCATCTCTCTGCCGAGCGCAGCGCGCTCGCCGCGCGCAAGCAATGGCTCGCGGATCACGTGCGGCTCGCCGGCACGCTGACGCTCGACGCCGGCGCCGTACGCGCGCTGGCGCAGGAAGGCAAGAGCCTGCTCGCCATCGGCGTCACGGCGGTCCGCGGCGATTTCGAACGCGGCGAGGTGGTGGGCTGCATCGCGCCCGACGGTCGCGAATTCGCGCGCGGGCTCGTCAACTACGGCGCGCAGGAAGCCGCGCGGATTCTCGGCCAGCCCTCGTCGGAGATCGAGGCGATCCTGGGCTACGTCGACGAGCCCGAGCTCATCCACCGCAGCAACCTCGTCCTGCTCTAACATGGAATCCCGATGCAATTCGCCGACCGCGTGAAGAGGATCGTGCTGGAGCCGCGCGGCGAGTGGCCCCGGATCGCCGTGGAGCCCTCCAATATCCAGTCGCTCTATACCGGCTGGATCATGCTGCTCGCGGCGATCGGCCCCGTCGCGCTGCTCGTTTCGCGGCACTCGCTGCGCCTCGCCGTCGCCGAGTACGTGCTGTGGCTCATCATCACGTTCCTGCTCGCGCAGGTCGTCGATGCACTGGCGCCGACCTTCGGCGGCAGTCGCGATTTCGTCGCGTCGCTGAAGCTCGTCGCATACAGCCTCACCGTCGCATGGCTTGCGGGGATCTTCAATCTGTTCGGTGCGCTGGGGTTTGCGCCATGGCTCGCCGCGATGGCGTACTCGTTCCACACGTTCTTCCTCGGCGCGCCGATGCTGAAGAAGGCGAGCGCGGACCGCGCGCTCCCGTTCACGCTGGTGATCGTGCTGTGCGCGTTCGTGCTCGGCTACCTCGCGAGCGTGGTCGTCGGCGGCATCCTGGGCGTTCCGCACGCCGCGTCGGGCATGGACAGTCAGGCGAGCTGGGTACGCCCGGTCACGCGGACCGCTCCCGAGGATGCAAGCTGCAACGAGGCCGGCGCGGCCTGCCTGCCGCGGCTGTGACGGATGGTGCGCAGGGCCGCGCGACTCAACCGGGCCGCTCGCCTGCCTGCGGCGAATCGGCTTCGTCGACATCGGAGCGCTGTTCGACGATGACGGGCGAATCGTCGTAGGACGCCGGCATCTCCGGCCGCACGCGGCCGTACAGACGCTCACGGCGCGTCTGCGGGCGCGTGTGCAGATAGCGCTCGAGCTCGCGCAGGCCGCGCCGATACACCTCGCGTTTGAAGTCGATCACCGATTCGAGCGGCACCCAGTAGTCGTGCCAGCGCCACGCGTCGAATTCCGGATGGCTCGTCGCGCGCAGGCTGACGTCGCTGTCGCGGCCGGTCAGGCGCAGCAGATACCAGATCTGCTTCTGCCCTCGATAGCTGCCGCGAAACTCGCGCCTGATCCAGTGCCGCGGAACGTCGTAGCGAAGCCACTCGCGTGTCCGGCCGAGAATCCTGACGTGCCGCGGCTCGAGTCCGACCTCCTCGCGCAGCTCCCGGTACATCGCCTGTTCAGGCGCCTCGCCGGGATTGATGCCTCCTTGCGGAAACTGCCACGAGTGCTCGCGTATCCTCTTGCCCCAGAAAACCAGGTTCCTGCCGTTGACGATGACGATGGCGACGTTCGGGCGATAGCCGTCACGGTCCAGCATCGCAATCACCCCGATGCAATATCCTTTGGAGCAATTGTTGCACACGTGCGCCGGCATTGCATAGCGTCACCCGGCGGAGGAAAACCGGGACGGACCACGTTTTTCGGCGCGCTGCGCATAATCGCTCGGTACGACGCTGCGAAAAACGTGGTCCGTCCCGGTTTTCCCTATGCACTGCCGGCGTAGCGATCGAGCGTGAGCCCCGCCATGTCGATCGCGGGCTTCTTCGACGAGATGATGTCGGCGAGCACGCGGCCGGTGCCCGCGGACATCGTCCAGCCGAGCGTTCCGTGGCCGGTCGCGAGGTACAAGTTCGGGTAGCGTGTGGGACCGAGCACCGGCGTGCCGTCGGGTGTCATCGGCCGCAGGCCGGTCCAGAACGTTGCGCGCGAAAGATCACCTCCGTCGGGAAAAAGGTCGCGCACGACGTGCTCGAGCGTCGCCCTCCGGCCCTCGCGCAACCGGCGCGAGTAGCCGGCGAGCTCGGCGGTCCCGCCGACGCGAATGCGGTCGTCGAGCCGCGTCACCGCCACTTTGAACGTCTCGTCCATCACCGTCGATTCGGGCGCCGCGGCGGCGTCGGTGATCGGCACCGTGATCGAGTAGCCCTTGACCGGGTAGACCGGCAGGTCGATACCGATCGGCTTCACGAGGAGCGGCGAATAGCTGCCCAGTGCGACGACGTAGGCATCGGAGTTCAGCCTGCCGCCGGCGGTGGCGATCCCGCTCACGCGGTCTCCCGCGACCTCGATGCGCGAAATCGCCGTGTCGAAGCGAAAGCGCACGCCCATCGCCTGCGCAATCTTCGCGAGCGCGGTGGTGAACTGGTGACAGTCGCCGGTCTCGTCGCCGGGCAGGCGCAATCCGCCGACGAACTTCTCGCGCACCCGGGCGAGCGCGGGCTCCGCGCCGATGCAGCCGTCGCGATCGAGCCGCTCCCAGCGCACGCCGTAGCGGTCGAGGATCGCCGTGTCGTGACGCGATGCATCGAGATCCTTCTGCGTGCGGAAGAGCTGCAGCGTGCCGCGGCTGCGCTCGCTGTAGCGGATGCCGGTCTCAGTGCGCAGCTCGCGCAGGCAATCGCGGCTGTACTCGGCGAGGCGCAGCATGCGCGTCTTGTTGACGTCGTAGCGCGCCGACGTGCAGTTGCGCAGCATCTGCAGCATCCAGCGCCACATCGCCGGGTCGGGGAGCGGCCAGACGACGAGCGGCCGGTAGCGCATGAACGCCCAGCGCAATGCTTTCAGCGGAATGCGCGGTCCCGCCCAGGGCGCCGCGTAGCCGGGAGAGATCTCGCCTGCGTTGCCGAAGCTCGTCTCGAGCGCGGCGCCCGGCTGCCGGTCCACGACGAGCACCTGGTGCCCCGCCTTCGCGAGGTTGTAGGCGACCGAAACACCGATGACTCCACTGCCGAGAATGGTGACGTTCATTGCATGGTGGGGGACACGTGACCGCGGCGAGTATGCCAGCAGTGACGGCTGGCGCGATAGCACGCGCGAAGGCGCGGCATATCGGTGCAGGCATAATGCCCGGACACCACCGCCGCCACGTTGCAGGGAATCGACCGCTTGCAGACCGCCGAACGCACCGCTCTTCTGGATACGCTTACACCCGCAGTGCTCGGCAGTCTGCTGCGCGGAGTCGAGCGCGAAGGCCTGCGCGTGCGCGACGACGGCTCGCTCGCGACGACGCCTCACCCTGCGGCACTCGGCGCCGCGCTGACGCACCCGCACATCACGACTGATTTCAGCGAGTCGCAGCTCGAGCTCATCACCGGCGTTCACACCGGCGCCGCTGCCTGTGTGGCCGAGCTCACCGAGCTGCACCGGTTCGTCTACGGCGAGATCGGCGACGAGGCGATCTGGACCTCCAGCATGCCGTGCCGCCTGCCCGACGACAAAGAGATCCCGATCGGACATTACGGGCGGTCGAACCTCGGTCGCCTGAAGACCGTCTATCGCACCGGACTCTCCTGGCGCTACGGGCGGCGGATGCAGACGATCTCGGGCATCCATTACAACTTCTCGCTTCCCGTCGCCGCGTGGCAGCTTCTGCGCGACGCGGGCGTCGATTTCGGCTCGACGGCGGTCACCGGCCTCGATCCCGGCGATGCGTACCGAAGCGCTGCGTATTTCGCGCTGATCCGCAACTTCCGTCGCGAATCGTGGGTGCCGCTCTACCTCTTCGGCGCCTCGCCCGCCGTCTGTCGCTGCTTCGTCGAAGGACGCCGCCACGACCTCACCTCGCTCGGCGGGAAGAGCTTCTATCTGCCGCACGCGACGTCGCTGCGCATGGGTCCGCTCGGCTACCAGAGTCAGGCGCAGGCGTCGATGCGCGTCAGCTTCAACAGCCTTGCCGAGTACGCGAAATCGCTGCTGCGCGGGCTCACCGAGCGATGGCCGGCGTACGAGCGGATCGGCGTCCGTGACGGCGACGAGTACCGCCAGCTCGCGACGACGCTGATCCAGATCGAGAACGAGTTCTACAGCTCGGTCCGCGCGAAGCGCCGGATCCGGCGCGGCGAGCGGCCGCTGCACGCACTGATGGAGCGCGGCGTCGAGTACCTCGAAGTGCGCAACCTCGACGTCGATCCGTACACCCCGGAAGGCATCGGTGCGACGACGATGCGCTTCCTCGATGCGTTTCTCGTCAAGTGCCTGCTCTCGGCGAGCCCGCCGGACGGCCCGGCGGAGATCGCCGAGATCGCCGGTAACCAGTTCACGGTCGCCGAGCGCGGCCGCGAATCCGGCCTGCACCTGAAACGCCGCGGTCGCGACGTCGGTCTCGCCGCGTGGGGCGCGGCGATCGTCGACGAGTGCGAGCCGATCGCCGACGCGCTCGACGCGGCGACCGGGAGTCGTGCGCACCGCGACGCGCTCGCCGAAGCGCGCCGGCGGTTCGCGAATCCCGGCGCGACGCCGTCCGCGCGCGTCCTTCACGCGATCCGCGGCGAGCACCACGATTCGTATCACGAGTTCGCACTTGCGCGGTCGCTTGCCAACCGCGCCGCGGTGCTCGCGGTGCCGGCGAGTGAGGAAATGCGCGGTCGCTACGAGTCGATGGCGCGCATGTCGCTCGACGACCAGCGCGAGATCGAAGCCGCCGACCAGGTCTCGTTCGAGGATTACCGCGTGAAGTATCTCGCGCAGGATCTGACGGCCGGCAGGAGCTTCGCGGCGCCGGAGGAGTCCGCGACCGTCGCACGCCATGGAGCTTAGCGGCCGCGTCGTCGCGATCACCGGCGCGACCGGCAATCTCGGCCGCGCCGTCGCGGCGACGTTCGAGGCGCGCGGCGCGTCGCTCGCGTTGTTCGGGCGCTCCGAAGCAACACTTGCGAAGGCGTACGGCGCGCCGACCGGGCGGCGGATGCACGCCGTGGCGGACCTCCTCGACCGCGACGCCGTCGGGAAAGGCGTCGCGTCGGTGATCGCGCGACTGGGGCGCATCGACGCCCTGCTCAATCTCGCCGGCGGCTTTCGCATGGACGGGCCGGTGCACACGAGCTCGGCCGCGACGTTCGAGTCGCTGTTCGCGCTCAACGTGATGACGCTCACCAACATGGCCCACGCGGTCGTTCCGCACATGCTGGCGGCGCGCCGCGGCGCGATCGTCAACGTCGGCGCCTTCGCCGCCGGTCGCGGCGGCGCGGGGATGGGCGCCTATGCCGCCGCCAAGAGCGCGGTGATCCGCCTCACCGAGTCGATGGCCGCCGAGCTGCGCGAGCACGGGATCAACGTCAACTGCGTGCTGCCGACGGTCCTCGACACGCCGGAGAACCGTCGCGACATGCCGCACGCCGATCCGTCGAAGTGGGTCGCGCTCACCGACCTCGCCGACGTCATCGCCTTTCTCGCGTCGGACCAGGCGCGCGCGATCCACGGCGCCGCGATCCCGGTGACGGGTCTGTCGTGATCGATCCGTCGTGACCCGCGACCGGCGTCGCCGGGGCTTAAGAATCCGCTAAGAAACCACGCGCAGGCTTCGTTCCATCGAGGAACCGATGGAGAAAGTGATGATCCGCAACGAGCACGCGCGATTCGAGGGTGCGAGCGGGCAGCCGATACTCGTGTGGGACCTGCCGGTGCGGCTTTTCCACTGGCTCCTCGTCCTCTCCTTCGCCGGCGCGTACATCACCGCCGATTCGAAGGCCTGGCGCGACGTCCACGTCGTTCTCGGCTACACGGTCGTCGTGCTGATCGCGTTCCGGCTCGTCTGGGCAGTGATTGGCACCCGTTACGCCCGCTTCGCGTCGTTCGCCTACGGGCCGCGCGCGGTGCTCGACTACCTGCGTTCGCTCGTGACGCTCGCGCCGCGCCACTACGTCGGACACAATCCGGCCGGGAGTGTCGCGATCTACGCGCTGCTCGCGCTGGGGCTCGCAACCGGGCTCACCGGGCTCGCGGTCTGGAACGACGTCGGCGGTCACGCGATGAAGGAGCTGCACGAGGGCGTCGCCAACGCAATGCTCACCGTCGTCTTCGTGCATATTGCGGGCGTCGTGATCTCGAGCCTGCTGCACCGAGAGAACCTGGCGAAGGCGATGATCACCGGCCGCAAGGAAGGCTCGCCCGGCGAAGGCATCCGCCGCGCACGCCTCGTCCCCGCGTTCCTCCTCGTGGCGCTGGTCGGCGGGCTGTGGCTCGGCGTCGTGCCGAGGCCCGGCATCGATAACGCCGCGGGTGCGCAGAAACTTCACGCGCAGGCAGGCGTGCAGGAACATCACGCGCAGGCAGGCGCCAGCCAGTCACGCGACGACGACGACTGACGAAGCTGCCGCCGCGTGCTGCGTGGTCAGGAAGTGCTGGCCGAAGTCAGAAATGCCAGCCGAGGCGCGCCTCGACGAACGTGATGCCGTCGTTCGGCAGCTTGATGTCGGCGTTGGAGAGGTGCTCGAGGCGCAGGCCGGCTTCGAACGCGTGCTGCGCACCGAAGCGTAGTCCCGCGCCGAGCCATTCGCCGAACTGGAACGCGGTGCCGAGGCGCGGCCCGCCGCGCAGATGCGTATGCGAGAGGAGGTGCGCGCCGACGCCGACCTCGGCGTAAGGCGTGACGTTTCCGCGCGGCCACTCGATGCGCAGGTTCGGCGTCACGCCGATCGCGGCGATGTTGGCCTCGCCGAACGGGCGGCCGTGCCGCGCGTGAATGTTCATCGCATCGGATTCGATGCCCCAGGTGAGTCGCGACCGCGTCCATTCGCGCAGCGGCTGCGGCGCGCTCCATCCCCACGCGGCGCCGACGATGCTCGCATCGGACGACGCGCCGCCGGCGAGCGCGAGGCTCGCCGCCTGCGCAGCCGCCCCATACAGCGCGCAGCCGGCGAGCGCAACGCCGACGATCGCACGAAGCGCGGCGCCGGCGATCGCACGAAGCGCGGCGCCTCGCCGGGGTCGCGAAGGGTCGCGAGACGAGCGTTGTGCGCGGGTCAGTGGGCAACGTTGCGGAGCGGTCGAGAACGGGAAATGCATGGCAGCGGGCATGGAATTCAGGGGTGATGTGATGTGTGGATGACGGTGGTGCCAGTTGTGCCGCCTGGAGCGTCGCGTGACGCGAGCGCGAAGTCGCGTGACGCGAGCGCGAAAAGCAGCGCGAGCGGGCCGGCGACGATCGGCCAGGTGAGATAGCGAAGCTCGGCGCTCGGAGCGAGCAGCACCAGCGGAAGCGTGTAGACGATCGCGCTCGCACCCACCGCAATCGCGACGCGACCTGAAGCGCGCCGCCGCTTCGCCATCGCGAGCGCCAGCAACGAAGCCGCGAGATACGTCGCTCCGGCAAACCACCACGTCGGCTTCAGCACCGCGGCGATCGCATACACGCGGTGCTGCGCGCGTGGGGCGAGCGGCTGAGGCAACGGAGGATTATCGCGAAACGCGACGCGCGCCTCGTAGTAAGCGACGCCCTGGACGGGCCCGCGGTGCGGTCCGATCAGGAGCCACAGCGTGCGCAGCCGATGCGCGGCGTAGGCATACGGATGATCGGCGACGGCCGCGAGCCACGCGCGCCGCAATGCGCGCAATTGCGGCGGCGAGTACGGCTCGCCGAGCCCGTCACGCACACCCGATCGTGACTTCTGATACAGGAGCGTGTTGCTCGCGGGGTCGAACGCGCCGGTGTCGACGAGCTCGCGCGAAGTGAGCCCGGCGCCGCGCGTGAATGCCGGAAGCAGCATCGCGTTGCTCGCAACCGAGATCGCGGCGAGGTCCCACAGCGCGAGCGATGGCCATACCGTCGCGTGCTCGCGCGCCAGCACGCGATCGAGGGCAACCGAAAGTGCGGCCGAGACGACGCAGAGCGCAATCGCCCCCGCGCACGCGGCGCCCCATCCGTGCGTCGCATCCGGCGCCGCGTCCGGCACCGCGTCCGGCGCCGCTCCGGCGCGCGCCGGGCGCAGTGCCTGCGCGGCAATGCCGCCGAACGGGAGGATCGCGATCGGCGCGTTGTGCCGGATGCAGCCGGCCCAGATGAGTGCCGCGCAGGCGACGAGAAGCGGCGCCCGGCGCCGCGCGCTGATGCCCCACGCGGCGAGGCCCGTCGCGAGCGTCATCACGGCGGCGAAGTGCGCATCGGTCAGGAGCTGCGCCATCTCGACGAGCGTGAGCGGCGCGAAGCCGAGGACCGCGAGCAGCGCGACGCGCCACACGGCCGATCGCGTGATCGTTGCGACGGCGAGGCCGAGCCCGGCCCAGAACATCGCGAGGTTGAGCCATAGAAGCGCCGCGGGATTGCCGCCGATGCGCAGCAAAAGCGACCACAGCGCGGTCATCGCGACGGGCGACGTGTCGTTGAACGTACCGCTTCGCGCCTGCCACAGCTGATATGCCGAGTCGAACGAATACTGGCCGGGATGCAGCACGAACGCCGTCGCGACGAGCCCTGCGACGGGAGCGACGAGCGCGATCGTTCGGGCCGGTTTCATCGCGGCTGAGTATAATTCCTCGCCTTTGGCGCGACGATCGATGCTTCGCCAATTCCTCCGCTACGCCGCGGCCGGCGCAGTCGGCACGGCCGTGCAATATGCGATCCTCGTCGGCCTCGTGGAGAGCCTCGGCGTCGACGCCGTTGCGGCCTCGACGGTGGGCGCCGTGGCCGGCGCGCTCGTCAATTACGGACTCAACCACCGCTACACGTTCGGCAGCAGCGCATCGCACCTGCGCGCGCTGCCGCGGTTTGCCGCCACTGCGCTTGCCGGCATCGCCCTCAACGCGGCCGTCGTCGCGCTGCTCGTTTCTGCGGCGCACGCGAACTACCTCGCCGCGCAGGTGGTCGCAACGGCGGCCGTGCTCGCGTTCACTTTCCTCGGCAATCGGCGATGGACATTCTGAATCTTCGCCAACCGGCGATGGACGTCCTCAGCGCCCGCGACGCGACATCGATGCAGACACTTTCGATCGTCGTGCCGGTGCACGACGAGGCTGACGTGCTGCCCGAGTTCGCGCGCCGGCTGTCCGCCGTCCTCGACGCGCTCGACCTCGACTGCGAGATCCTCTACGTCAACGATGGCAGCCGCGATGCGTCTCTCGCGCAGCTCTGTGCGCTGCGCGACCATGATCCGCGTGTCGGCGTGATCGACCTGTCGCGCAATTTCGGCAAGGAAATCGCGATGAGCGCGGGGCTCGATGCCGCCTGCGGCGACGCGGTCATCGTGATCGATGCCGACCTCCAGGATCCTCCCGAGTGCATTCCGGCGATGATTGCCGCGTGGCGCGAGGGTAGTGACGTCGTGCAGATGCGAAGGCGCAGCCGCGACCAGGACGGCTGGCTCAAGGCGGCGACCGCGCATGCGTTCTACCGGATCATCGGGCGCATGAGCCCGATCGCCATTCCCGCCGACGTCGGCGACTTCCGGCTGCTGTCGCGGCGCGCCGCCGACGCGGTGCGGCGCTTCCCCGAGCGCAGCCGGTTCATGAAGGGGCTCTTCGCGTGGATCGGCTACCCGACGCGCGAGCTCGAGTTCGACCGCGAACCGCGCTACGCGGGACGGACGAGCTGGAACTGGTGGAGCCTGTGGAACTTCGCGCTCGAAGGCATCACGTCGTTCTCGGCGGTACCGCTCAAGCTCGCGAGCTACATCGGCCTCGTCACCGCGCTCGTCGCGTTCGCCTACGGCGTCTACGTGGTCATCAGAACGGTCGTCATCGGCAACCCGGTGCCCGGTTATCCGTCGCTCATCACGCTGATCCTCTTCCTCGGCGGCCTGCAGCTGATGGGGCTCGGCATCATCGGCGAATACCTTGCGCGCATGTTCGTCGAAGTCAAGCAGCGGCCGCTCTACCTCGTTCAGCGGCAGCTCGCTCCGCGCGCGCCGCTCCGGCGCGCGGGCGTCTCCGACGACGTCGCAAGCCCTACCTTCGAATCGGCCGCACTCACCGAAAAGTGATGGTGCAGGTCGAGCCGAAGCGCCAGGCTCAGTGAGCGGCGGGCACGGCCGAGGAGTGGTGATCGACGATCAGCCAGTGGCCGCCGCGATTCAGGAACACCATGCTGAATCGCGCCGGCCGCACGACCGGCTTGTCGTCGTGCAGCTCCGAGAACGTGTAGCGGCCGGTGTCGATGGCGATGTTCCCGTAGACGCGGATCTTCTGCTCGTCGACGACGACCTTGTACGATGGCGGCACCGTGTCGAGCAGCTTGAAGTAGCCGCCGACGGCGGCCGGTGTGTCACGCAGCGTCGGTGAACGCGTGCCCCAGAGGACGGCCTCCTGGTCGTAGAGCGCCGCCACTGCTTTTGCGTCGTGCCGATTCATCGCGTCGACCCACGTCTGGGTCGCCGCCGCCACTTCCTCGGGTGGCCCCGCGCACGCATTGCCTGCGACCGCGAGACCGATTCCTGCGCACACCACAACGGGCAGCATCGAGGTTCTCATCGCCGTTCCTCCCCTTCTATGGCGGCAGCGCGCCGTCGCGCGCAATGTGCGCTGGCGTCCGGTGCGTGTCAATCGGCATCCGCGGCACGTCGATCGGATGCTCGGCATCGGGGCGCCCGGGCCGGTTGCCGAAAGAAATTGCGCGTACGATGCCGCCATCGGGGGTCCTGCGCAGGAGGCGCCATGTCCGCGACAAAGGGAAGCTCGCTCACCGCATGGGTCTCGCTTGCCGCGTGGGTCGTTGCGCTCACCCTGCTCGGCGGCGCAGGCGGTGCCGCGGCGCAGGCGCGCGGGCCCGAAACGCCGCACGTCGCATCGGGGAGCCTCGCGTCGCTGACCGAAGCCCCGCGCTACGTCGAGCTGCTGCGCGTCGCGGTGGGCCCGGGCACCGAGGCCCACCTCGCCGTCGGCGACGGCATCGTTTACCTCCTCTCCGGCCATGCCGCGATCGGGATGAACGGCGCTTCGGCCGATCTCGCTCCCGGCGACGGCAGATTCGCTGCACGAGGTCAGGACGTCACGATCACCGGCACAGGCCCCGGCGAGGCGGTGATCCTCGCGTTCCTGCTGCTCCGCCGCGACGAGCTCGCGCGCTCCGCAACGCAGCCCGCGGTCGCGGCGACGCGCATCTTTCGCGCGCGTGCACCGATTTCCGGCGTCGAGCCCGGCGCGTATGACGTCGATCTCAGGAAGGTCACCTTCCCCGCCCGCACGCCATCGAACGCTCCGCACCACCGCACCGGAGCCGCACTCTATTACGTGCTCGACGGCACCGGGGCGAACACGATCGGCAGGAAAGTGTGGAAGCGCCGCCGCGGGAGCATCGTCTACGAACCCACGACCGTGGTGCACCAGTGGGGCAATCCGGGAAAGAAGCCGCTCGAGCTCCTGATCTTCGACATCCATCGTAGCGGAACGCCGGCCGTAGTGCGCGCCGAAGCTCCAGTCAGAAGGTGATTCATCATGCGCATATCGATGTACCAGGCGAGCGTGCCGCGCCTCGCGAATATTCTCGAGAACCTGTCGCAGATCCTCGACAAGGCGCAGGCTCACGCGGACGCAGGAAAGACCGACGTCTCCACGTTGATGAACGACCGGCTCGCCCCCGACATGTACCCGTTCTCGAAGCAGGTGCAGATCGCCTGCGACAAGGCGAGGAGCGTCGTCGCCCGCCTCGCCGGGATGGAAGTGCCGTTCTACGAGGACGACGAGAAGACACTCGCGGAATTGAAGATGCGCATCGCGCGAAGCGTCGCGTTCATCCGCAGTGTGCCGGCCGATCGGATCGACGGCACCGAGGACGATGACATCGCGCTACCGGTCACCGGAAAGGAAACGCGCTACAAAGGCATGCAGTTGCTGCTCGGCCATTCGATGCCGAACGTCTATTTCCACACCGCGATGGCCTACGCGATCCTGCGCCGGAACGGCGTTCCGATCGGCAAGCGCGATTTTCTCGGCAATCCCTAGTTCGCCGGAAAAACCGGGACGGACCACGCTTTTCGGCCGGCGGCCGCGAAGCGCAGGATCGCGGGAATCTGCGCGTCGAAGTCCTGGAACGCGTGATCGCCGCCACCCTGCACGAATTGCCGCGCGCCGGCATAGAACGAGACCGCCTCACGATAATCGAGGACCTCGTCGCCCGCCTGCACGAGCAGGAAGTATCGGTCGGGTTGCGTGAGGCGCGAAACGGCGAGCGCGCGCAGCTCGTCGAAATGCTCACGCGTCACCTCGAAGGACTCCCCGGTGTACAGATTGGTCTGCGTCCCCAGCCACGGCTCGAGGTCCTTCCAGGGACGCACCGCCGGATTGATCAGCACGGCGCGCGCGCCGAGGCGCTCGGCGAGATGCGTCGCGTAGAAGCCGCCGAGCGAGCTTCCGACGAACGCGAGCGGTGCACCGGGCCGATGCTCGCGCGCGACGAGGTCGAGCACATGTGCGATCGCCGCAGCCGGTCGGTGCCCGAGGTCGGGAACGACGAGCGACGGGCGTAATGCCGTGGGCAACGCGGCGACCGCACGCGTGAGCGCCCGCGCCTTCGCCGATTGCGGCGACGAGCGGAAGCCGTGCAGGTAAACGACGAGCGGCGTCAACGCTCGAGCGGCGGCGGAAGCTCGCCGGGCACAACCGACGCGACGAGGCGCTCGAAGCGCGCGTAGGCGTCGGGTGCGAGGAGCCGCTTCGCGTCGGCGGTGGTCTTGTCGAGCGCCACCGCCTGCCGGCAGTAGCGCGCGAGCGCCGCGTTGTGCAGGAGGAGGCTCGCGATCGTCTCGCCGCGCGCGCGCGGATCGAGCTTGCGGTCACCGACGACGTGGTCGAGCTCGCGCCGGCTCGCTTCGAAACGGCGCGCGTCCATGCGCCACGTGTACGGCAGATCCGCGGCGAGCGTTCCGTCGCGATCGACGAGGTAGATCCTGAACCACGGCGCGCCCGCGTGCGACGTGAGGTCGTTGATCTCGAGGCGATCGTAGACGTCGACGAAATGACCGTTGCGATAGGCCGCGCCCGGCGCCTGGCTGCGCGTGCCGCCGATCTGCTCGCCGATCCTGACGAGGCGCCCGCCGCGCAGGGCGAAGACGAGGTCGACGTCGCAGCGCCACGCATTGCCGCCGCCGCATTCCCGGCGTGCGAACAGGTATCCGCCGCGCCAGCCGATCGTCCGCCGCAGGACCGCGACGGCGGCGGCGAGGTTGTCGACCGCAACGAGAAAGGTCCGGTACGAGTACGACTGTCCGGCGTGCGCGACCGTCACCGTGAACGCGTAGAGGCCAGGCGGAGCACCCGGGGTCGAGTCGAGCTGCGCCGAGACGGCGACGGGCTTCTCCAGGATTGCGAACGCGCGTTGCGCCACGACCGGCGTCGGCGCCGTCGCGACCGCCTGCGCGAGCGTTGGCGCGAGAACGAGCACGAGTGCGAACGCGAGCGCGAGCGCGAATACCGGCACAACGATCCCGGCCGCGGGCCGACCGATCATTCGACGGACACGACGAATGCCGGATCGAACGCGCGATTCTCCTCGACGCCGCCTTTCGCGTAACCGCGCGGGTTGCACACGACGCGCGTGCCGTTCTCGACGTAATCGAAGCTGTCGTGCATGTGGCCGTGGATCCACAGCCGTACGCGCGCGCCGTCGAGGAGATCGGTCAGGTCGGACGCGAAGGCGACGTTGACGAGCGAATCCGCGAAGCGCGGGTGAATGCTCGACGGCGACGGCGCGTGATGGGTGATGACCACCGTCGGGCCGGCGCGGGCGTCGCCGAGACGCTCGCGCAGCCAGCGTGCGTGCGCATCGAAGAGTGCCGTCGAATCGTCGGGGGTGAACAGCCGGTCACCCGACTCGGCGGCACGGATGCGCGTGAAGTCGCGCACGAAGCGCATCGTCTCGGTGATCGCGCGCTCGCGCTTCGGACCATCGCTTCCGAACAGCCTGAAGTCGGTCCACAGCGTGTTGCCGAGGAAGCGCACGCCCGCGATCTCGACCTCGCCATCGTCGAGGAAGCGGACATTGGTTCCCGCGGCGAGTCGCGCGAGCTCGGCGCGCGTGCCGTCGATCGAACCGCCGTAGAACTCGTGGTTGCCGGCGACGTACAGCACCGGTCCAGGAATCGCCGTGAGCCAGGCGATCGCCTCGCGCGGGCGCGCGACGTCACCGGCGACGACGACGACATCGGCGCCGGTCGCAGGGAGCTCGAACGGCCACAACGACAGG
The DNA here is from genome assembly GCA_036379595.1 of Casimicrobiaceae bacterium. Classification (GTDB taxonomy): domain Bacteria; phylum Pseudomonadota; class Gammaproteobacteria; order Burkholderiales; family Casimicrobiaceae; genus VBCG01. The sequence goes on along the minus strand of DASVGI010000089.1, from coordinate 75,575 downwards.
TGGAGGTCGGAGACGATCTGGATTCGCATCGCGTCGCCGTCAGGCGGACTTGCGCTCGCTCCAGTCGGGAAGCCTGCCGCCGATCGCGCGCGTGACGTCGGCCGCCGTGCGCGCGACGAGGAGGCCGAGCTCGGGAACACGCGCATCGGGGATGCGCGAGGCCGGACCGGCGATCGAGATCGCGGCGAGCGGCTCGCCGTGCTCGTCGTGAATCGAAGCCGCGAGACAGCGCAAACCGACCGCATGCTCGCCGTCGTCATAGGTGTAGCCGTGGCGGCGAATCTCGGCGAGCGCATCCCACAACCGTGCCGGCGTATCGAGCGTGTGCGCGGTGATGCGCGGCAGGCCGCGCTTGTGCAGGATGCGATCGACGGCGTCCTCGGGCAGCGCGGCGAGGAGCGCCTTGCCGAGCCCCGATGCGTGCAACGGGACCCGGCTGCCGAGCTTCGCGTGCATGCGCATCAGCTCGTTGCACTGGACCTGGTCGACCACCACCGCGTCGACCTCGTCCAGCACCGCAAGATTGGCGCTCTCGCCCGATAGCTCGACCAGACGACGAAGGTAAGGATGCGTCCGGGCGAGGAGATCGCGATGCGCGAGGAACGCACTGCCGACGATGAACGCCTTGACGCCGACATGCCACAGGCCGAGCGGCTCGGTCCGATGCACGAAGCCGGTGGCTTCGAGCGTGTTGAGGAGTCGATGCGTCGTCGACGGCGACAGACCGACCCGTTGCGCGAGGTCGGTGAGCGTCACGCCGCCATCGGCGTCGGCAAGCCTTTCGAGGAGTGCCAAGCCGCGCGAGAGGCTCTGGCTTTGGCCGGCGGCACCGGCATCGGTGCGAGCGGTCGGCGGGCGCGGGCGTTCTCGGGCGGTCGGGGCGCGAGGGGTGATCATGGATTCGAAGTGTACGTCGAAGTCGCCGGATCGATCGTATCGTTACCGGAAGCAGATTTCAAGCCATAGTACGTACGAAATGTAAGCTATTGATTAAATGTGATAGTTATAGCCATAGCCGATGATCATGCAAAATGGAAATGGTTTCTAAAATTATTGACACGATCGCCACAGGCGACTAGACTGCCGTGAATTCGCCGCAATGGTTCGCAGTCGAGAAGGAGTCGCCATGTCCAGGATGCCGGCAGTCGAAGCAGCGGTCAGAGTCATGGAGCGCGAAGGGATCCGCCACACCTTCGGCGTGCCCGGTGCGGCGATCAATCCGATCTACGCCGCGATGAAACGCCGCGGCAGCATCGAGCACGTGCTCGCGCGCCACGTCGAGGGCGCGTCGCACATGGCCGAGGGCTTCACGCGCGCGTGCGCAGGAAACATCGGCGTCTGCATCGGCACGTCGGGCCCGGCGGGCACCGACATGATCACCGGGCTCTACTCGGCGTGGGGCGATTCGATCCCGATCCTCTGCATCACCGGGCAGGCTCCGCGCGCGCGACTCTTCAAGGAGGATTTCCAGGCCGTCGACATCGAATCGATCGCGAAGCCCGTCACCAAGTGGGCCGTCACCGTGCGCGAGCCCGCCCTCGTGCCGCGCGCGTTCCAGCAGGCGTTCCACCTGATGCGCTCGGGGCGCCCCGGGCCGGTGCTGATCGACCTCCCGTTCGACGTGCAGATGGCGGAGATCGAATTCGACGACGAGACCTACGAGTCGCTGCCGGTGTACAAGCCTGCGGCCTCGCGCGCGCAGATCGAGAAAGCCCTCGCGATGCTGAACGATTCCGAGCGGCCGTTGATCGTCGCCGGCGGCGGGATCATCAACGCCGACGCCTCGGCGCAACTCGTTGCGTTCGCCGAGACCCTCGGCGTGCCGGTGATCCCGACGCTGATGGGCTGGGGCACGATCCCCGACGACCACCCGCTGATGGCGGGCATGGTCGGGCTGCAGACCTCGCACCGCTACGGCAACGCGACGATGCTCGCCGCCGATTTCGTGCTGGGCATCGGCAACCGCTGGGCCAATCGCCACACCGGCGGCATCGAGACCTACACCAAAGGCCGCAGGTTCGTGCACGTCGACATCGAGCCGACGCAGATCGGCCGCGTATTCATGCCCGACTACGGCATCGTCTCCGACGCCGGCATGGCACTCGACCTCTTCGTCGAAGTCGCGAAGGAGTGGAAGGCCGCCGGCAGATTGAAGAACCGCGCGAAGTGGGTCGCCGAGTGCGATGAGCGCAGGCGCACGATGCTGCGCAAGACCAACTTCGAGAACGTGCCGATGAAGCCGCAGCGCGTCTACCAGTGCCTGAACCGCGCGTTCGGCGACAAGGACACGTGCTACGTGACGACGATCGGGCTGTCGCAGATCTCGGCCGCACAGTTCCTGCACGTCTACAAGCCGCGGCACTGGATCAACGCCGGCCAGGCGGGCCCCCTCGGCTGGACCCTTCCCGCCGCACTCGGCGTGCGCGTCGCCGACCCGAAGCGGCGGATCATCGCGCTCTCCGGCGATTACGACTTCCAGTTCATGATCGAGGAGCTCGCCGTCGGCGCGCAGTTCAAGCTCCCGTTCATCCACCTCGTCGTCAACAACTCCTACCTCGGGCTGATCCGCCAGTCCCAGCGCGGTTTCAACATGGACTACTGCGTGTCGCTCGCGTTCGAGAACATCAACGCGCCCGAGACCGAGGGCTATGGCGTCGACCACCTGAAGGTCGCCGAGGGTCTCGGCTGCAAGGCGATCCGCGTGCACCGGCAGGAGGAGATCGACCCGGCGATCGCGCAGGCCGAGAAGTGGATGGAGAAGTACCAGGTGCCGGTGGTGATCGAGGTGATCCTCGAGCGGGTGACCAATATCTCGATGGGCACCGAGATCGACAACGTGACCGAGTTCGAGGAGCTCGCGCAAAGCCGCGAGGACGCACCGACCGCCGTCGCGCTCGCCGAGGAGCCCGCGGTCGCGCTGCTCGACTGAGGAGACCATCGCGATGCCGAAGTTTGCCGCCAACCTGTCGATGCTCTGGAACGAGCTCGACTTTCCCGATCGCTTCGACGCCGCCGCACGGGCGGGCTTCAAGGGTGTCGAGTACCTGTTTCCCTATGCGTACGACAAGCATCTGCTCGCCGAGAAGCTCGCGAAGAACGGCCTCGCGCAGGTGCTGCACAACCTCCCCGCCGGCGACTGGGCCGCGGGCGAGCGCGGCATCGCCGTGCTTCCCGACCGCGTCGGCGAGTTCCAGGACGGAGTGGGCAAAGCAATCGACTACGCGACGGCGCTCGGCTGCAGGCAGGTCAACGTCTTAGCCGGAATCGCCCCGGCGGGCGCCGACCCCGGGAAGCTGCGCGAAGTATTCGTGTCGAACGTCCGCTTCGCCGCCGCGAAGCTCGAGGAGGCGGGCATTCGCCTCCTGATCGAAGCGATCAACACGTTCGACATTCCCGGCTTCTACGTGAACGGCACGCAGCAGACGCTCGACCTCATCCGCGAGAGCGGAAGTCGCAACGTCTTCGTGCAGTACGACATCTACCACATGCAGCGGATGGAAGGCGAGCTCGCGGCGACGATGAAGAAGCATCTGCCGCAGATCGCCCACCTGCAGCTTGCCGACAACCCGGGGCGCAACGAGCCGGGCACCGGCGAGATCAACTACCCGTTCCTCTTCCGCTGGCTCGACGAAATCGGCTACGCGGGGTGGATCGGCTGCGAATACAAGCCGAAGACGACCACCGACGCCGGCCTCGGCTGGATCCGGACCTGGCTCGGCTGACTCTTCCGGACACGCGACAGGAGAACGACATGAGCAAGATCGGATTCATCGGCCTCGGCATCATGGGCACGCCGATGGCAGGGCACCTCCTCGCCGGCGGTCACGAGCTTCACGTCAACACGATCGGCCCGGTTCCGGAGTCCGTCACGAAGGCCGGCGCGAAGACCTGTGCGACCGGGCGCGAAGTCGCACAGAGGAGCGACATCGTCATCGTGATGGTTCCCGACACGCCCGACGTCGAGAAGGTGCTGTTCGCGAAGGACGGCGTCGCCGAGGGCCTCGCCGGGGGCAAGATCGTCGTCGACATGAGCTCGATCTCGCCGGTCGAGACGAAGGAGTTCGCGAAGCGCATCAACGAGCTCGGCTGCGAGTACCTCGATGCGCCGGTCTCCGGCGGCGACGTCGGCGCGAAGAACGCGACGCTGTCGATCATGGTCGGTGGCCGGCAGGAGACGTTCGACCGCGTGAAGCCCGTGTTCGAGCTGATGGGCAAGAACATCACGCGCGTCGGCGAGAACGGCGACGGCCAGACCTGCAAGGTCGCGAACCAGATCGTCGTCGCGCTGACCATCGGCGCGGTCGCCGAAGGGCTCGTGTTCGCGGCGAAAGCCGGGGCTGATCCGGCGAAGGTGCGCCAGGCGCTCCTCGGCGGTCTCGCGACGTCGCGCATTCTCGACATCCTCGGCGAACGCATGATCAAGCGGACGTTCGATCCAGGCTTTCGCATCGCGCTGCACCAGAAGGATCTGAACCTCGCGCTGTCGGCGGCGCGCAAGCTCGGTCTCAGCCTTCCGAACACGGCGACGTGTCAGGAGCTCTTCAACGCGTGCACCGCGCACGGAGGTGCTGCCTGGGATCACTCGGCGATGGTGCGTGCGATCGAGGGGTTGTCGAACTTCGAGATCGGGCAGAAGACCGGCTGACCGCCCGCCGGCTGACCGCTGATTGCGCGTATTGGGTTACGCGCTCGTGGATCGGATTACGCGCTCGCGGTGTCCCGGATGTGTGCGGGAGTCCCGCGCACGCAGGTCATCGACACCGCGCGGTCGTCGCCGAGCATCATCAGCGCGAAGAGTCTCTCGGCGAGATCCTCCGCGATCGCCGTGCGATGCGCGAGAAGCGGTGTGGCCCGCCAATCGAGCACGACGAAGTCGGCATCGTGGCCGGGCTCGAAGCTGCCGATCCGCGCATCGAGGCCAAGCGCCTGCGCCCCGCCGAGCGTCGCAAGGTAGAACGCGCGCAGCGGAGACAGACGCTGTCCGGCGAGCTGCGCCACTTTGTAGGCTTCGTTCAGCGTCTGCAGCATGCTGAAGCTCGTGCCTGCACCGACGTCGGTTCCCAGCGCGACCTGCGCTCCGGCCGCTGACGCCGCGTCGAGATCGAACAAGCCGCTGCCGAGAAACAAGTTCGACGTCGGGCAGAACGACATCGCCGCGCCCGCCCGCGCCATGCACTCGCGATCGCGCCGATCGAGATGGATACAGTGCGCGTAGACCGCGCGCGGGCCGACGAGGCCGAAGTGGTCGTAGACGTCGAGGTAGCTTTCGCTCCACGGGAAGAGCTCGGCGACCCAGCGCATCTCGGCACGATTCTCCGCGACGTGCGATTGCACCCAGACGCCCGGGTGCTCGCGCACGAGCGCCCCGGCCGCTTCGAGCTGGGCGTCGGTCGACGTCGGCGCGAAGCGCGGCGTGACCGCGTAGCCGAGCCGCCCGCAGCCCTGCCATTTCGCGATCAGCGCCTTGCTGTCGTCGTACGATGACTGCGCGGTGTCGCGAAGCTCGTCCGGGCAGTTGCGATCCATCATCACCTTGCCGGCGACGAGGCAGAGATCGCGCGCCATCGCGGCCTCGAAGATCGCATCGACCGACGCCGGATGCGTGGTCGCGAAGACGAGCGCGGTCGTCGTGCCGTTGCGCGTCAGCTCGTCCAGGAAGAATTCCGCTTCCGCGCGTGCGTGCACGGGGTCGCCGAAGCGCGCCTCGGCGGGAAACGTATAGCGCTCGAGCCACTCGAGAAGCTCTCCACCGCACGACGCGATGATGCCGGTCTGCGCGTAGTGAACGTGCGTGTCGACGAATCCCGGGAGAAGCAGGCTGCCGCGACGATCGACCACCTCGGTCCCCGCCGGAAGGCCTGGGAGCAGCGTCGAGGCGGGCCCGGCCGCCTCGACGCGACCATCGCGCGTGAGCAGCACGCCGTCGGTCTCGTGCCGCCAGGCTGCGGGATCGCCGGCGCCGGACCCGGGGTCGGCGACGAACCACAGCAATTCGCCGCGCCAGGCGCGTAACGGCATCACGCCTTTGGCAGCTTCCCTGCGACACCCTGGACGTAGTAGTCCATCTTCGAGAGCGCGTCGTCGGTGATCGTCTGGCCGGCGGCGACACGCGTCTTGCCGTCCTGATCGACGACGGGACCCGCGAACGGGTGCAGCCTGCCCGCGGCGATGTCTTCCTTCGCCTTCGTCACCTGCGCCTTCGCGTCGGCCGGCATCGCGTCGTTCAACGGGGCGATGTCGATCATTCCGTCCTTGATGCCGCCCCAGACATTGTCGGGCTTCCAGCTGCCGTCGATGACATGTCCGACGGTCTTCGTGTAGTAGCCGCCCCAGATCTCCTCGCTCGCGGTCAACTGGCGCGTCGGCGCGTACTTGCTCATGTTCGAGTGATACGCACACACCCACACCTTCTTCTCCTCGGCGGTCTGTGCGACGACCGTCGAGTCGGTGTGGTGGGTCAGCACGTCGGCGCCCTGCGCGACGAGCGTATTCGCGGCCGCGCGCTCCTTGCCCGGGTCGTACCAGGTGTTCGCCCAGATGACGCGCATCTCCGCCTTCGGATTCACGCTGCGCGCGCCGCGGATGAACGAGTTGATCGCCATCACGACCTCGGGAATCGGGAAGGCGGCGACGAAGCCGATGATGTTCGACTTCGTCATCCTGCCGGCGGCGATGCCGCAAAGGTAGCGGCCCTCGTAGAAGCGGCCGTTGTAGATGCCGAGGTTCTTCCCCGTCTTGTAGCCGGTGCAGTGCTCGAAATCGTTGCCCGGAAACTGCTGCGCGACCTTCACCATGTAGTTCATGTAGCCGAAGCTCGTGCCGAAGACGAGCTTGTGCCCGTCCTTCGCGAGCTCGCGGAACACGCGCTCGGCGTCGGGCCCTTCGGGAACGTTCTCGACGACCTTCGTCTGCACCTTGCCGGCGAGCGCCTTTTCCATCTCCTTGCGGCCGAGATCGTGCTGGTAGGTCCACCCGGCGTCGCTGATCGGGCTGATGTAGACGAATCCGACCTTGACCGGCTCGGCGGCGAGCGCGCGCCGGACCGCGGCGAACGGCAGCGCAGCCGAGCCGAGTGCGGCACCCATGGTCCTGATGACTGCTCTCCTTGACGTCATGCGAATGGCTCCTCTGGCGATTGGAAGGACACTACGGGAAGGGCACTACGCGTCCGGGCGATAAGACTGGCCCAGCGAAACCGGCGAATTGAGACGAATCGTGTTGAGATTGCGCGAGATGATCACGAGCACGATCACCGTCGCCACGTACGGCAGCGACGACAGGAATTGCGCCGGGATCTCGAGCGGCAAGCCCGATCCCTGGACGAAGAGCTGCGCGATCAGGACGCCGCCGAAGAGATAAGCGCCGATCAGCACGCGCAGCGGGCGCCAGGTGCCGAAGACGACGAGCGCGAGCGCGATCCATCCGCGCCCCGCGACCATGCCCTCCGACCACATCGGCGTATAGAAGAGCGACAGGAACGCGCCGGCGATGCCTGCCATGGCGCCGCCGAACATCGTCGCGAGATAACGGATGCCGAGCACGCTATAGCCGACCGCGTGCGCCGACGACGGCGATTCGCCGACCGCGCGCAGCACGAGCCCCGGGCGGCTGCGATAGAGGAACCAGATGACGCCCGCGCACAGCGCCCACGAGAAATAGACGAGCCACTGCTGGTTGAAGAGCGCGGGGCCGAGCACCGGGATGTCGGCGAGCACGGGGATGCGCAGCGCGTGAATCGCCGGCAGCGCGACCGACTCGTAGGGCTTCCCGACGAACGCCGAGAGGCCGACGCCGAAGATCGCGAGTGCCAGGCCCGATGCGACCTGGTTCGCAGTGAGGTTCAGCACGAGGATCGCGAACACCAGCGCCGACACGATGCCCGCGCCCATCGCCGCCAGCACTCCGGCGAACGCGCTGCCGCTGTGCTGCGCGACGACGAACCCGGTGACCGCACCGATCGCCATCATCCCTTCGACGCCGAGGTTCAGCACCCCTGCCTTCTCGGTGACGAGCTCACCCAGCGCGGCGATGATGAGCGGAGTGCCGGCGACGATGCTGGCCGAGATGATCGCCGTGACGAGCGTCGCGTCCATCGCGGGCCTCAGTGCGCCGCGCGCGCGCGGCGCAGCCGGTAGTTGATGAACACGTCGGCGCCGAGAAGGAAGAACAGCAGCATGCCCTGGAACACCTGGCCGATCGCCGGCGGCAGGTTGAGGTGCTGCTGCGCCTGCTCTCCGCCCATGTAGAGCAGCGCCATCAGGAGGCTCGCGAAGAATATCCCGAGCGGGGAGAGGCGCCCGACGAAGGCGACGATGATCGCGGCAAAGCCGTAGCCGGAGGACGCGTGGTCGGTGAGCTGGCCCATCGGACCCGCGACCTCGGTCATGCCGGCGATGCCGGCGAGCGCGCCTCCGGTGAGGAGCCCGATCCACACGGTGCGCACACCCGAGAACCCGGCGTAGCGCGCCGCCGCCTCGGCCTGACCGGTCACCTGCATCTGGAAGCCGGCGTAGCTCCTGCTCATGAAGAAATGGCCGGCGACGAGCACCGCGATCGCGATGACGAACGCGACGGTGAGCCGCGTTCCCGGAATCAGCGGCGGGAGGAGCGCACTATTCGAGAACATCACTGTCTGCGGAAAGTTGAAGCCCTGCGGATCCTTCCACGGCCCGAAGACGACCCACGACACGACGAACTGCGCGACATAGACGAGCATCAGCGACACCAGGATCTCGTTGGTGTTGAAGCGCGTCTTGAGAAACGCCGGGATGGCCGCCCACAGCGCCCCGCCGATCGCGCCGGCGACGAGCATCGCCGGCAGCACCAGCACGCTGTCGCTGTCGTGAAACGCGAGTGCGACGCCGGTCGCGGCGACCGCGCCGATCAGGAATTGGCCCTCGGCGCCGATGTTCCAGACGTTGGCGCGAAAGCCGACCGCGAGGCCGGTCGCGATCAGCATCAGCGGCGTCGCTTTGAGGAGGAGCTCCGAGATGCCGTAAAGATCCTTGACCGGATCGTAGAAGAAGACGCGAAAGCCGTGCAGCGGATTGCGTCCGAGCAGGAAGAAGAGCACGAGCCCGCCGATCACCGTCAGCAGCACGGCAACGAGCGGCGAGCCGTAGCGCATCCGCCCCGAAGCTTCGGCGCGCGCTTCGAGCCTAAGCGGCATGGCGCATCTCCCCGGCGGCTTCGGTCGGCCACATGCCGCTCATCCACACGCCGATCTCCTCGACGCTCGTCGCCGATGCGGCCTTCGCCGGCGACAGGCGACCGGCCGCGATCACCGCGATGCGGTCGCAGATCTCGAAGAGCTCGTCCAGCTCCTCCGAGATCACCAGCACCGCGCAGCCGCGATTGCGCAGATCGACAATCGACTGCCGGATGAACGCCGCGGCGCCGACGTCCACACCCCAGGTCGGTTGCGCGACGACGAGGAGCTTCGGCTCCTGCATGATCTCGCGGCCCATGATGAACTTCTGCAGGTTGCCGCCCGAGAGCGATTTTGCCGCTGCGCCGGGCCCGCCGGCCTTGACGCCGAAACGCTCGATGCACTCGCGCGCGAAGGCGCGCGCGGCGGAGAAGTCGATGAGGCCGCGTCGCACGAAGCGCATCTTGCGCGCAGCAGTCAGCAGCGCGTTCTCGGTGAGACTCATCCGCGGCACCGCGCCGCGCCCGAGACGCTCCTCGGGAACGAAGCACATGCCGAGGCGCCGCCGCTGTCCCGGTGACAGGCGGCCGGCCGCGGTGCCGCCGATCTCGATCCCCCCGGCATCGGCGACGATGCGCTCCCCCGAGATCGCATACAGGAGCTCCTGCTGCCCGTTGCCCGACACGCCGGCGATGCCGACGATCTCGCCCGAGTGCACGGTGAGCTCGAGATCGTCGAGATCGGTGCCGAAGGGATCGTCGGATTTATGCGTGAGGCCGGCGAGGCGCAGCCGCGGCTCGCCGCCCGCTGCCGGAGCGCTGTGCTCGCACACCGGCAGATCCTTGCCGATCATCATTCGTGCCATCGATTTCGGCGTCTCGCGCGACGGAATGCAGGTGCCGGTGACCTTGCCGCCGCGCAGCACGGTTGCCGTGTGGCACAGCTCCTGGATCTCGTCGAGCTTGTGGCTGATGTAGAGGATGCTGCAGCCTTCGCTCGCGATCTGGCGCAGCGTCTCGAACAGCTTGCGCACCGCCTGCGGCGTCAGCACCGACGTCGGCTCGTCCATGATGAGCAGCTTCGGATTCTGCAGCAGGCAGCGAATGATCTCGACGCGCTGGCGCTCCCCGACCGACAGCGCGTGAACGAGCCGGCGTGGATCGACCGGAAGCCCGTAGCGCTGCGATACCGCCTCGATCCGGCGCGCGAGCTCGCGCAGATCAGGGCGCCCCGGCAGCGCCAGCGCGACATTCTCGGTGACGGTCAGCGTCTCGAACAGCGCGAAATGCTGGAACACCATGCCGATCCCGAGGCTTCGCGCATGCGCGGGGTTCTCGGGCTCGACGGGCTCGCCTTCCCAGAACATCTCGCCGTCGGTGCGCCGGGTGACGCCGTAGATGATCTTCATCAGCGTCGACTTGCCGGCACCGTTCTCGCCGAGGACCGCGTGAATCTCCCCCGGCGCCACCGCGAGATCGATGCCGTCGTTGGCGACGACCGCCGGATAGACCTTGCGGATGCCGCGCAGATCGAGGCGCGGCACGCCCGCTTGCGCGCCCGTTGCGACCTCTTCCATCACCCCTCCCCCGTTGCCGCCGTCGACGCGCGCGGGCGCACTGCGCACCGTGCGCGCGGACGCACCGCGTGCTGCGCGCGCTCGTGAGACTGCAGCACCTCGGCGGCCACCGCGATCGCGATCGCCGCCGGCTCCTTGCTGGTGATGCCCGCGACACCGATCGGGCAGGTCATCCGCGCGAAGCGACGCGGATCGACGCCGGCAACGCGCAGCCGGCGCTCGAACTGGCGGCGCTTCGAGATCGAGCCGATGAGGCCGAAATACGCGAAATCGTCGCGGCGCAGGATCGCCTCGGTCAGCACCTGGTCGAGCGGATGGCTGTGCGTCATCACGAGAAAATGCGCGCCTGCGGGCGCCGCCGCGACCTCGGCCTCGGGCGTGTCGGTCGCGACGCATTCGACGTTGGCCGGAACGATACCCGGGACCGCGTCGTCGCGGGTGTCGACCCAGACGATACGACAGTCGACCCCGGCGAGCGCGCCGACGAGCGCGCGACCGACGTGGCCCGCGCCGAAGAGCACGACGTGGAGTGCCGGCGGCTCTACGACGTCGAAGAGATACTGCCCTTCGCCGAGGTGCTCGTCGCCGCGCGGCTCGTCGCCGCGCTGCTCACCGCCGAGCTGCCCTTCGCCGAGCGCCGCGAGCGCCGTCGGCGCGCCGGTGGCGAGCATCCGGTGCGCGATCACGATCGCCGATGCATCGCGTGCAGCACTTCCGAGCGACCCTTCGACGCAATCCGCATCGACGAGAAGCCGGCGCTCCTGCGCATCGCCGCGCGACGGCGTCACGACAACACAGGCAACGCCCGCGCGATGCCGCGCGGCGAGCCCGTCGACCCAGCGTGCTCCGGGCGCCACCGGATCGAAGAACAGCGTCACGACACCACCGCAGCACTGACCGAGGCTCGCCGCGAGCGGAAAGCGCCGCAGGTCGGCGCCATGACCGCAGACGCGACGATCGGAGACGCGACGATCGGAGGCGCCACGATCGGAGGCGCTACGATCGGAGGTGACGATCTCGCGCGCGATGCCGATCGCCTTGTGCTCGAGCTGTCCACCGCCGATCGTGCCGGCGATCGCGTCGGACGTCACGACCATCCGCGCGCCCGGTTCGCGCGGCGTCGATCCGCGCACCGACGCCACGGTGACGAGCACCGCTGCCTGACCCTCGCGCCCCGCGGCGGCGAGTGTATCGATCCAGTCGCGCGAACGCATCATGCGGGAAGCGCCTCGCGCGCCCGCGCGCGCACCGCAGCCAGCGCCTTCATGATCGCTTCGCCGGTCGCAGGGGCATCGAGCGGCGGATCGATCCGGTAATCAGCGGTGCTCGCGATCGCGTCGCGGATCGCGAACAGAACCGAAAACGGCAGCAGCAGCGGCGGCTCACCGACCGCCTTCGAGCGCAGGATGCTGTCGGCGACGTTCTGGTTCTCGTAGAGCTTCACGCGAAAGTCGGCCGGACAGTCGTTGACGGCGGGAATCTTGTACGTCGACGGCGCGTGCGTCATCAGCCGGCCCTGACGATCCCACCAGAGCTCCTCGGTGGTGAGCCACCCCATCCCCTGGATGAAGCCGCCTTCGACCTGTCCGATGTCGATCGCCGGATTGATCGGGTTGCCGGCGTCGTGCAGGAGGTCGGCGCGCAAGAGCTTCCACTCGCCGGTCAGCGTGTCGACGATCACCTCGGACACCGCCGCACCGTACGCGAAATAGAAGAACGGCTTGCCGGTCATCGTTGCCGCGTCCCAGTGCAATCCCGGCGTCGCGTAGAAGCCGTCCGACCAGAGCTGGACACGCTCGCGCCAGGCGCGCGCGACGAGCTCGGTGAAGTCGATCGAGCGCTCGCCGAGCGCGACGCGGCCGCCGGCGAACACGACGTCCGCGGCGTTGCCGTCGAAGAGCTTCGCCGCGACGGCGGCAAGGCGCGCGCGCAGCGTCAGCGCCGCGTCCTCCGCGGCCTTTCCGTTCAGGTCGCTTCCGGTCGACGCCGCGGTCGCCGACGTATTCGGCACCTTGCTCGTGTCGGTGGCGGTCGCGCGAACGTGCTCGATGCCGATGCCGAGCACGTGCGCGACGACCTGCGCGACCTTGGTGTGCAATCCCTGCCCCATCTCGGTGCCGCCGTGGTTCACCAGCACCGAGCCGTCGGTGTAGATCTGCACCAGCGCGCCGGCCTGGTTGAAGTGAACGACGTTGAACGAGATGCCGAACTTGACCGGCGTGAGCGCAATGCCCTTCTTCAGCACCGGGCTCGACGCGTTGAATGCGCGCGTCGCCGCGCGCCGCCCGCGGTAGTCGCTCGATGCCTCGAGCTCGGAGACGAGATCGACGATCACGTTGTCCTCGACCACCTGACGATACGGCGTCACGTTGCGCTCGGATCTGCCGTAGAAGTTGCGCCTGCGGACGTCGAGTGGATCGAGGCCGAGCTCGCGCGCGACGCTGTCGAGGATGTACTCGATCGCGATCGCGCCCTGCGGTCCACCGAAGCCGCGGAACGCGGTGTTCGACTGCGTGTTGGTCTTGCCACACAGCGCGACGATGTCGACGTCGGAGAGATAGTAGGCGTTGTCGAAATGGCAGACCGCGCGCGTCGCGACGGCGCCGGAGAGGTCCGCCGAGAAGCCGGCGCGCAGCGTCATCACGATCTTCGCCGCGCGCATGCGCCCGTCGTCGTCGTATCCGGCCTCGTACTCGTAATGGAAGCAATGGCGCTTGCCGGTCGCCAGCATGTCGTCGTCACGGTCGAGGCGAAGCTTGACCGGGCGCCCGGTGTGCCGTGCCGCCACTGCCGCCACGCAGGCGAAAAGTGCCGACTGCGACTCCTTCCCGCCGAAGCCGCCCCCCATCCTGCGCACCTCGACGCGCACGCGATTGGCCAAAATGGCGAGCGCGTGGGCGACGACGTGCTGCATTTCGGTCGGATGCTGCGTCGAGCAGTAGACGTGCATGCCGCCGTCTTCGTCCGGCAGCGCGTACGAGATCTGGCCTTCGAGATAGAACTGCTCCTGGCCGCCGACGTAAAGCTCACCCTTGATCCGATGCGGAGCGGCGGCGAGCGCGCGCTCGGCGTCGCCGCGGGTGAGACGCATCGGCGGGAGGACGTACGATTCGCGCCTTTTCGCTTCCTGCGGCGTCAGCACTGCGGGGAGCTCGTCCCACTTGCAGACCGCGAGGCGGCTCGCGCGGCGCGCCGCTTCGCGCGTGCTCGCGATGACCGCGAACATCGGCTGCCCGACGTACTGGACGAGCCCGTCGGCGAGGATCGGATCGTCGTGGACGACCGGGCCGCAGTCGTTGGCACCCGGGATATCGGCGGCGGTCAGCACCGCGACCACACCCGGCGCGGCGCGCACCGGGGCGAGGTCGAGCGCGCGGATGCGCGCGTGCGCGCGCGGGCTCAAGCCGAGCGCCGCGTGGAGCGTCCCGCGCGCCTCGGGAATGTCGTCGGTATACGTCGCCTCGCCGGAGACGTGAAGCTCGGCCGATTCGTGCGGCAGCGCGGCGCCACCGGCGTCGGCAACGCTCGTCGTGACGCGCGTTCGCAATGCCGTCTTCTCGTTCAGGAACGCCTCGGACTGGATGTTCATCGGGCCTCCTCGGCGACCGCGTCGCTGGCGCCCGCGCGCAGCACGCGTCCCGCCTCGAAGACGCTCAATGCCTCCGCCGGCAAAGCACTCGCGGGCCGCGTTTCGAGGTGGAAACGCCACAGGAGATTCTGCGCCGTTTCCATCCGGTACGCGCTCGTCGCGCGCATGTCGGTCAGCGGCGTGAAATCGGATGCGAGCGCCGCCATTGCGGCGCGCGCCGCCGCTTCGTTCCACGGCTGCCCTGCCAGCGCCGCCTCGGCGTGGCGCGCGCGCTGCGGTGTCGCCGCCATCCCGCCGTAGGCGATCCGCACCGCCGCGATCCTGCCGGACTCGAGCTGCACGGCGAACGCCGCGCACACCGCCGAGATATCCGAATCGTAGCGCTTCGACACCTTGTACGTGCGGAACGCGAGCCCCGGAGGCGGAAGCGGGACGTCGATCGCCTCGACGATCTCGCCCTCGCGCAGGTCCTTCTTCATGTACGCGAGATAGAAGTCGTCGAGCGCCAGGCTGCGCAAGCCCTGCGTACCGCGCAGGACGACACTCGCACCGAGCGCGATCAGCCAGGGCATCGAATCGCCGATCGGCGAGCCGTTCGCGACGTTGCCGCCGAGCGTCCCCGCATTGCGGATCGGCACCGACGCGAAACGCTCCCACATCTCGGTCACCTGCGGATAGTGCGAAGCGAGCGCGCGGTATGCGTCTTCGAGCGTCACCGCCGCGCCGATGCGGATCGTCTCACCCTCCCGCCGGATCATCTTGAGCTCGCGCACGTCGCCGACGTAGATGATCGTGCCGAGCTCGCGGAGCTGCTTGTTGACCCACAGCCCGACGTCGGTGCAGCCGGCGATGATCGTCGCATCGGGGTGCGCGGAGCGCAGCGAGACGAGCTCGGCGATCGTCTTCGGCGCGTGAAAGTCGCCGCTCGGATGCCGGTAATGGAGACTCTCGGTGCGTGCGATCGCCCCGAGCTCGCTCACCAGCGCGTCGCGGTCGAGATGAACCGCCGGCAGGTCGAACATCCGCGCTCCGGCTTCGAGGATCGGGCGATAGCCGGTGCAACGGCACAGGTTGCCGGAGATCGCCGTGCGAAGGTCGCCGTCGCCGGGGCGCCGGCCGCGCTCCTCGGCGTCGAGGTAGACGCTCCACAACGACATCACGAACCCCGGCGTGCAGAATCCACACTGCGAGCCGTGGCATTCGACCATCGCCTGCTGCACCGGGTGCAGCGCGCCGTCGCGACGCCGCAGATCTTCGACGGTGAAGAGCGCCTTGCCGTCGAGGCTCGGCAGGAACTGGATGCACGCGTTGACCGCCTTCAACTCGAGCTCGCCGTCGACGAGCTCTCCGACGACCACCGTGCACGCGCCGCAATCCCCTTCGGCACAACCCTCCTTGGTGCCGGTGCGGCCCGCCTCCTCGCGCAGCCAGCGCAGCACCGAGCAGGTCGGCTCGACGCCCGTCACGCTGACCGGCTTTCCCCCGAGCAGGAAGCGGAGTGAAGACTGTGAGCGCAGTGAAGACTCCGATGACCCTGGCTCGTGCATCGCGTGCTCCGTGGGCGTCGCCGGCGCGTACAGCGTCCGGGCGGATGATCGTTTGAGCGGATTGTAGATCACGATTCGCGCTTCTGTACACTATTTTTGCATACACTTTTGTGGCTTCGCGGTGCACAATTAGCGCATCTACCTGATTCGTATGGTAAGCCATCGTCAGATCGAAAGCCAGGCGGCCGCCCGTGCTGCAACCGCACGGGCGACGCGAAACGCGCTCGTCGTGCATCAATTGCACACCTCGGATCCGTTGGATACCATGCGACGGCCGTTCTGTATGACGACGATTGCGACATGACCCCGGTTTCGTTGTACGCCTGACGAGGAATCCGATGCCACCGCGCCCCAGGCGAACGGCGAATGCTCCCCGCGCAACGGCGAATGCTCCCCGCGCAACGGCGAATGCTCCCCACGCAGCGTCGAAGGTCCGCAAAGGTGCGGTCGACGCCGACGAGATCGCTTCGCGCATCTCCACCGCAATCGTCGAGCATCGCCTGCCTCCGGGCACCAAGCTGACCGAGGCGCGTCTGGGCGAGATCTTCGGGGTCAGTCGCACCAAGATTCGCGAAGCGCTGTACGTCGTCTCGCGCAGCCGGCTTGTGACGTGGCTGCCCGGCCGCACCGCGTTCGTCGCGCAGCCGTCGGTCGCTGAGGCGCACGAGCTCTTCGAGGTGCGGCGCGCGCTCGAAACCATCGCGACGCGCCGCCTCGCGCGCTCGGTCCGCCCCGAGCAGATCACGCGGCTGCGCGCGCAGTGCGTGCGCGAACGCGAGGGAGTCGCGGCGCAGAGCCTGCGTACCGGGACGCGGCCGGGAAGCCGCCTGCTCAACGACTTCCATCGTCTGATCGCCGAGCTCTCCGGCAACGCCGTGCTGAATTCGCTCGTCGGCGAGATCAGCGCACGCACCTCGCTCGTCGAGGTGTATTACGGCACCGAGATGGACGCCACCTGCTCGTGCGACGAGCACGCCGAGATTCTCGCCTGCATCGAACGCGGCGATGGCGCCGCTGCCGCGAGGCTGATGGACAGCCATATCCGCCACATCGAGAGCTGCCTCAAGCTCGAGCAGTCGACGCCGGAGGCATTCGACCTGCGCGCCGCGTTCGCGGACAATCTATGAGCGCGCACCACGTATGCGCTGACGATCTATGAGCTCGCACCACGTATGCGCTGACGATCTGTGAGCGCACACCACGCATACGCCGTCTGTGGCGCGCGCCGCCCGGCGGGTGACCCCCGGTGAATCCGGCCGCTGCCGACGCGCTGCCGACCCTCGATCTCGTCACCGACACGGTCGCATTCGAAGCGCTCCGCGACGACTGGCAACGCCTCTTCGAAAGCACGCGCGAGCCGCACGTCTTTCGCAGCTTCGGCTGGTGCTGGAACGCATGGCGGCTCGTCGCCGAGCCGCGCGGATATGCGCTGCGCCTCGTCACCGGGCGGATCGACGGCGCGCTCGTGCTCGCGTGGCCGATGATGGAGAAGGATCACGTGCTGCGCATGGTATCGGCCGGGATCCTCGAATACCGCGATCTCCTGGTGCGCGATTCGCCGATGTCGGAGCGCTGGATCGACCAGACGTGGCAGTTCGTGCTGGAGAGCGTTCGCCCCGACGTCGTCATGTTCCAGAACCTGCGCCTGCCGAACTTCGTCGCCGCCTGGATCGCGTCGCAGCGCGGCGCACGGGCGATCGGTGGAGGCTGGTGCCCGATCATTCGCCTCGACCGGTTCGACAGCTGGGACGCGTATGCGCGAACGCTGCCGCGATCGCTCGCGAGCGACCAGCGGCGCCAGTGGAAGCGCGTGCGCCACGCCCTTCCCGGCCTCGCGTTTCGCGTCGTCGACTCGCCCGCCGACGTCGAGCCCGTGGTCGACTGGATCACCCGGCATAAGATCACCTGGGCGAAGCAACGGCAGCGAATCGTCTGGCACGAGTCGGACGCCGTGTCGACGCTGTTGAAGCAGGTGGCGCTCGACAACCTCGCGGCGAAGCGCCTCGTGCTCGCGATGCTCGCGGACGGCGATACGACGATTTCCGCCGGTTTCGGCTACGTGTACGGCGACGAGTTCCACTTCCACGCATTCGCGTACGACGAAGCGTACGCAACCTACTCTCCGTCGCGGCTGTTCCTCGAATGCATCGTGCGCCGATGCATCGAGCGTGGCGTGCGCGCGTTCGACTTCATGCCCGGCGACGAATCCTACAAGCGCGTCTGGGCCACCGATTACGTACGCACCGCGTCGTATATCGCGCCGGGAACGCTCAGGGGCGCCGTGTACCTCGCAGTGTCAGCTTTCGCGACGCGGCTGCGACGCAGCGACCGAGGGCCCGATCGCGGACTCGGTCGCTTAACGAAGCTGATCCCACCGCAGATCCGCGGCAGCCTGCATCGGCTGTTCGGACGTGCGCCGTTGTTGAATGAGCTCGCACTGGTCAGGCACGCGCTCGAGCTGAAGCGCGCGCCCGACGACCCGTTGCGCGCGGCCGCCGCGGAATCCGACTAAAGCTCGAGGATCACCTCGGCGGCGTCCGCGAAGACCTGGCAACCGAGCACGATGTCGTCGACGGCGGTGTCCTCGGTGTAATGGTGGCTGACGCCGCCGATCGACGGGACGAACAGCATCCCCGCGGGCATCCGTCGCGCGAGAATCTGCGCGTCGTGCCCGGCGCCGCTGTGCATGCGCATCCAGCCCTCTCCGACATGGCGTGCGGCAGCGGTGGCGATCGCGTCCTGGAACGGCGCGTGCATCGCGATCGGCTCGGTCAACGACGTGCGCACGATCTCGACGCGGCACGGGCCGGCCTCGTCCGCAACCGCGGCGAGGCGGATCGCCTCCGCGCCGAGCGCCTCCATCACCGCAAGCGACGGATCGCGGATCTGCAAGAGCAGCTCGGCCCGCCCCGGAACGATGCTCGGCGCATTGGGCTCCAGCACGATGCGTCCGATCGTCCACACGGTCGATGGTCCCGCCCGCGTGGCGAACGCCCGATGAGCTTCGTTGCAGAACGCGGTCAGCGCGACTCCGGCGTCCCTGCGAAGCCGCATCGGCGTCGTACCGGCGTGATTCTGTGCGCCGACGAACGTTACCCGGTAGACGACGATGCCGACGATCGCAGTGACGACGCCGATGCGTCGCCGCTCGGTCTCGAGCACGGCGCCCTGCTCGATGTGCGCTTCGAGGTAGCCGCGATAGCGCGATGGATCGAGCATTGCGCGAGGCGTGCCGGCGAGCCCTGCGCGCGCGAGCGCTTCGCGCAGCGGCGTACCGTCGTCACGATGCTGCGCGCAGTCGATCTCCGCCTCTTCGAGAAAGCCGGCGAAGCTGCGGCTGCCGAGGAAGCTCGCGTAATGGGCTTCCTCGTCCTGCCACGCCGCGACGTCGACGCCGATGTCGATGTCGCGGCAGCGCGGATCGTCGCGGAATGCGCGCGCGAGCTCGATGCCGTAGACGACGCCCATCGCGCCGTCGAGCCATCCGCCGTGCGGCTGCGTGTCGGCGTGCGAGCCGACGAGAAGGCGTGGACCGTTGCCGGGTGCGCGACCGATCACGTTGCCGATGCCGTCGATGTCGGCGTCGAGGCCGGCTTCTGCCATGCGCCGTGCAAGCCAGCGGCGCGCCGCGAGGTCTTCGTCGGAGAACGCCGGCCGGTGTACGCCGGTCTTGTAGCGGCCGAATTCGGCGAGGCGACGCAGGTCGCCGAGCAGGCGGGAGCCATCGATCATCGGCATGGTCGGGATCGGCAATCGCGAGAGGGCTCCTCGCGGCGATGGGAGCGGCCGGCGCGGCGTCTTTGACGAGCGTCAAGGCCCTCGTCGGTTCGACGCGTAGTGTCAACGCTTCGATCAAGGCGTCGTGAATCCGAAGTTGCCGGCCACATCGATGCGCAGCAATGTCCCGATTCGCGGAGATCGCGGAGATCGTGGGGAAACACCGTGAAATTCACCTTCAAGTCAACAGCCGGCGGGCGGACTGCAGCGGTCGCCATCGCGGCAGCGTGTTGGTTGACGCCATGCTACGGCCTTCTGATCACGCAGGATGCCGGGAGTGTTTCCGCACGCGAGTTCGTCGGCGGAGCGGTCATTCTCGATCCCATCGAAGTGCTTCATGCCGATCAGGGCGCAACGCAGGCGTTTCGAGACCTCATGAGCAGCGCGTTCGATGGCCGAAACCAGGACGGAACGCCCAACCCCGCCATTCACTGGACCTATAGCATCGGAGCCACCTTCAACGGCATCGCGACCATCCAGCAGTACGACGCGTTCGTGGACGGCAACTCGGGCGGAGCCGTTCTTGATCTGCTGCTCGACGGAGACGGCACGTGGTCGAATCTCTATTGGATCCAGATCGTCGAGACGAATGCTCCCCGCGTTCCCGGCCTCGATCCCACCGTCGATACGCCCAATACCAGCTTCGGAGGGGACGACAACGAGCCCTTCTATTTCACGACGGGCTCGTTCGACAGAAATGGCGACGGAGTGATCAGCGGAGCGGAGAACGAGATGGCGAACGGCTTCTACTGGAAGTATCCGTTTGTCAGCAACCCCGGGACTCCCAACCGGACCATCGTCGATCCGGGCGCGAACGTCGATCTCGCCTTCCTCGACGCGTCGTCGAGGGGGCTCCATCCCGGAATCAACTGGGATGCCTGGCTGTACGCGGTGAGCTGGGACGGTGTCTACGGCGGGGACGTCGTGATTCACGATGGCGTCCATTGGGGATGGCGCATGGTTCCGGAACCCGGTTCGCTCGCGCTCCTCGGCATCGGACTCGCTTGTATCGGCTACGTGCTTCGCCGGGAACCATCGCGTGCTGCCGCTCTGGCATGACGGTCGCCGCCGCGACGTTGCCTCCGGAGCGCTGCGGCTGACTCGACTCAGTGCAGTGTGCTTCGCATGCCCCCGAACCATCCATCGCCCTGGCAACCCGGCGGATTGGAATATACCTCGTGGAAGCGACCGGTGATTCCGCTCGGGGTCACCTGCATCTCGGACGCCGCGAGCGCGCCGTTGGACCCGTCCGCACAGGTGAACGATCCGGTGATGCCGCCCATCTGCCCCGCCTGCGTCAGCGTTCCCGAATAGACGCACTCGGTCACACCATCGGCGCCGATCGTCTGCATCTGGATCGACTGACCGCTCTGTGTGATCTGCAACAGCCCCGCTGACTCGGTCGTCTGATCGAGCGACGAATCCGTGCAGGCCGTCGCCTGCTCGTGCAGACCGCCCATGTAAGTACCGCTGAAATCGTCGAGGACCAGCGCCTCGCGCACGACGTTCTTGACCACGCCGACTCCATCGACGGTATAGCTGACGAGCCCCGAGGTGACCGATTGCGGAATCCACGTCATCGTGCCGACTTTCTGATACGTCACGAGACCGGGGTCGAAGGGCACCGTGCCGAACCATGGTCCGTTGGTCAGATAGAGATCCCCCGCCCAGATCATGTTGCCGCTCGAATACATCGTCGCCGTGTACCAGACCGGCGCATTGTCGGGGCCATAGACGTACATCGTGGCGAAGATGACCGAGCCGCGCTGCACGAGCTGGAATCCCCACCCGGACTCGCTCGGGTTGTACCAGACGTCGCTCTGATCGGTCGAGTACGACGTCGCCATCGACGCCGTGGACAACGCACATGCGGCACACAATCCGACGGCGAGCACGATTCGCTTGAGCATCATTGACCTCCCGTGCCATCGCATTGTCCGCACGGGGTCGGATCGGTCAATCAGTGCATCGCCGACACCGCGACGCGTCGAACGACTACATCGGAACTTCGGATCTGCTGACGCTAGAGTCCCACCGCGCTTGCGACGAGCCCGCAGGCGATGCCGCAGAGCGCGACGCACACCGCGACGAACCAGATGACGCGTTGCGGCAGAACACGCGACACCATGACTGCCGCAGGCACGCTCACCGCGGGCAACGTGACGAGAAGGGCCGCTGCCGGCCCTGCACCGAGCCCGAGCGCCATCAGGCTCTGCACGATCGGCACTTCGCCCGCCGTGGGAATCACGAAGGCCGTGCCGGCGATCGCGAAGAAGGCGATCCACAGGATGTCGTTGCCTCCTGCTGCCGGGATCGTCGGAAAGAGCCACGTCTGCGCGGCCCCGAGGAGCAGCACGATGACGACGTACTCGGGGATCAGGCGAACGCTCAGGCGCCAGAACGCGCGGCCCCAGCGCAGGAAAAAGTCGTCGGTCGACTCCGACTCGTCCGGCGACGCGGCCTTGCCGATGGCGTCGACATCTCCGGCAGCACGACCGCCGCCGACGCGCTCGGCCAACCAGGCGACGCCAAACACGATCGGGAGCGCGAAGGCGAGACGCAGCCCGACCCATTGCCATCCGAGCACGAAGCCGATGAATACGAGCGTCGCGGGATTGAGGAGCGGATTGGCGAGCCAGAACGCGACGACGCTGCCGACCGTGCTCCTCGCGCGACGCAAGCCGACCACCACCGGCGCCGTACAGCACGTGCACATCATGCTCGGCACCGCGGCGAGCCCACCCGCGGCCACGCCGCGAACACCGACGCGCCCGAACAGGCGCTCGATCCAGCGCGGCGGCAGGATTGCCTGGACACCCGAGCCCACGACGAGCCCCAGCAGCATCGCCTGCCAGATCGCCTTGCCGTAGGCGATCGCGTAGTGCCATGCGGTCTCCCATGACGGCGCCGCAGCGCTGCCCGCGCCGCCGGTGAGGATCGAATGGCCGATCGAATGCTGCGATGCCGCGACGAAGCTGCGCAGGTAGTACGGGTGCCACTTCACGTAATAGAGACCGGCGACAAGGATCGCGAAGAACACGGCGAGCGTCGCGTACTGGCGCCGTGATGTGTGGCTTGCAGCGGTATCCATCCGATGCCTACGATCCGGTCGTCCTGAACGACGTCGTTAGCGGAATCATCGTGAAACGATACCACCAATCGCGTGAGCCCGACATTGCCCGGGTCGCGTGCGCGGGATTACGAGCCCTGGGTCGCGTGCCCGATCGGCAGTCGGCGGCGGCGACGCAAGAGGCAAAGCACCCGGATTCGAATGGGAGTCGACGAGCACAGGTCGGCCCCGTCGTGATTCCCTGTGTGAATCTTGCCAAACTTTGCCAACGCCCGCAGTATGTGCCGATGAGCACAATGAATATCTCCCTGCCGATCGCGCTCAAGAGCTTCGTGGATGATCAAGTCGAGCGACGGGGCTACGGCACGAGCAGCGAGTATGTTCGGGATCTTATCCGGCCAGTCGCGAGTATTTCGACAAGTTGCGCAAACGAGTTCACCGCCGGGCGAGGCGGTGACCTACAAACCCGCCATCCTGCGGACGCGAGCCGATCGCGACCTCGAAGAGGCGATCGATTTCTATCTTCGTCAAGCGGCGCCGCGTGTGACGCTCGAGTTCATCGACGCGATGGAGCAGGCGCTTGGGGCAATCGAGCGTCACCCGACCGAACAGGATGAACGACGATGAGCGCCAAGGTCGGACGCAATGATCCGTGCCCCTGCGGCAGCGGCCGGAAATACAAGCATTGCTGCGGCAGAGCCGCGACGACTCGTGATCCGGATGAGAAAGGCCACGCCGGCGCGGTCGAGCGTGCGCTCGACTGGCTCGCGAGCCGTCATCGGAAAGCGGCAGGCGTCGCCATCGAGGCGATGCTGTTCGGTGGCCTGACCGACGAGGAGCGGGCAACGCTGCAATCACAGGACGACGAAGCCTGGCAGCAGATTCAACTCAACGTCAACGAGTGGCTTCTTGCCGAAGCCACGATCGTTTCCGGCGGCGCACCGACTCGCGTGTCGGACTTGCTGCTTGGCCCCAGCGGCCCGCTGCTCACGGTGGAGCAGCGACAGTGGATCGCGCAACTGAGCGAGCGGCCACTGCGTCTGTACGACGTCACCGACGTCGTGCCGGGCCGGCAGATGACGCTTTGCGATTCGCTGGACATCGAGGCCCCGCCGATCGTCGTGACGGAACGAGCGGGGAGTCAGGAATCGCTGGTGGGATCGCAGGTGGCCTTTCGGATCATGGAGGTCGGCGATCATCGGGAGCTCTCCGGCGCCGCGTATCCGTTCTCCCAGCTCGCCGCACCGCACGTCGTTACCGCGATGCGCGACGCCATCGGCAAGCGCGTCTCGCGCGCCGATGCCGCGGAGCTGAGCTCGATCATTCGGCGACATTGGCTGGCGCAGTATTTCGCCACCGCGCCCATGCCGACGATCGTCGACGCAGTCACCGGCGAAGCACTGCTGCTCATCACCGATCACTACCGCGTGAACGATTGGGACGCGCTGCAGCGAACCCTGGCCGGAGAAGCCGATGTCGACGGTGATCGCGAATCGGGGTGGAGCCGCCTCGAAAGAGGAAGCGACGATCAGACGCGCCCGATCGCGAGCATCAACCCCGGAAAGGCCACTGACCGGATTTCCGTCTTCTACAGGTCCCAGGGGTACGCCGATCGCGGTCGCCCATGGTTCGAGGCGCTGGCGCGCGATGCCGTACAGTTTCTTTCACGCGAGGTGTCGGATCCGAAGGGTGCGTTGGCTCACGCGTCCGTCACGCAAAAAGACAAATCGGATCGGCCCGCACCCCACTTGCCTCCCGATGTCATGACCGAAGTCATCGAGAAGGCTATTCGCCGATCGTACGCAAACTGGCCCGACGAGCCGATCCCGGCGCTTGGCGGCACGACACCGCGACAAGCGATCCGGACCGCCGCGGGCCTGGAGCGCGTGAAAGGATTGTTGCGCGGGTACGAAGCCAGCGAGACCCGGCAGGCACAACGCGATGGGCGCCGAGCCATCTCCTATGCGTTCCTGTGGGACGCGCTCGGCATCGCTCGGTGACGCCGCCGCGGCGAGTACCCAGCTACGCCGGTGCAGGCTCGGCAAACCCGATTGCCGCGTCCGCCCCCAGCATCCGCGCTGCGAAGGGTCCGCCCGCACCGAGCATGTCAGCTATCGCCCGGTCGATGTCGTCCCGTTCCAGAATCTCGGCAGCGCCGCGCTCCAGCATCGCTTGCGCTGCACGGCGCATCAACTCCTTGACGAACGCCGGACTGACGGCGCCGATCCTTGCAGCCGTCCTGGTCACGAGATCTGCGCCGATGCGCAGGCTGCCGGCGTAACGCGCAATCAGCAGTCGGCGTTCTGCCTCGCCGGGTAGTCCGATTTCGATCACCTGGTCGACGCGACCCGGCCGCGCCGCGAGCGCGGGCTCGAGCACTTCGGGTCGATTGGTCGTCAACACGAACAGCATGCGAGCTTCGGGCGCGAGTCCGTCCATATCGTTGAGCAACTGGTTGAGCACGGTGCCACGAGCCGCAAACGGGCCGTCGCGGTGCCCGCCGACAAGGTCGACGTCCTCGAGCACGATCATCGCCGGTTGCAATGCCCGTGCAATCTCGAACGTCTCCTCGAGAAGCGCATATTGACCCGCCGTCACGATCAGCTTGGTATAGCCTTCGAGCGCGTCGGCGAGCCAGCGCACGACGAGCGTCTTTCCGGTGCCCGGCGGTCCGTAGAGCAGCACACCCTTTCGCGCCGAGAGCCCCAGGCGGACGAGCTCATCCGCGCGGCGGGCGAACCCCAGCGTATTGCGCTCGATGAGCGCGAGCGTCTGCTCCGGCAACACGATATCGGCGCGCCGCACTGCCGCCGCCTTCTCGACGCGAAAGCCTGCTGGAGACACGTCGAAATCGTCGCGCGCCGCTTCCAGCACGAGCGTCTTCCCGCGCCACGAGGCACCGCTTTCGGCACGGGCACGAAGCTCGGCGACGATCTCCGAAGACGCGCGAGCCTCCATCACGCCCGGCCCGACGGCGATCTCCACGCGTGCCCGGACTCGATAGGCTTCAGACACATCGAGCAGCACGGCAAAGCGCACACCGTCACGCTCGCCGAGCCACAGCCCGCGCGTGAGGCAGCGAACGGGTTGCGCTTCTCCGACGTCGATATCCTGAAACTCCGCGGGGCCGGCGACGATTCCGTCTCCTGCCTCGGCGAGATCGGCAAACCGGAATGCCAGATCGTCGTCACGGACACGCGCGCCGTAGAAACGGCTGTTGCCGAGCCGGGCGAACAGTGCTTCGAGTCCACGCTGCAGATCCGGCCGCATCCAGTGCGGGAAGTCGCGACGCGTGACGACGAGATCCTCCAGCGCGCGCGGCGCGAAATGCGCGGCGAGGAAGCTGTTGAGTCCGACGACGATTGCCTTGCGTTCCATAGTCAATAAGAAGAAGCGGGGAGAAGCCCGGCAACCTGCAACCCATCACCAGCAAGCCGCAACCGGCAACCGCCCGGAACGGTCAGCAACCATTCGACCTCCGGTCCGGGCTGCCTCCGTGGCGATGGAGCGCGTCACGAGCCGTTTCGGTTCATGAGACCGATGGCGAAGGCTCTCCCCGGCCGCGCGCGGGAGCCGGACTTCCGGCCCGCTCGATGCGCGGCCACATCGAGCGACCGGCGGCCTGGTTACAACTGGGCCGCCAATCCCGCAATTTCGATCACCTCGTTCGGTACGTCGATCTCGAGCTTCTCGCGGTTGAGATCGGCAACCTCGTCGAGCAGCCGCGTTGCGCACGCCTGCCGCGCGCGAGCACGCGCCGCGGCAAGTGCCAATGGTGATGCCGGCGCCGAGCGCCCGATGCATCAAGCTCTAAGATCGACCGGATTCGCCTTGCCCCATCGGCGCGGCGGAGTCCGGGCAGCGGGCAGCTAGGCGCCCGTCATGGACAGCGGACACAAAGCCAGCCTCTGCCATGGCGAGCACATTCGCGTGCGCGGCATGTCATGTCGTTTGTTCGAGGGCTTCACGTTCGTCCGCCGGATTGACCGGAAAGGGGGATTGAGATTACCGAATCGCGCGCCGGCAATCAAGAAATCTCAGCGCCCGGCGCGCGATCGATGTTGCGACGGTGCAACGCGCGGGCTTAACGCGCTCGATCGGATCGACGCTCATCTCGGTCCGATTCCTATCCGCCACTTTCGGACTCCGCCCGTCCCGAGGATGACAGCTCGGGGCCAATCGCTTAGAATTCAGTTCTGTCTAGACAGAGGCAACGATGGAACGGATCGGTATCTACGACGCGCGGTCGAAACTCTCGGAGCTCATCGAGCGCGTTCAGTCAGGCGAAGAGGTTGTGCTGACCCGCCACGGAGAGCCCGTCGCGCGACTGGTCCCGGAAAAGCGGCGGCGCAAGCGATCGCGCGCCACTACCGTGACGCGTATTCGTGCACTTGCCAGAAAGCTCGATATTCGCGATGTCGATGTTCGCAAGCTGATCGAAGAAGGTCGCCGATAGTGGCGCTTGTCGTTGATGCTTCCATGGTCGTCGCGTGGTTCGTCATTGGCCAGGCTACGACCCACACGCGAAAGGTACTCGCCCGCGCCGCAAGCGACGTTCTGCATGCACCATCGCT
Organism: Casimicrobiaceae bacterium; assembly: GCA_036379595.1. Taxonomy (GTDB): domain Bacteria; phylum Pseudomonadota; class Gammaproteobacteria; order Burkholderiales; family Casimicrobiaceae; genus VBCG01. The sequence continues at coordinate 48,294 of DASVGI010000089.1, read as the reverse complement.
ACTGCAAATCGAGCTTGCCAGTGCGCTCGTCAAGCTTGCACATCGTCGCAAGATAGCGCCAAGTGCGATTGGCGTAATTCTCACTGAGTTCGAGGCCCTCGAAATCGTGACCGACCGAGCGCCGCCGACCGCAAGAACGATCGCGTCGATGTGTCGGCGCTACGCGTTGTCAGCCTACGACGCAGCTTACTTCGAGCTTGCTATGCGGCTCGAACTTCCGTTGGCGGCAAAGGATGGCCCGCTCGTCGAAGCAGCACGGAAGGCCGGCATAGCGTTCGCATGAACCGGGAGGGGCTCCGACGAGGAGGCGCGGTCGTTGTGTCCGATAACCGCCGGGGAGCTCCAGACAGTCATCAGAGCAGAGCAATCACTTATTCCCTTGTTCAGTTACGCAGGGTCACCTCTGAGCGCATTATGAACAGAAGGGGGAACGCTCAGGAGGGGCCAGGGCAGTTCACTTCCACTCTAATTCGATAATCTCAAACGTGCCACAGCCGGGGCGAAACTAACGGGAGGAACATCGTGGTCAAGAGCTCTGAGCCGATCATCCGACTTGCTATCGCGCTGCTTATCTCGATCGCGCTGCCGGTCTCTTCGACATGGGCCGTCACCGGTTTCGACGCCAGGAAATCCAACCAGTCGGCGTTAACCTATCCCTCGAGCTGGCCAATGTATGGATTCAACGCCGCGCACGACGCATCCTTCCGCGTAGCGAGCGATCCAGAGCAGTCAGCGTCCTGGAAGTTCGCCGTGCCCGGCGACGACGGCCACGTCTACGCGCTGAATGCCGCGGACGGGAAACTACGGTGGAAGTTCGACGCCCGTAACCAGATCATGACCACGCCCATCGTGGCTGCAACGGCACGCGGCAGGATGGTGTACGTCGGCGGGGGCAATTCGGATTTTGTGTACTCGGAAGCAGTGAAGTTTGCGCAACACGACGCGGCTGCGACGCGCGGCACCGGCATCAACGGCATCTATGCGCTCGACGCCGCGACCGGAAAAGAGCTGTGGAAGGTGAACATCGGATCGTTCGTCAGCATGTCGTCGGCAACGGTCTCGGGAAATCGGGTGATCATGGCGGGTACGCACCCGGACAACCTGTACGCGGTCGACGCCGACACCGGGAAGCTTGCATGGAAGGCGCCGCTCGCCGCCTTTTCCAGCAGCGCTGGTGACTGTGCGCCCGCAGCGGCAAAGGGTATCGTGGTCACGCAGATCGAGGCGGCGGATGGCGAGCCGGGAAAGGTCGCCAGCGAAGAAGTTGCCGTCGATGCGACAACCGGAAAAGCCCTCTGGACGACCAGGCTGGGGATGGGCGCGGTCCCACCGCGCAACAAGGACGCTGTGCCGATGATCCACGGCGGCGTCGTCTACACGGGAAGCCCGGTCACGAAAACTGCGTACGCGCTGAATCTCGAAGATGGCCGGATACTGTGGAGCCAGCCGCTCGCTCGAATGAAGGCTGCTCCCGCCGTGGACAACGACCACGTCTTCTTTGCGCTCGGCAATGGCACCATCGCCGTTCCCGATCGGACCAGCGGCAGGATCCTGAATCGCTACAAGTCCGGCAACGGTGGTTTCGGTCCGCAGAACCCCGTCATCGTGAATCGGACGATGTACATCGGCACGAACTTCGGGCGGGTGTACGCGATGCCGGTTGCGGACATCGTGGCTGGGAAGCGGTAGGTCCTCGGTATGCGCCGGCGCGACGGTTCCCGCGCGCTCGCCGTCATGGCGGCGCTCGTCGTCGCGGCGCTCGTCGCGCTCCCATCGGCGCGCGCCGCGAGCGATCCGAGCACGCCGGCGACGCAGACCGCGGGACGATCCGCCGACGACGTTCCGGCCTGGTTCGCAGTCTCGTTCCTCGACTTTCGCGACGAGCTCGACGAAGCCAACCGTGCCGGCAAGAGGCTGCTGCTCTACATCGGGCAGCAAGGCTGTCCGTACTGTCGGCGCCTGATCGCGGTCAACTTCGCCCAGCGTGCGATCGTCGATACGATGCGTGCGCACTTCGTGCCGATCGCGCTCGACCTCTGGGGTGATCGTGCGACGACCTGGATCGACGGCAGCACGGCCTCGGAGAAGGCTCTTGCGAAGAAGCTCGACGTGCAGTTCACGCCGACGATCCTGATTCTCGACGAGCGCGGAACGGTGATCGTGCGCATGGACGGATACTGGCCTCCGCCGAGCTTTCTCGCCGCGCTCGATTACGCCGCGGGCCATCACGAGCGCGAAGTGAGCCTCGGCGACTGGCTGCGCACGCACGTGCACGAGAAGGCGAGCCCGGAGCTGCACGACGAGCCGTTCTTCCTCGCCCCGCCCTACGACCTCAGCCGGCGCAGCGACGGCAAGCCGCTCGCGGTTCTGTGGGAAACCGTCGATTGCCCGCCGTGCGACGAGCTTCACCGCGACGCCTTTCGCAGGCCCGAGGTCAAAGCCGAACTTGCGCGCTTCGACGTCGTGCGCCTCGAGCCCTACGCGTCGACCCCGCTCGTCACGCCGGATGGACAGCGCACGACGGCGGCAGGCTGGGCGCGCGCGCTCGGCATCGCCTGGTCACCGTCGGTCGTGTTCTTCGATACGGCCGGGCGCGAGGTGTTTCGCATCGATGCCTACCTGCGGCCCTACCACCTTACGTCGTCGTTCGCGTACGTCACCGACCGGGCGTATCTCCGCGAGCCGTCGTTCCAGCGCTGGATGCGCGAGCGCGCCGACGGGCTGCGTCGCCAGGGGAAACCGGTCGATATCTGGAACTGACGGCGCACCCGGACACCCCAGCCGGAGGAACATCGCGATCGTGAGCGCGATGGGACGCCAATGTGCCAGGAACAGGGGTCGAGCCCGCTCCGCGTCTGCCCGAAAGTCGCTATGTGACCCTTTCCGATCCTCGGTTCCACAGCCGAGCGGTCAATCGTGGCCAGGGGTTGACGCCGGCAGGTCGGTTTGATAGTTTCATACCTGTGGAAACATCGAACGTATTGCAGGCGCTCGCAGCCCTGGCCCAGGAAACGCGCCTCGCCGTCTACCGGCTACTCGTCGAACACGCGCCGGAAGGGCTGCCCGCCGGGCAAATCGCCGAGCGGCTCGGCATCCCTCCGCCCTCCCTCTCGTTTCACCTGAAGGAACTGTGGCGCGCCGGGCTGATCGCCCCCAGCCAGGTCAGCCGCTTCGTTTGGTATCGCGCAGACCTCGCAGCGATGAACGGACTCGTCGCCTATCTCACCGAGAACTGCTGCCGCAGCAGCGCCGCGTGTGACCCGGCGTGCGCGCCGACGAAAGGCAAGCGCCCAGCGGTTGTCGCGATGCCAGTGTCGAAGCGTCGGAAGTCGGCGTGACGAACGCAATCGCTCGCGCACATGGCAACCCCCGCACGGCGACTCGGCTTCCTCGACCGCTACTTGACGCTGTGGATCTTTCTCGCCATGGCGGCCGGCGTCGCAGTCGGTTATCTCGAGCCCGCCGTGGCCGGGTTCTGGAGCCGGTTCCAGGTCGGCACCACCAGCATCCCGATTGCCGTCGGGCTGATTCTGATGATGTACCCGCCGCTGGCCAAGGTCCGCTACGAAGACCTGGGCGACGTGTTCCGCAACCGGCGCGTGCTGATGCTGTCGCTGCTGCAGAACTGGGTGATCGGGCCGATCCTGATGTTCGTGCTGGCGGTCATCTTCCTGCGCGATCAGCCGCACTACATGGCCGGCCTGATCCTGATCGGGCTCGCGCGCTGCATCGCGATGGTCATCGTCTGGAACGAGCTGGCCAAGGGCGACACCGAGTATTGCGCGGGGCTGGTCGCGTTCAACTCGGTGTTCCAGGTGCTGTTCTTCTCGGTCTACGCCTGGATCTTCATCACGATCCTTCCCGGCTGGCTGGGGCTTCCGTCCTTCGCGGTCAACGTCACCATCGCCGACATCGCCAGGAGCGTCTTCGTTTACCTCGGCATCCCGTTCATCGCCGGCGCTCTGACGCGCTTGCTGCTGGTGCGCGCCAAAGGCAAGGTCTGGTACCACGAGCGTTTCGTGCCGAGGATCGGCCCCGTCACGCTGATCGCGCTGCTGTTCACCATCTTCGTCATGTTCTCGCTCAAGGGCGAATACATCGTGCGCATTCCGCTCGACGTGCTGAGGATCGCCATTCCCTTGATCATCTACTTCGTCGTCATGTTCCTCGTGTCGTTCTGGCTCGGGCACCGGATCGGCGCCGACTACTCGAAGACGACGACGCTGTCGTTCACCGCGGCCAGCAACAACTTCGAACTGGCCATCGCCGTCGCCATTGCGGTGTTCGGGATCGGCTCCGGCGAAGCGTTTGCGGCCGTCATCGGCCCGCTGGTCGAGGTGCCGGTGCTGATTCTGCTCGTCAACGCTGCGCTGTATTTCCAGCGAAGGTTCTTCGTAACACCAGGACCCGTCGGGTTCCAAGCCCCCTAACACTTGCCATGATGCGATGGGCAACGCAGGCAGGCTGCCCCGCATCGCTGAAAGGAGACTTCCATGTCGACCCCTGATCTGAAAGAGATTGTTCGTGAGAAGTACGGGGAAGCCGCCAGCCGCGTTCAGTCCGGCAAGACAAGTTGTTGCGGAACCGCTCCGAGCCTCGCCAACTGCTGCGACCCGATCACCTCGAACCTCTACGATCTCGGCCAGGCCGGCGAACTCCCGGAGGCTGCACTTCAGGCGTCGCTCGGCTGCGGCAACCCGACCGCGTTAGCCGAACTCGAGCCGGGCGAGGTCGTGCTCGACCTCGGCTCCGGCGGCGGCATCGATGTGATCCTGTCGGCCCGCCGGGTCGGGCCGACGGGCAAAGCCTACGGCCTCGACATGACCGACGAGATGCTGGCATTGGCCGAGGAGAACAAGCGCAAGAGCGGCCTGCCGAACGTCGAGTTCCTGCGCGGCGAGATCGAGCACATTCCGCTGCCGGACAACAGCGTCGACGTGATCATCAGCAATTGCGTGATCAATCTCTCCGGCGACAAGGATCGTGTGCTGCAGGAGGCATTCCGCGTTCTCAAGCCGGGCGGTCGGTTCGCCGTGTCGGACGTGGTCGTGCGCGGTGAAGTGCCGGTGGCGGTCCGCAAGAGCATGGAATTGTGGGTCGGCTGTATCGCCGGCGCCCTGTCAGAGTCCGACTACCGTAGCAAGCTCGCGGCCGCGGGATTCACCGCGGTCGACGTGGAGTTCACGCGCGTCTACCAGGCTGACGATGCGCGCAGTTTCCTTGCCGCGGCGGGCCTCGATGTCGAGACGTCTGCTCGGGAGGTTGACGGGAAGATCGTCAGCGCATTCATCCGTGCGGCCAAACCGGTGTCCGTCCACGCACCGGGCTGCTGCTCGCGCTGACGGCGCAGACCATTGACGCAGCGGGTCAACCGCCGAGCGCCATGACGGCGACCACGACCGCGGTGCCGAGCCCCGTCATCATGAGTCCGACTTTCCAGCTGCCGTAGCCAGCGTAGCGGCCCAGCGCAAGCCCTCCCCCAAACAGCATCGCCAACGCAATAACGCGCGACACGAGTTTCGCGGCACCGACGTCCGGGAGTAGCGCGAACGGCAGAACCACGGGAAAGGTGGACGCGACCACGAGAATGAAGATACCGAGTGCAGCCCAAAGGTCCTTCACCTCCAGTTTGGGTCGGTTCGGCACATCGGCGATGGCCAGCATCCGCCCATGGAGAGCATCGACCGCCGCGCGCGGTGATCGTGCGCACAACGTACATCACGGCGTCGACGAGACCCCAGGCGAGGTTACATCCGAGTGCGGCGGCGAGCATCGCGCGAAGCTCGCTGTGTCCCGCTGCCCCGACGGATACGGCGCCCACGAAGGTGAGCGCCATGAACAGCCCGAACAGAACCTCCGAGACCCGATCGATCGGATTCAGAACCCGCTCGCGTCGGTCCCGTGCAGGATCCGTAGTGATGGTCATCGTCGTCAAGGTTCCACGCTCCCGTTTCACTTTGCATTGGTCGTGTGATTGAATACTACGACCGGACCTCGCAGGAGGGATTCCACCTGTATGAGCAGTTCCGCCCAGAGGTTTCTCCGGACGAACGCGGCTGGGGCGCCAAGGGCATGCTCGATGTGGCGAAGATTCAGGCGCTGGGCCCGCGCTGAAGTTCCTTCCCACTAGATAGAGTCCGCGCAGCACTCGCATCGCCTACCGACGTTGCTTCCGACGGCCTCCTCTGGCTGGCTCCGCCTTCCTGGCATTGGGATGTTCGTCAGGGCGATAGTCGCCGATGATGGACTTGAGTGGGCAGATGGCGAAGACCGGGCACTTCTTGCAGCCAACGGCCATGGCAACCGGGCAGAGCGTCATGAGAGCCTCCCAAGAGCGCGTGTCGATAGATTGTGTGCCGGTCTGGCGCTGTGAGACAAATTCGCATTTTGCGGTCTGCTAGAGTATGCGCGTTCACAACTTTCCAAGAGGCCAACATGCCCAATGTCGGAAGTGTGCTGCGCGAGGAGATCACGCGCCTGTCGCGTCGTGAGATCCGGAGACAAACGCAACATACGAAGAAACTGACCGCGGAGCACCGGCATCATATCGCCGCGCTGAACCGCAAGCTGGTCGAACTCGAGCGCACGCTCACGAAGCTCGTGCGTCACGCGGCAAGCCAGACATCAGCCGCCGCGGGTACGTCGGGCCACGGAACAGAAGGACCGAAGCTGCGGTTTGTCGCAAAGGGCTTGCGATCCCATCGAGACCGGCTGGGATTGTCCGCGAGCGACTTCGGCAAGTTGGTCGGCGTCAGTGCGAATTCGGTCTACGCCTGGGAATCCGGCACAACGACTCCACGCCGCGAGCAACTCGCGAAGATCGCCGCGTTACGCACGATGGGCAAGCGAGAGGCGATGAAACGGCTGGAAGCTGCGCCTACCGCCAAGGTACGTCCACGCCGCAAACGGTAGAGCACCGCCGGAGTGGCGAACGACGAAGCTTTTCCGGTCGAAGTGCAGTTTGGTCGGCGTCAACTATCTGTCGGCGTCGAAACGATGCACTTGCGGCTACGGGACCACTTTCTCGTCTACGCGGAACGGCTCGGGTTTCGCGGTGGGCGTGGTTTCCTCGGATTGGGATTTGCGCTGGCGCTTCGCTTCCTTGCGCTGCTTTTTTGCAAGTTCCTTCTGGCGTTTCGCAAAACCATAGTTTGGGCTGGGCAAGCTTCGATTCCTTGTGAGATCAGAAAGAACCTGGAGTACAGGATTTCGCTCAATCGCGACGATGACGCTGTTGTTCGCTCACCGTGCGGGATCGGTCGAGGTCGTCGGCTTGGCTTTTCGACCCGGAGCAGGCGGCGGAACATAACCCGATACGCGGCACTGCAGCGCTTCGATGCGCTTGCCGTTGTCGAAGCGGATCAGCCGGCACGTGATGATGGCTCCGCTGGCTGCCAGGGCGGCAAGCCGATGGCGCACCGTCGCGGGCGGCACGCCGGTCTCCTCGGCAATCTCCGAATCGAGCCGCTGACCGTGTCTCTTCAAGCACTCCAGAATTTCGCTCATGGTCGTTCCCTGGAAGAATGAACTTGTCCTGTCGTACCGCGCGTGCGTGTGTGCGGTCGTCCCCGACTTGCCTTGCGCTTCTGGCCAGGGGTCGGGTTTGTGCGGTCCGACTGCGGCTGCACGTAGCGCCCGCCCCGCGTCCGGCCGCGCTTGTCGACTCCCCCGGCCCCGGGAGCTTGCCGAGTCGTCTGATCCCGACCGCGTCCGCGCTGCGTGAACACCGGCTGCGCGATGGCATTCGCATCCGGCTCGAAGCCCGAGATCACCTCGCGGCGGATCGGTTTACGCAGGAGCCGTTCGATATCGCGCAGGAATGCGTGCTCGTCAACGCAGACGAGCGAGATCGCCTGGCCCGACGCGCCGGCGCGACCCGTGCGGCCGATGCGGTGCACGTAGTCCTCGGGAACGTTGGGCAGATCGTAGTTGACGACGTGCGGAAGCTCTTCGATGTCGATGCCACGCGCCGCGATATCGGTGGCCACCAGCACCCGGAGGGTGCCGCCCTTGAATTGGGCGAGCGCATGCGTCCGCACGCCTTGACTCTTGTTGCCGTGGATCGCCAGCGCGCGGATCGCGTCGGCGTTGAGACGGCGGGTGAGCTTGTCGGCGCCGTGCCTGGTCCGTGTGAAGACGAGCACCTGGCGCCAATCGTTGCGGCCGATCAATGCGGCGAGGAGATCCGGCTTCCGGTCTCGATCGACCGGGTGCACGACCTGGTGGATCATCTCGACCGTCGCGTTGCGTGGAGCCACTTCGATCATCGCGGGCCGATCGAGCAACGTATCGGCCAGCGCCTTGATCTCTTGCGGGAACGTCGCGGAGAAGAGCAGGTTCTGCCGTCGCTTGGGCAGGAGCGCCAGCACGCGCTTGATGTCGCGGATGAAGCCCATGTCGAGCATCCGGTCGGCCTCGTCGAGCACGAAGACCTCGACGTGAGAGAAATCGACGTTGCGCTGGCCGTGATGGTCGAGAAGGCGCCCCGGCGTGGCGACCAGGATATCGACACCGCGTTTCAATTGCGCGGCCTGGGGATGGAAACCGACGCCACCGAACACAGCCATCGAGGAGAGCTGCATATGCCTGCCATAGGCCCGCACGGAGGCTTCGACTTGCGCGGCGAGCTCGCGCGTCGGCGTGAGGATCAGCGCGCGTAGCGGCCGGCGCGGAGTACGCGAGGCGTTGACCGCGGTCGGTCCGGCGCGCGTGCCGAGTCGCTGCAGCATCGGCAGCACGAAGCCTGCCGTCTTGCCGGTGCCGGTTTGCGCGCCCGCGAGCAGATCGCCGCCTGCGAGCACGGCCGGAATCGCCTGCCGTTGGATGGGAGTGGGTGTGGTGTAACCCTGTTCGGTGACCGCGCGCACGAGCGCGTCGGACAACCCGAGCGAAGAAAATGACATAACCGCCTTTGCTTTGCGGCCGGCGCGTCGCCACAAAGATATGTAGCGGCCAGTCAGAACCGGCGAGATCAACCGAGGTAACAGCCTGCGGAAGAGTCGAATTGACTGCGGCTGGAGGACTGGAGCAACGCCGCGAGCGAATTATAACCACATTGTGGGGCTTACGCTTCGTCAGAGGAACGAAATACCCCCAGAACTACCCCGCGGACTAATGTGGAGTGAACCCCTCGCGCCCGCCAACTGTCCGGCGCGAGGGGTTCACTCCAGTCTTAGGTACGGACTGTCACCGATGTCTTCGGTCCGTACAAGCATTCTCCTGGCGGAGAGGGCGGGATTCGAACCCGCGTTAGGGAGTTACCCTAAACACGCTTTCCAGGCGTGCGACTTAAACCGCTCATCCACCTCTCCGGTGGCCGCATTCTACCCGGCAGCACCTGCGGCGACGACGCGCGCAGCGACGCGCTAGACCACGAACGCCCCCACCATTGCAATCACCGTGACGGCCATGAACGCGGTCGCGACCCAGCCGAGGCGCTGCAGCTTCGGCCGGATGACGAACGGGCCCATGATGTCGGGACGCACGGCCATGCGCATCATCACGACCATGATCGGCACCGCGACGATGCCGTTCAGCACCGCCGACCAGACGAGCGCCTTGATCGGGTCGACCGGAGTGAAGTCGATGCCCGCCCCGATCAGCGTCGCGAGCGTGATGATGCCGTAGAAGCCCTTCGCCTCCATCGGCTGCAGGCCGTGGCCGATCGGCCATTCCATCGCCTCCGCGACGGCGTACGCGGCCGAGCCCGCGAGGACCGGCACGGCGAGGAGCCCGGTGCCGATGATTCCCCACGCGAAGAGCAGGAACGCGAAATCGCCGGCGATCGGGCGAAGCGCCTGCGCTGCCTGCGACGAGGTCTGGATGTTGGTGATGCCCGCGTCGTGCAGTGTCACGGCGGTCGTCAGCATGATCGAGAATGCGATCGCGTTGGAGAGCGCCATGCCGAACCAGGTGTCGATGCGGATCCGGCGCAGATGCTCGCGCGCGCCGAGCCGCGCCTGGCGCAGCGGGAGCTCGCCGACGACCTTCCTCTGCTCCTCGACCTCCTGGGAGGCCTGCCAGAAGAAGAGGTAGGGGCTGATCGTCGTGCCGAGCACGCCGACGAGGAGCATCAGGTAGTCACGCGTCAGCTTCACCGGCGGCACCAGCGTTGCGGCGATGAGCTGTGCCCACGGAATCTTTACGATGAGCAACACTGCCGCATACGCGAACAGCGACAGCGTCAGCCACTTCAAGAGCGGCGCGAGGCGGCGGTAGGGAATGAAGAGCTGCATCAGCACGACGAGGATGCCGAAGATCAGCGCGTGGCCGTGCGCCGGACCGCCGACGACGAGCTGCAGCGCCTCGCCCATCGCGCCCAGATCGGCGGCGATGTTGATCGTGTTCGCGACGAGCAGGATGCCGACGATGAACACGAGCAGCGTCTTCGAATAGTGATCGCGGATGTTGCGCGCGATGCCGTGCCCGGTGACGCGGCCGATGCGTGCGCTGACGACCTGGATGCCGACCATCAGCGGCGTCGTCAAGAGCACGCTCCACAGCATGCCGAGGCCGAACTGGGCGCCGGCCTGCGAGTAGGTCGCGATGCCGGAGGGATCGTCGTCGGCAGCACCGGTGACGAGCCCCGGTCCGAGACGGGTGAAGAAGCGATGCGCGCGGCGGATCATCGGAGGGCCCCGCGACCGTCCGCGCTGCCGGAATGGGATCGCCGCCGTCCGGGGGCGCCGGAGTATAGCTCGCCGCTACGCTTCGCGGTCGATCGTGCAGTCGACGACGGTCAACGCCGTCATGTTGACGAGTCTGCGCACCGTCGCCGACGGCGTCAGGATGTGGACGGGCTTCGCGACGCCGAGGAGCATCGGGCCGAGCGTGACGCCGGCGCCCGACGCGGCCTTCAGCAGGTTGAACGAGATGTTCGCCGCGTCGAGCGTCGGCATGATGAGGAGGTTCGCATCGCCGGCGAGCCGCGAGTTGGGGAACGCGCCCTTGCGCACTGTCTCGGAGAGCGCGGCGTCCCCGTGCATCTCGCCGTCGACCTCGAGACCGGGCTCGCGCTGGTTGATGAGCGCCAGCGCATCGCGCATCTTCTGCGCCGACGGCAGGCTGCTCGTTCCGAACGACGAGTGCGACAGGAGCGCGACCTTCGGCGTGATGCCGAAGCGACGGATCTCCGCCGCGCACAGCGTCGCGATCTCGGCGACCTGCGCCGCCGTCGGATCCGGGTTGACGTAGGTGTCGGCGATGAACACCGTGCGGCCGGGCAGGAGCACCGCGTTCATCGTCGCGTAGATGCTGGCACCCTTCCTGAGGCCGATGACCTGGTCGATGTATTCACGGTGCAGCGCGAAGGTCCCGAACGTGCCGCACAGCATGCCGTCGGCGTCGCCCTGGTGCACCATCATCGCGCCGATCAGCGTCAGGCGCCGGCGCATCTCGATCTTGGCGAACTGCTGCGAAATCCCCTTCCGCTGCGTCAGCCGGTAGTACTCGGTCCAGTAGTCGCGGTAGCGCGGGTCGGACTCGGGATTGATCGCCTCGAAATCGACGTCGGGTCGCAGGCGCAGGCCGAAGCGCTCGATGCGCTGCGCGATCACCGCCGGCCTGCCGACGAGGATCGGCTGCGCGAGATGCTCGTCGACGACGACCTGCACCGCGCGCAGCACGCGCTCGTCCTCGCCCTCCGCGTAGACGATCCGCTTCGGCGACGCCTTCGCCGCCGCGAAGATCGGCTTCATCAGGAGACCCGAGTGATAGACGATGCTGGTGAGCCGCGTCCGGTAGGCGTCGAAATCCTCGATCGGCCGCGTCGCGACCCCGGAATCCATCGCCGCCTTCGCGACCGCGGGCGCGATCTGCACGATGAGCCGCGGATCGAACGGCCGCGGGATCAGGTAATCCGGGCCGAAGCGCAGGTTCTCGTGGAGGTTGTACGCGGTGGTGACGATGTCGGACTGCTCGATCGTCGCGAGATCGGCGAGCGCGCGCACCGCGGCAAGCTTCATCGCCTCGTTGATCGTCGTCGCACCCGCGTCGAGCGCGCCGCGGAAGATGAACGGGAAGCAGAGCACGTTGTTGACCTGGTTCGGAAAGTCCGAGCGGCCGGTCGCGATGACCGCGTCGGGGCGCGCCTCTTTCGCGAGATCGGGCATGATCTCGGGTTCCGGATTGGCGAGCGCCAGGATCAGCGGGCGCTCGGCCATCGTCTTCACCCATTCGGGCTTCAGCACGCCGCCGGCCGACAGGCCGAGGAAGATGTCCGCACCCGGGAGAATTTCGGCGAGGGTCCGCGCCGACGTCGGCTGCGCGTAGCGCGCCTTGTTGTCGTCCATCAGCTCGGTGCGGCCTTTCCAGACGACGCCCTTGATGTCGGCAACGAAGATGTTCTCGCGCTTCAACCCGAGGCTCACCAGGATGTCGAGGCACGCGAGCGCCGCGGCGCCCGCCCCCGAGCAGACGAGCTTCGCGTCGGCGAATTTCTTGTTGACGACGCGCAACCCGTTCAGCACCGCGGCGCCGACGATGATCGCGGTGCCGTGCTGGTCGTCGTGGAAGACGGGAATCTTCATCCGCTCGCGGCACTTCCGCTCGATGTAGAAGCACTCGGGCGCCTTGATGTCTTCGAGGTTGATGCCGCCGAACGTCGGCTCGAGCGCGCAGATCATGTCGACCAGCTTGTCGGGGTCGCTCTCGGCGATCTCGATGTCGAAGCAGTCGAGCCCGGCGAACTTCTTGAACAGGACCGCCTTGCCTTCCATCACGGGCTTCGCCGCGAGCGGCCCGATCGAGCCGAGTCCGAGCACCGCGGTGCCATTGGTGACGACGCCGACGAGGTTGCCGCGCGCGGTCAGCGCTGACACTTCGCGCGGGTCGCGGACGATCTCGTCGCACGCGGCGGCCACACCCGGCGTGTAGGCGAGTGCGAGATCGCGCTGGTTGGTGAGCTGCTTCGTCGCGAGCAGCGCGATCTTGCCTGCGGGTGCGCGCCGGTGATAGGCGAGCGATTCGTCGCGAATGGTCTTTTCCTGGTCGGGCATGCTGGGAGCTCCTCGGGGCACTGCTCGCCCGTCGTGTGCTGCGCCGGGCGTCGCTCATCATAGCGCGGCAGCTATAATGCGCGGGCCGCAACCGCCCACCCCGGGGACGCTCTCCCCCAGATGCACACCCTCCTGCTGTTCTGGATCGCCGCGCTCGTGATCGTCGCGGCCGCGCTGACGATGCTCGTCTGGCCGCTGCTGCGGCGACGCCCGGCGGACGTTCCCGACGTCGCCCCGGCGACGATCTACCGCGACGAGAAGCGCCAGCTCGACGACGAGCTCGCGGCGGGCGCGATCGCGCCGCCCGAGCACGCGCAGGCGATCGACGAGCTCACTGCGCGTCTCGCCGGTGAGCTGCAGGCAGCGCCGCGCACCGCCGCGTCGACGGCTTCTCCGCGCGCGGGCCGGCGCTGGGCGCTCGGCCTCGCGATCGCGTTCCCGATCGTCGCGGTCGCGCTCTATGCGTTCCTTGGCAGTCCGCGCGCGATCGAGGAGGCCGCGCAAACGGCGCAGACGCCGCCGATCTCGCAGGCACAGGTCGTCGCGATGGTCGACAAGCTCGCTTCGCACATGAAGGAGCATCCCGACGACGCGACCGGCTGGAAGCTCCTCGGACGCTCGTACGGCGCGCTGGGCCGCTACCGCGAGGCCGCTGACGCGTTCCACCAGGCGGCGCAGCGCGGACCGGTCGACGCCGGTCTCCTCGTCGACTGGGCCGACGCGCTCGGCATGGCCAACGGCCAGTCGCTCGCCGGGGAGCCGACGAAGCTGATCGACCGCGCACTCGCGCTCGAGCCGGGCAACGTGAAGGCGCTCCTCCTCGCCGCGACCGCCGCGCAGGAGCGAAACGACATTCCGGCGGCGATCGACGCGTGGCGTCGCCTGAAGGTCGAGCTTCCGCCCGGAAGCGACGACGTACGCGCGATCGATGCGCTGATCGCGCGCGCCGAAGCGGCGGGCGACGGCGGCGGCGGCAACAGCGTGACAACGGGGAAGGCTGCGACAACGGGTGAGTCCGCGACGGCGGATGCGGCCGCGACGGGCGGCAACGGAGCGATCCGCGGCGAAGTCAGCATCGCGCCTTCGCTCGCCGCGCGCGTCTCGCCGGGGGACACGCTGTTCATCTACGCTCGCGCTATCGACGGTCCGCGCATGCCGCTCGCCGCAGTGAGGGAACCGGCCGATCCGCTGCCGCGCGCGTTCACGCTCGACGATTCGCAGTCGATGCGCCCCGACGCGAAGCTCTCTGCCGCAGGAAAGGTCGTCGTCGAGGCGCGCATCTCGCGCTCGGGCAACGCACTTCCATTGCCCGGCGATCTCTTCGGCAAGAGCGCTCCCGTCGCTCCGGGGACACAGAAGGTCGCCGTCGTCATCGGCGAGGTCGTGAAGTAGGCCCGGCGTGATCGCCTCACCTGTGCTCGCTTCGCCTGCGCTCGCCGCGCGCGCTCTCGCCGCCAGCCGCGGGTACGCGACGCTGTTTTGCGGGCTTTCGTTCACCGTCGACGCGGGCGAAGCGCTGACCGTGCGCGGGCCCAACGGCAGCGGCAAGACGACGCTGCTGCGCATCCTCGCCGGGCTGACCGAGCCCGCCGAAGGCGAGGTTCGCTGGCGCGACGAGCGTATGCGCGTCGGCGATCCGCGACTTCGCGCGGCGGTCGCGTTCAATGGCCATCTCGCAGGGCTGAAAGACGAACTCACCGCCGAGGAGAACCTCGCCACCTGGATCGCGCTCGACGAGAGCGGCGCCAATGCTGCCGCACGATCGCGTGCACTCGCCGACGCGGGGCTCGCGCGCCAGGCTGCGCTTCCCGCACGCGCCCTCTCGCAGGGGCAGCGCAGGCGCATCGGCCTCGCCCGCCTCGCGCTTTCGCGTCGCCCGCTGTGGATCCTCGACGAGCCGCTGACGGCACTCGATGGCGAGGCCGTCGCACTCCTCGCCGCGCTCCTCGCCCGGCATCTCGAAGGCGGCGGAACGGTCGTCGCGGCATCGCATGCGCCGCTTCCGCTGCCGTCAGCGCAAACCCGCGAGCTCGACTTCGCCGCATCGCACGACGCGGCGAGCGCGCAGCCTTCAGCAGCGTGACCGCCGGAACTGAACTGCCCGCCACAGGCGCTGTGCACGCTGCAGCCGACATGCCCGCGGCACTTGACGCACCGTCGATCGGCGGCGCCATCGCGCTCGCGCTCCGACGCGACCTGCGCGTCGCGCTGCGCTCGCGTGTGGAACTTGGCGTCCAGCTCCTGTTCTACGTGATCGTCGTGTCCCTGTTTCCGCTAACCGCATCGCCGTCGCGCGAGGTGCTGTCGACCCTCGGTCCCGGCGTGCTGTGGACGTCGGCGCTGCTCGCGTCGCTCCTAGCGCTGCCACGGCTTTTTGCCGCCGACTTCGCCGACGGCACGTTGGAGCAGATGGCGCTCGCGAAGGGGCCGCTCCCGGCCTACGCGTCCGGTAAAATGCTGGCGCACTGGCTCACCACGGGCCTGCCGGTCGCCGTGCTGGCGCCGCTCCTGGGTGCGCAGTACGCGCTCGACGGCGCCGCGCTGGTGCTCCTCGCCGCGTCGCTCCTGCTTGGTACGCCGATCCTGTCGCTCTTAGGTGCGGTCGGCGCGGCGCTGACACTCGGTGCGCGCGGCGGCGGAAGCCTCCTCGCCCTCCTCGTGCTGCCGCTCTACGCACCGGTGCTGATCTTCGGCGCAGGAGCTGTCGACGCGGCGCGGGCGGGGCTGTCGGCGGCGCCGCAGCTCTCGCTGCTCGCGGCGGGGCTGCTGCTCGCGATCGTCGCGGTGCCGTTTGCCGTCGCCGCGGCGGTGCGCATTGCGCTCGACTGAACGCCGGGCGTCACACTAAGCGAGTTTGCAATGGCCGAGAACGAATCATCCGCATCGCCGCTACAAGGCTCGTGTCACTGCGGGGCGGTTCGGCTCACCCTTCCGTCTGCGCCCGAGAAGGCCACCCGATGCAACTGCTCGCTCTGCCGCCGCCTGGGTGGGCTTTGGGCGTACTACGAGTTCGGGACGGTTCAAGTTCAGGGCCATCCGGAAAATACCGCTTCGTACGTTTGGGGCGACAAGACGCTGCGCACCGTACGGTGCAACACTTGTGGTTGCGTCACCCACTGGGAACCACTCGTACCGGAGCCGGGTGCCAGGCACGGTGTCAATCTCAATAACTTCGAGCCGCGCCTCCAGGAGTCGGTTCGGGTGCGCCACTTCGACGGAGCAGACACGTGGACATTTCTCGACTGAAAGCGACGCCGAACCCTTCCGTCGAGCGGGCGCCTTGCCGCCGACTGCACAGTCGGCATGCCGCTATTCATATCGAACGTTATGCCTCGAACTTCATGCCTTGGAGTGCGTTTTGAGCCATTCGCGTAGCGCTGCGTTCATTCGTGTTTGCCAGCCTGGCCCGCGCGCACGGAAGGCCGCAAGAATGTCGCGGTCGAAGCGAATGGTGGTCGATTCCTTCTCACTCCCCACAGGGCGGCCACGGCGCTTGCGATACGCTTCAACACCAGCGCGCATCTCGGCTCGCGTCAACGGCTTGTCTTCTTCATTCCTGCCGTCCCACACGTACGGCGTCCGGGTACGCACTTTCACCAAGTCGGTCTTGCTCGCGCCGCGCTTACTCGCTGCACGCAGCCTGCTCATCGCCGTCGAAGTCATTTTCGAGCCAGTCATGGCAAACGCTCCTTTCCTCTTCGCTCGCCGGCCGAAAGCTCACAATGCTCAGCGTGTCGGCGCGAGCCACGTGCACGACGGTCAGCACTGCCTGCATATCGAACACGTAGGCAAACGACTGGGTTCTGGTTTCGCCTCCGCGCACGCTGTCGGTGTCCAGGCGATAAGGGCTGTCCAACACCATCGGCGCATCGACAAAATCCAAACCGTGTTTGTCGAGGTTCGCCTGCCGCTTGGTCTCGTCCCAGAGAACACGCAGGCTCATCGTCATTATTGTAGTAACAACAATTTCGATGTTCAAGGAGCTTCGATCATGTTCTGCAGGGCTGATCCGAGTGACTACAAGCCGGTGCTCCCGGGCATCGAATTCAAGACGCTCGTATTCGGTGATAAGACGCTCTTCTCAGAATTCAGAATGAAGGCGGGTAGCAAGTTGCCGTCACATTCGCATATTCACGAGCAAACGGGTTACCTGGTCCAGGGAAAGATTCGCCTCACCATCGGCGACGAGGTGTTCACTGTCGAGCCGGGCGATAGCTGGTGCATCAAGAGCAACGTCGGTCACTGCGCAGAGATACTGGCCGATTCAGTGGCAATAGAGGTCTTCTCTCCTGTTCGCGAAGATTATCTCCCGAGCCTGTGATGTCGCTGCTGCCATGCCTTATCCCATTTGCGCCTGACGCGGTCGAGGCGACGTGCGCGCAAAGTCGCACGGGCGCCTCAAGTCCACGATGATCATCAACTGGTTCCGCTACGCCTCGCCGGTTTCGTTCTACCCGCTCGCGGGTCGGCTCGCGCGCGGGTTCGCGATCTTCGCGGCGTTGTTCGCAATCATTGGCCTCTGGATCGGCCTCGTCGCGGCGCCGACCGACGCGACGCAGGGCGACGCCTACCGGATCATCTTCATTCACGTGCCGACGGCGTGGATGGCGATGATCGTCTACCTCGCGATGGCGTTCTGGAGCGCGCTGGCGCTCGGGCTCAACGCGCGGCTCTCGGCGATGATGGCGCAGGCGCTCGCGCCGACCGGAGCGCTGATGGCCGCACTCGCGTTGTGGTCGGGCGCGTTCTGGGGCCGCCCGACCTGGGGCACCTACTGGGCATGGGACGCGCGGATGACGTCGACGCTGATCCTGCTCTTCCTCTACCTCGGCGTCATCGCATTGCGCCAGGCGATCGACGATCCGCGGCGCGCCGACCGCGCGTGCGCGGTGCTGTCGCTCGTCGGCGCCGTCAACGTGCCGATCATCTACTTCTCGGTGCAGTGGTGGAACACGCTGCACCAGGGCTCGTCGATCAGCCTCACCGCCGCGCCGAAGATGGCGATGATCATGCTCGCGGGCCTCCTCTTCATGACCGCTGCGGCATGGTGCTATTGCATCGCCGCGTCGCTGACGCGCGTACGTGCGATCATCGTCGAGCGCGAGCGTAGCGCAGGCTGGGTTGCCTCGCTGATCGGAATCGGAACATCGTGATCGGAATCGGAACATCGCCATGACCAGCTTTTTCGAGATGGGTGGATACGCGTGGTACGTCTGGATGGCGTACGGCGCCGTCGCCGCCGCTGTTATCGTCGAGACGATCGCGCTGCGTCGCCGCGGCCGGCGCGCGCTCGCGACGGCGCGTATGGTGCAGCAGGCGGGTGACGCCAATCGCGCCGGCTTTCACCTGATCGAAGGCGGAGGTGTGCGATGAAGCCTCGTGCGCGCAGATTCATGTGGATCGGCGCCGGCGTCGTCGCGGTTGCCGCCGCGGCGACGCTGATCCTTAATGCGTTCCGCTCGAACCTGGTGTTCTTCTTCACGCCGTCGCAAGTCGTCGCGCACGAGGCGCCGCAGTCGCGGCCGTTTCGCATCGGCGGGCTCGTCGAGCAGGGCAGCCTCGAGCGCGTCCCCGGCACGCTGACCGTGCACTTCAAGGTGACCGACACGGCGGTGACCATTCCGGTGACTTACACCGGTCTCCTTCCCGACCTCTTCAAGGAGGGCAAGGGAGTGGTCGCGCAGGGCGCGATGGGCAGCGACGGCAGCTTCCATGCGACGCAGGTGCTCGCCAAGCACGACGAGAACTACATGCCGCCCGAGGCGAAAGCGGCGATCGACGCGGCGCACGCGCATGCCGGCGCGGTGTCGATGCCGAGCCTGCACGAAGCGAGGGCGCAATGATCCCCGAGCTCGGGCATTTCGCGCTGATCGTCGCACTGCTGGTCGCGGTCGTGCAGGCGGTGCTGCCGATGATCGGCGCGGCGAAGCGCGATCATGCATTGATGAGCGTCGCGGTGACCGCAGCGCGCGCGCAGTTCGGGCTCGTCGCGCTCGCCTTCGCGTGCCTTGCCTGGAGCTTCGCGGTGAGCGACTTCTCGGTCGCCAATGTCGCGGCGAACTCGAACACACACCTCCCGCTCCACTATCGCCTCGCCGCGACCTGGGGCTCGCACGAGGGCTCGCTGCTCCTGTGGTCGCTGATGCTCGCCGGCTGGGGATTCGCCGTGACGATCTTCTCGCGCAACCTGCCGCAGGTGCTGCGCGCGCGTGTGCTCGCCGTGCTCGGCATGATCGCGATCGGCTTCCTCCTGTTCCTGCTCACGACGTCGGACCCGTTCGCGCGGCTCTTTCCGGTTCCACCTGAGGGACGCGACTTGAATCCGCTGCTGCAGGATCCCGGCATGGTCGCGCATCCGCCGATGCTTTACATGGGCTACGTCGGCTTCTCGGTCGCGTTCGCGTTCGCGATCGCCGCGCTGATCGGCGGCAGGCTCGACGCTGCGTGGGCGCGCTGGTCGCGACCGTGGACGACGATCGCGTGGTCGTTCCTGACGATCGGCATCGCGCTCGGCAGCATCTGGGCCTATTACACGCTCGGCTGGGGCGGCTGGTGGTTCTGGGATCCGGTCGAGAACGCGTCGTTCATGCCGTGGCTCGCCGGCACCGCGCTCATCCACTCGCTCGCGGTGACCGAGAAGCGCGGCGCGTTCAGGAGCTGGACCGTGCTGCTCGCGATCGTCGCGTTCTCGCTGTCGCTGATCGGGACGTTCCTCGTTCGCTCGGGTGTGCTGACCTCGGTGCACGCGTTCGCGACCGATCCGGCACGCGGCCTCTTCATCCTCGTGTTCCTCGCGATCGTCATCGGCGGCTCGCTCACGCTGTATGCGTTCCGTGCCGCGGCGGTCGGCGCCGGAGGCGCGTTCTCGGCGGTGTCGCGCGAATCGCTGCTGCTCGGCAACAACGTGCTGCTGGTCGTGGCGCTCGCGAGCGTGCTGCTCGGAACACTCTATCCGCTGTTCATCGACTCGCTCAAGCTTGGCAAGATCTCGGTCGGCGCGCCGTACTTCGATACGGTGTTCTACCCGCTGATGGCGCCGCTGCTGTTCCTCGTCGGTGTCGGCCCGGTCGCCGCGTGGCGCCGCGCGCCCATTCCGGAGCTGTGGACGCGCCTGCGCTGGGCGGCCGGCGTCGCCGTCGCTACCGCGCTGCTGGTGCCAATCGCGATGGGCCGCTGGAAACCGCTCGTCGCGCTCGGGCTGCTGCTCGCCGCGTGGATCGCTGCGGCGACCTTCGCGACACTCGTCCATCGGCTGCGCCACGCGCCGCAGCGCGGGCTTGTTGCGAAGCTCCGCGCGAATGCGCCGGCGTGGTACGGCATGCTGCTCGCGCATCTCGGCGTCGCGGTGTTCGTCGCCGGAGTGACGCTCGTCAAGGGCTACGAAGTCGAGCGCGACGTCAGCCTCGGCGTCGGGCAGAGCGTCGTCGTCGCCGGTGACACCTACACGTTCCGCGGCGTCACGCCGGTCGCCGGGCCGAACTACGACGCGATCGTCGCGACGATCGGAGTCACCCGCGCCGATCGGCGCGTCACCACGCTGCATCCGCAGAAGCGCACGTTCCGCGCGTCCGGGCAGGTGATGACCGAGGCGTCGATCGAGCGCGGCTTTGGCGGCGATCACTACGTGTCGCTGGGCGAGCCGGTCACCGGCGCCGGCGCTGCCGGCGCATGGGCGGTGCGCATCTACGTGAAGCCATTCGTCGACTGGATCTGGGGCGGATGTCTGCTGATGGCGGTCGGCGGCTTCACTGCGATCGCCGACCGCCGTTACCGTCTCGCGCTCGCGCGGCGATCGGCACCCGCGGCCGCCCTCGTCGCCGCGGGCAACGCTTAGGACCTGCTGACGTCATGGTCGCAAGCGCGAACGGCAGCCACGGGCGCTAAGCGCATGTTGAAATCGCTGCGCTGGCTCGTGCCGATCGCCGTCTTCGCGGTGATCGCCGCGTTCCTCTACACCGGGCTCTTCCACGATCCGCGCGAGGTGCCATCACCGTTGATCGGCAAGCCGGCACCCGCGTTCTCGCTCGCCGAGCTGCACGCTTCCGATCAGAGACTCGGGCCTTCGGATCTGCGCGGCCAGGTGTGGCTCCTGAACGTCTGGGCGTCGTGGTGCGTGTCGTGCCGCGAGGAGCATCCGCTGCTGGTCGCGCTCGCCAAGACCGGAATCGTCCCGATCATCGGCCTCGACTACAAGGACAAGCCCGACGACGGGCGCGCGTGGCTCACCGACAACGGCGACCCGTACCGGAAGTCGGTCGTCGACCTCGACGGTCGCGTCGGCATCGACTGGGGCGTCTACGGCGTCCCCGAGACGTTTGTCGTCGACCGTGCCGGCATCATCCGCTACAAGCAGATCGGGCCGCTCACCGAGAAAGCGCTGAACGACACGATCCTTCCGCTCGTGCGCAGGCTGCAGGCATCGTGATGCGCGCGCTCTTCTTCGTTGTCTGCATCGCCGTCGCGCTCGCGTCGGTCGCGCGCGCCGACGACGCGCTCGATCTTCGCCTGCGCCGTCTCGAATCGGCCTTGCGCTGTCTCGTCTGCCAGAACCAGACGCTCGCCGAGAGCGACGCCGACCTCGCCGCCGATCTGCGCCGCGAAGTGCGCGCACTCGCGCTCGCGGGAAAGAGCGACGACGAGATCAGGCAGTACCTCGTCGCGCGCTATGGCGACTTCGTCCTCTACGATCCGCCGCTCAAAGCCGAGACCTGGCTCCTGTGGTTCGGACCGTTCGCGCTGCTCGCGGTCGGGATGGTGACCTGGTACGCAGTCGGGCGGCACCGCCGCGCGGCGGTGCCTGCTGCCGCAGCGGCGGAATTCGAACGCGAGGCGCGGAGCGCGCTCGGCGACGTCGCTCCGACCGGCGCAGCAGCGATCTCAGGCAACGCGGCGCGGAAGCCGCTCGATACCTGATCCCGGTTCGCGCGACGCGACGCTGCGCAGCATCTCGGTCACGCGATCGAACGGGACCGGCCGGCTGAACAGGTAACCCTGCACTTCGTCGCATTCGTGGCGCAGCAGGAACGCGCACTGATCCTGCGTTTCGACGCCTTCCGCGACGACGCGCATCTTGAGGCTCTTCGCCATCGCGATCACGGCGAGGACGATCGCCGCATCGTCGGCATCGTGAGGAAGGCCGTCGACGAACGCGCGGTCGATCTTCAGCGTTCGGATCGGGAAGCGCTTCAACTGCGACAGCGACGAGTAGCCGGTGCCGAAGTCGTCGATCGAGATACCGATCCCCGATGCCGCCACTTCCTGCATCAGCGTCACCGCCTGGTCGAGATTGCGCGCGATCGCGGTCTCGGTGAGCTCGAGCTCGAGCCGCTGCGGCGCGAGACCGTGCTCGTCGAGAATGCGGCGCACCGTCGTGACGAGCCCGGCGTCCGAGAGCTGCGAATGCGACACGTTGACCGACAGCCCCAGCCCGGGAAAGCCCATCGCGGAGAGCTCGGTCAGGTCGCGACAGGCGCGCCGCAGCACCCATTCGCCGAGGCGTCCGATGAGCCCCGCGCGCTCGGCGGCCGCGACGAACTTGGTCGGCTCGATCGGCCCCAGCACCGGATCGTCCCAGCGCGCGAGCGCCTCGACGCTCGAGATGCGACCCGAGGCGAGGTCGACGCGCGGCTGATAGTGAACGTCGAGGCACCCCGAATCGAGCGCGCCGCGCAGCAGCTGCTCGAGACGGATGTCCTCGGTCACCTTCTGGTGCAGGTCCTCGCTGAACACGCGGTAGGTATTCTTGCCGAGCTCCTTCGCGCGGTACATCGCAGCGTCGGCGTTGCGCAGCAGCGACTGCGCATCGGCGCCGTGATCGGGATAGATGCTGATGCCGATGCTCGCCGACACCACGTAGTCGTTGCCGAACACCGGGATCGGCTTGACGATCTCGGTCAACAGGTTCGCCGCGATCCGCTCGATGTCCGCCTGTGAGCGCACGTCGGGAAGCATGACGATGAATTCGTCGCCACCCTGACGCGCGACCGTGTCGCTGCTGCGGACGCGGCTGCGCAGCCGGTTCGCCACCACGCGCAGAAGCTGGTCGCCGGCGTCGTGGCCGACCGTGTCGTTGACGTACTTGAAGCGA
The DNA here is from genome assembly GCA_036379595.1 of Casimicrobiaceae bacterium. Classification (GTDB taxonomy): domain Bacteria; phylum Pseudomonadota; class Gammaproteobacteria; order Burkholderiales; family Casimicrobiaceae; genus VBCG01. The sequence continues at coordinate 25,212 of DASVGI010000089.1, read as the reverse complement.
TCGAGGTCGAGGAACAGCACGCCGAATTTCGACCCGGCCCGCGACGCGAAGCGCACGGCCTGCACCAGCCGGTCGCTCAGGAGGGCGCGATTGGGCAGGCCGGTCAGCGTGTCGTGCAGCGCCGCGTGCACGATTGCCTCCTCCTTCTGCTTGCGATCGGAGATGTCCTGCGCGACCCAGATCGTCATGTCGGGGTTGCCGCCGGCGTCGAACGCGCGCACCGCGGCGCGGCACCAGAAGTGGCTGCCATCGCGGCGCAGACCGAGCACGTCGTTGTCGTATGCACGTCGCGCCCCGACCGCCGCGCGCACCGCGTCCTGCCAGCTGTCACGCTGGTCGACCGCGCAGAGATCCGACACGCGCATGCCGACGAGACCCCCGGCGGGGAAGCCGAACATCCGCTCGAGCTCGCGGTTGGCGCGCACGATCCTCGTGCCCCTGGCGATCGCGATGCCGACGACGACGGAGTCGAGCACCGCCTCCTGCTCGTCGAGCGCCCGGCGAAGACGCGTCTCCGCTTCCTTGAGCCCGCTGACGTCGACCGCAGTGCCGTTCGCGCCGGCGAAGCGGCCCTCACCGTCGTGAACCGCGATCGCGCGCACCGCGAGGTGCACCTTGTGCCCCTCGCGATGGTAGAACGTTCCGGTGACCTCGAGCTGCGGCGCGCCGTCGATCAGCCTGAACAGCTCGTCGTCGAATGCCTGCGCGGTCGCCCGCTCGGCGAACTGGGTCAGCGGAAAGCCGAGAACGTTCTCCGGCCGGTAGCCGAGTGTCGCCTCGAGCGCGCTGCCGTTGACATAGGTGATGCATCCATTCGCATCGACCGCCCAGACGATGTCGCCCGAAGTTTCGACGAGCGCGCGAAACAGCGCATCGTGCGCCTCGTTCGCGCGCACGCCCCGCGCGAAGCTCGTCCTGAGCACGGGCACCCCCGCAGCAACGCGAGCGCCCCCGGCACGGTGCACGACGAGCCATGACAGCGGCCACGGGAGGCTGCGCTGCCCGTCCGCTCGTGCGAGGACGAAGGCCATGCCACCGAGCGCGACGGCGACGCCGACGGCGAACGCCGACCCTGCGATCAGCGCTGCGCCGGCCGCATGCAACCGCTCGACCAGCAGCGCCGCAACGGTTGCCGCGAGAAGCGCGAGTGCGAGTGTCGTGAGCACGCCCGCGCCGGGAAGCTCGCCGATCCCCGGCCTGGCGGCTTCGTGCGCGGGAAATGCATCCATGGGGGTCCGGCCCGGGAGCGGAATGTCGCGCGTGAACGCGTCAGTCGAGCACGCGCCCGTTGCGCGCGACGATCGCGAGCGTCACCGGCCCCGCATCGCGCGCGACAGCGAGCCAGATGCGCTCGTCGTCGGGAAGCCGCCGCACGACCTCCGCGGGATCCGCGGGAGCCGCGAGCACGACCAGTGCATCACTGCGCGCCTGCCGCAGGTCGTGGACGAGCGCGACCGCGCTTTCGCTCGGCGCGGCAACGATCACGGCCTGCGCGCCGGTCGCCGCGATCCGGCGTGCCGCCGCGGATGGCTGCGCCGTGCAAGCCGCGTCGCACGATGCGATGTCGCGGATCCCGAGTGCGTAGAGCGCCTGCCGCGACCCATCGATCGCCCGCGCTCCCGAAGCGATGCCGGGAACGGTCGCGCGTGTGCCCGCGTGAGCTCCTCCTGCGAAAGCCCGGGTTGCGGCGAAATCGTCGCGCCCGTATTGCGCGCCGGCGAACACGCCGGCGCCCGCACAGATGGCGACGGCGAGGATCACGAGCGAGCGGCGCGGTGCCGCAGCACGAGTGGCGCTGCGCCCGGCAGGTCGGTCGATGCCGGCGATCGGTCGCGTGAATGCGTGCGTGGTCATGTCGTCCCCCTTCGCGATGTCAGCGCGCGGTGGCGCCGCGCGGCATGAAGTACGTGCGCAGTGCGCGCAGGCGCTCGCGGATCGCCGTCCCCGCGCGCGACGGCATGCCCTTCGGGGCGTCCGCCTTCTGCTCGCGCAGGAGCGTCGGGAAGCCGCGATAGCGTTGCAGCTGCGCCAGCGCGGACTCGATGAAGAACTTGAGCTTCTGCGGCTTGTAGGGTGCCAGCACGTAGCGGAAGATCTTTGCCTGGTTGATGAGCTCGACGACCTGGTCGGCGTCAGCCGTATCGGCAACGACGATCGTGAGGATGTGCGGATGCTCCTGCTTCAGGAGCTTCAGGAGCTCGGCGGTGTCGCGCTTGCCGACCTGCAGGTCCGACACGACGACTCCGACGGGCTTCGAGTGCAGCGCGTCGATGCACTCGTCGACGGTGCGCGCAAAGTAGAACGGATGGGAATCGTCGAGCAGCGGACGCAAACGCTCGAACGTCTCGCGCCGGTCGTGCAGCATCAACACAGCGGGCTGCTCGGGTGCCGGCGCCGCGGGCGCGACCGGTGCCCTCGACGAGGCCGCAGCAGTGCCACGATCGACTTCGAGCGCGATGCCGATCGCGAGCGCATCGGCGATGACCGCCTGGATCTCCTGATTGCCCCACGGCTTGTTGAGGAACCGATAGACCTCGCCGTCGTTGACCGAATCGATGATCGCCGGCAGGTCGGAGAAGCCGGTGAGCAGGATGCGCACCGTGTCGGGCGACACCGCCTTCGCCTGGCGCAGGAACTCGACGCCGGTCATCTCCGGCATCCGCTGGTCGCTGACGACGACGTGCACGTGGTACTGACGCATGATGGCGAGCGCCTGCGAGCCGCGCGTCGCGGTGAACACCTGGTACTTGTAGCGGAACAGCGCGGCGAGCGCATTGACGATCCGCTCCTCGTCGTCGAGGAACAGGATCTTCGGGCGCTCGCCGGCGGTGCGCGCAGGATTCGCGCCGCCATCGGGTCGTGGTACGGCTCTCATCGCAACCGGACGCAACCGCGTCGCCGGGCGGGACGCGGTGCGGGGCTCTCCGCTTGCGCGGGGAATAATTTCGGGTGTGCTCATGACGGTTTCCTGCCGATGCCGGTTTTCCTGGGCGCCGCCGTCAGGCGGCGATGTCGATTTCGGGAACGGGTTGCGAATCGAGCGTCGCAGAGTCCCCCGTATCGACGGGGAACGCGACGGTGAACTTGGTCCCGACGCCGGGGCGCGAGTGCACGCGGATGGTCCCGCCGTGCTGCTCGACGATCTTGTAGACGATCGACAGCCCGAGGCCGGTTCCCTTCCCCACCGCCTTCGTCGTGAAGAACGGATCGAAGATCTTCGGCAGCACGTCGTCGTCGATCCCGGCGCCGTTGTCCATCACCTCGACGACGACGTGCTGCGGGTCGGCCATGCGCGTGACCAGCGTGATCACCCCGTGCTCGTCGGTCGCCTGCGCGGCATTGGTGATCAGGTTGAGGAAGATCTGGTTGATCTGCGACGGCGCACACTGGATCGCCGCGGTCGCGGCAAACAGCCTGCGCACACGGCGCCCGGCGAGCACCGGCTTCGCGATCTGCAGCGTGCTCGCGAGGCAGTCCTCGATCGCGCAGCGCGTCACCTGGCTGCGATCGCGCCGGCTGAAGTCCTTCAGGTTGACGACGATGCCGCTGATCTCGTCGACTCCGTGCACGCCGTTTTCGAGGAGACTCGCGATCTCGTCGGCGATCGGGTGCTCGTCCATGCGATCGCGAATCGCGACGGCCGTCTCGAACTGATCGGAGAGCTCGGCTTCCGGCGTCTCGGGGCTGCGCATCAGGTCGACGAGACGTGACATCGCGCCGACGAAGTCGCGCAGGAAGCCGTCGAAGTGCGACTGCACGGTCTCGAGGCTGCTCCTCACGTAAGCGAGCGGCGTATTGATCTCATGGGCGACGCCGGCGACCATCTGCCCGAGCGAGGCCATCTTCTCGTTCTGCACGAGCTGCGACTCGGATTCCTTGAGGTCGTCGAGCGCCTGCGAAAGTGCCTCGGTGCGCTCCTGAACGCGCCGTTCGAGCGACTCGTTGGCATCCTTCAGCTCGTGGTTGACGCGGGCGATCACGCGGACGCTTCGCACCAGCCGGTAGCCGGCATAGGCGAGGAGCGCGAGGAGGAGGCTCGCATAGCCCAGGAGCAGGTGACGATAGCGGTTGCTCTCTTCGAGCGAAGTCGTGAAGTCGCGATCGAACGCGGTGCCGAGGCGATCGGCGTCGGCGTCGATCGGCGTGGCGAGAATCTCGCCGAGCACGCGATCCTCGAGCGCGCGCTGCGCGAGGATGACGTTCGCGTGGCGGGTGAAATTCATCACCGAGCCGGCGACGTCGTCACCGGTGCCCGCCGCCATCGGATCGAGCCCCGCGAGCCCGGCGCGCAGCGTTGCCGCGCTCGACTGATCGGGGAACAGGTTGTAGCGGAGGATGCCGGTCAGCATCGTGTCGGCCTGGCTGCGCAGCGCCATCAGGTGCCCGGCCTGCGCGGGATTCGCCTTGCGCGCGTTGTCGATCTGCGCATCGAGCTCGGAGACCGCGGTCGGCGCGTAGCGAAGCGAGTTCCGGAGAATCGCGTTCTCCGACTTGAAGCGCTCGATGAGATCGGTCTTGCGGTCGATCGCCGCGTTTACGGCGCCGAGCGCCGGGGCGACGTCGGCCGCCTTCACGTCGTCGAGCTCGGCCCTGAGCTTGCCGCGCAGTCCGTTCAGGATCGGCAGCGGGCTCACCAGCGGATCGTAGTTGGCGTTGATGCCCATCCGCGACTTCAATACGTCGACGTTCCATTCGGCGTCGACCTGCTTCAGCTGGCGCAGATAACCCTCGACACGGGTCTTCCTCTCGACGTCGACCGAGCGCGACTTGACGTAGAGACCCGCGAGCACGCCGATCAGGATCACCGCGGCGACCGCGCCGGGAACGACCTTCACGAAGCGGGCGTTCATTGCGCGTCCCTCCCGGTCGTTTCGGTCGCCGATGCGACCGCACTCAGCGCAGGTGCGCCGGGCACCGCCTTCGCCAGCACCGGCTGCTTCTCGCCGGTGAGCGTCCTGAGGAATTCGATGATCAATGCCTTGTCGGCAGGCGGCGCGGTGCGCCCGAGCTGATAGCGGAACATCACGTCGACCGCCGCTTCGAGCGTCGGCGCGGAGCCATCATGGAAGTACGGCGCGGTCAGCGCGACGTTGCGCAGGCTCGGCACCTTGAACACGTGGCGGTCGCTGTCGCGCCCCGTCATCGCGTAGCGACCCTGGTCGGCGGCGTTGTCGTGACCGCGGTCGGCGAAGTAATTGCCCATCACGCCGAACTTCTGATACATGTTGCCGCCGACGTTGATGCCCTGGTGGCACGCGATGCAGCCGTAGCTCTTGAAGCGCTCGTAGCCGCGCGCCTCGTCGGCGGTGATTGCATGCTTGTCGCCGCGCAGATAACGGTCGAAGCGCGATGGCGTTTCGAGCGAGCGCGCATAGGTCGCGATCGCATCGACGATGTTGTGGCTGGTGACCCCGTCGCGATAGAGCGTGGCGAAGCGCACTGCGAGATCAGGGTCGCGCGAGATCTTCGCGACGACGTCGCTCCATTTCGAGCCGAACACCTTCGGGTTCTGCACGACGCCGGTGACGAACGCTTCGAGCGAAGGAGCGGAGCCGCTCCAGAGCTCGCGGAAATTGAGGCCGCTGTTGAACACCGAAGGCGCGTTGACTCCGCTCAGCGCGCCGTGAATGCCGACCGAGCGCGATCGCGGGTCGGCTCCGCCACGCGTGAAGTCGTGGCACGACGAGCACGCGATCGTGTTGTCCGCCGACAGTCGCTTGTCGACGAACAGGAGGCTGCCGAGGTCGACCTTGCGCTGATCGAGCTCGACGTGCGCGGGTAGCGGGCGCAGCGGCTCGCCTGAGTCCGCGGCGATCGCGAATCCGGTGGTCGCGGCGGTGACGATGGCCGCTGCGAATGCGGCAAGGACGCGGGAAGTCATGGTCGAAAGGGCGCCTGCAATCGGATCGGGTCCTGGATGCCGGCGGATTGGCCGACGCGACATATCTGCAAGCGATATGCCAGAAGGTTGTGGCCTACGAAGCTGCCAGACCAGCGGTCGCTTTTCTTCCTGAAGTTGCTTGAATACAACGTGTTCACCGGCGCTCTTCACGTGAAGCCTTGACGCGGCTGTTCGGATTGTCATAAACAATATTTCCGCGAGTCGCAGTCGAACACGAATCGCGCACGCGGATCCTCGAGCTGCCGGGACGACAAGCTCCGGTGGTGCCGCAGCGGCCACGGCTCCGAGGACGAACCCTTTGGGGGAGAGGACGATGAAGCGGCATTCATCGCGGGACTGCGTCTCGGCGATGCAACTCGACGCGAGGCAGCGCGACGCGAGGCCACGGGTTCGCGTCGGCCGGTGGTGGTGCGCGCTCGCGTGCGTCGCGGCTGCAGCGGCTCCCGCCGTCGCCGAAGCGCACGTCAAGTGGTTTGTGAAGTACAACCTGCTTGCGCCGCCGCGTCCGCTCGAGCGCGTCGTGACGAGCGAATATTTCGTCGGTGTGGGGCTCGCGGTGCTCGCGCTGATGTTCGTCGTCGCCGCCGCCGACCGCTGGCTCTGCGAGCGGGACGTCGCCGCGCAACGGCAGATGCGTGAGCTTTCCGCACGCGCCGCGCCGTGGTTCCCGCTCGGGCTGCGCCTCGGCGTCGCGGTGTTCCTCGTCGCCGCGTTCGCGTTCGGCTGCGCCGGCAACGCGATGATCCTCACCCCGGAGCTGCACACGCCGCGGGCGTGGATCTGCTGGCTGCAGCTCGCTCTCGCGCTCTGCGCGCTCACGCGGCGCACCGCGCCGCTTGCCGGGCTCGGCATCGTGTTCCTGTACTTCTACGGGGTCGCCGGCTACGGGCTCTACCACATGCTCGACTATCCGATCTTCGTCGGCATCGCGGTCTACCTGATCATCGACGGCTGGTACGACGGTCGGCACAACGCGCTCGCCCACGACATCGTGCGCATCAGCGCCGGCGTGACGCTCCTGTGGGCGTCGATCGAGAAATGGGCGTTTCCCGAATGGAGCTTCATGCTGCTCGCGCAGCGGCCCGGCATGACGTTCGGCTTCAACCCCGAGTTTTACATGGTGGCGGCCGGATTCGTCGAATTCTGCGCGGCGTGGCTCCTGATCACCGGCCTCCTCTCGGCGCGCGCGGCGGCGCTCGTGCTGCTGACGATGTTCGTGTCGGCGATCGTCCCGTTCGGCACCGTCGACGCGATCGGGCACCTGCTGATCATCGTCGTGATGGTGATGCTGATCTTCGGCAACAACCCGATCGGGATGCGCCTCGGCGCGCGCGGACGGCCGCTCGCGACGGCCGCGGCACACGCGACGGCGTTCGCCGGCGCGCTGGCGTTCTTCTTCGCGATCTACTACGGCGGCTATTACCTCAGCTACGGCGCGGTGCTCGCGCGCGATCGCACTGCGCCGGCGCAGACTGCATCGAGCAGCTATCCGGCCGCACCCGCGCAGACCGCGTCGGTCAGGTAAGCGCGGTCCCGCAGTTCCAGCACAGATCGAAGCTGCCCGGCGACGATTCGCCGCAGGCACGGCACCAGCGCGGCGTGGTGCGCTGCGCGTCGCGTTCCATCTCCTGCAACAGCGCCCGCGCGCGCGGTGCGTCGGCATCGTCGGCAAGCCACACCTGCGGTTGTGCGACATCGGGAGGAACGTCGCCGACGATGCTCGACATGTGCTCGTTGAAGACGTGCGCGCGGATGCCCGCCTGATTCAGGCGATCGGCGACGAGGTACGCGTCGAAGCGCTGGCGGGCGACGTAGACGAGAATCATGTGAGCCGCTCGCGATCGAGCCTGCCGCCGCGAACGACGGCGTGGCACGACGTCGCGCCGATCGTCCACGCGAGCTCGGCGGGCTCGTCGATATCCCACAGCGCGATATCGGCGCGCAGGCCCTCGGCGAGCACGCCGCGATCGGCAAGACCGAGCGCACGCGCCGCGCAGCGGGTGACACCGGCGAGCGCCTCGGCCGGCGCGAGATCGAACAGCGTGCACGCCATGTTCATCATCAGCGGCAGCGACGTCGCCGGCGATGTCCCCGGGTTGCAGTCGGTCGCGACGGCCATCGGGACTGCGTGATCGCGCAGCGCCGCGATCGGTGGACGCCGGCTCTCGCGCAGCGTGTACCAGGCTCCGGGAAGGAGCACCGCCACGGTGCCGGCGCGCGCGAGCGCCGCGACACCGGCCTCGGACGTGTATTCGAGGTGGTCGGCCGACAGCGCGCCCGCCTCGGCGGCGAGCGCGGCACCACCGCCGTCGGAAAGCTGGTCGGCGTGAAGCTTCACCGGCAGGCCCTGCGCCTTCGCCGCGGCGAACACGCGGCGCGTCTGCGCGGGCGTGAAGCCGATCGTCTCGCAGTACGCGTCGACGGCGTCGGCGAGGCCGCGGCGCGCCACCGCCGGGATCATCTCGCGAGAGACGTAATCGACGTAGTCGTCGGCTCGGCCCGCGTATTCGGGCGGGAGCGCGTGCGCGGCGAGGAGCGTCGTGACGAGCTCGACGCCGGCGGCCGACGCGATCGAGCGCGCGACTTCGAGCTCTTTCACCTCGTTCGCCGTGTCGAGGCCGTAGCCCGACTTGATCTCGACCGTCGTCGCACCCGATGCGGCGAGCGCCGCGAGGCGCGGCGCACTCTCGGCCGCGAGGCGCTCGGCCGACGCCGCGCGCGTCGCGGCGACCGTCGTCGCGATGCCGCCTCCGCTGGCGGCGATCGCCGCATAGCTTTCGCCGGCAAGCCGCCGCTCGAAGTCGCGCGCGCGATTACCGGCGTAGACGAGATGCGTGTGACAGTCGATAAGCCCCGGTGTCGCCCAGCGGTCAGCGCAATCGAGCTCGCGCCGGGCGCGCATGTCGCGCGGAAGGTCGCGCTCGCGGCCGATCCAGGCGATCGACTGGCCGGTGATCCCAAGTGCGGCGTCGACGATCGCGCCGTAGCGCGGGTCGATGCCGGTCGCGCGCGAAGCGGATGCACCGTCGCTCTTCATCGTGGCGAGGCGCACGCGCCGCAGCAGCAGGTCGAATGGCTGGAGCATCGGGCAACAACGAACGCCGGCTGTAACGGACGCCGTCCGCGTCAGGAGTGGGACGCCGGGCGCGTCAGTAGTGCCCGCCGTTCTTCTGCCAGCGCCAGGCATCGGCGCAGATCGCTTCGAGGTCGCGCGTCGCGCGCCAGTCGAGCACCGATGCGGCGTGCGAGGTCGCGGCACAGCTCGTCGCAACGTCGCCGCGACGCACCGGCCCGACGACGCGCGCGATCGAGCGCCCGCACGCGCGCTCGAATGCGGCGATCACCTGCAGCACCGAGCTCGGCACGCCGCTGCCGAGGTTGAACGTCGCGACACCGGCATGGGCAGCGAGATGCTTCAGCGCGCAGTGGAATCCTTCTGCGACGTCGACGACGTGCACGTAATCGCGCTGCGCGGTGCCGTCGGGCGTGTCCCAGTCGTCACCGCAGATCATGAGCTCGGACGATTCTCCAGCCGCGACGCGCGCGAGCCGCGTGACGAGGTGCGAAGCGCCTCCGCGCGGCGCCTCGCCCATCATTCCGGAGGGATGCGCGCCGGCCGAGTTGAAGCCGCGCAGGATCGCGATCCGCCAGTTCGCGTTGGCGGCGGCAAGGTCGCGCAGGAACACTTCGACGGTGAGCCGCGTGCGCCCGTGCACGCTGCGCGGCACGGTCGGAGCGTCCTCGGCGGCACCCGCCTCGTCGCCGTAGACGCTCGCCGACGACGCGAACACCAGCGTCGCGACGCCGGCTTCGCCCATCACCTCGACCAGCGACAAGGTGCCGCCGACGTTGACGTCGTAGTAAGCGAGCGGGCGCGCCTCGGACTCGGGGACGCTCTTCAGCCCCGCACAATGCACGACGGCGGTAATCGGGTAGTCGTGGAACGCCGCGCGCAGCGCGGCGGTGTCACGCGTGTCGCAGCGCACGAACGGCACCGCGGTGCCCGCGACCGCTTCGAGGCGCGAGCGGATCGCCGGCGTGCTGTTGGCGAAGCTGTCGAGCACGACCGGCTTGTAGCCGTTCCTCGCCAGTTCGACAACGATATGCGAGCCGACGAAGCCGGCGCCTCCGGTGACCAGTACCCGCTCAGACATGGAGCCGGATGCTACACGCATCCCGCTCCGCGTGTCAGCCGGCCTGCGCGGCTTCCTCTTCCGTCGCCTGCGGACGGTCGACGAGCTCGACCAGCGCCATCGGCGCCGAATCGCCCTGGCGGAAGCCGAACTTCAGGATGCGCAGATAACCGCCGGGACGCGCCTTGTAGCGCGGCCCGAGATCATCGAAAAGCTTCGTCACGACGCTGCGGTCGCGCAGGCGCGCGAACGCGAGCCTCCGGTTGGCGAGCGTCGGCGTCTTGCCGAGCGTGATCAGCGGCTCCGCGACGCGGCGCAGCTCCCTGGCTTTGGGCAGCGTCGTGCGGATCGCCTCGTGCGTGAGCAGCGAATTGGTCATGTTGCGCAGCATCGCGAGGCGATGGCTACTCGTGCGGTTCAGCTTGCGCAATCCGTGTCGGTGTCTCATGGTTCTTCCTGACCTTCGCCGCTGGTCACGGCCTGTCGAGGCCCGCCGGCGGCCAGTTCTCGAGTTTCATGCCGAGCGAGAGACCGCGCGAGGCCAGCACTTCCTTGATCTCGTTTAACGACTTGCGGCCGAGGTTCGGCGTCTTCAAAAGCTCGGTCTCGGTGCGCTGGATGAGATCGCCGATGTAATAGATGTTCTCGGCCTTGAGGCAGTTCGCCGAACGCACGGTGAGCTCGAGATCGTCGACCGGACGCAGGAGCACCGGGTCGACCTGCGGCGACGCGCGCTCGGACGCCGGCTGATCGGTTCCCTTGAGATCAGCGAACACCGAGAGCTGGTCGACGAGCACGCCCGCTGCATAGCGAACCGCCTGCTCGGGTTCGACGACACCGTTGGTCTCGATGTCGAGCACCAGCTTGTCGAGGTCGGTGCGCTGCTCGACGCGCGCCGACTCGACGGCGTAGCTCACCCGCCGCACCGGCGAGAACGACGCGTCGAGAAGGATGCTGCCGATGGTCCGGCCGCCTTCCGGCTTGATGCGCGCAGTCGCCGGCTGATAGCCGCGACCCTTCTCGACCTTGATCTCCATCTCGATCTTGCCCCCGGCCGTCAGGTGCGCGATGACGTGCTCGGGGTTGATGATCTCGACGTCGTGGTTGGGCTCGATGTCGGCAGCCGTCACCGCACCTTCGCCGCTCTTCGAAAGCTTGAGCATGACGTGGTCACGGTTGTGCAGCTTCAGCACGACGCCCTTCAGATTGAGGAGCACGTCGACGACGTCTTCCTGCACGCCGTCGAGGGCCGAATATTCGTGCAGCACGCCGGTGATCCTGACCTCGGTCGGGGCGTAACCGGGCATCGACGACAGCAGCACCCGTCGCAGCGCGTTGCCCAGCGTGTGCCCGTACCCGCGCTCGAATGGCTCCATCACGACCTTGGCGTGGAACGGCGACATGCTCTGCACGTCGATGATGCGCGGCTTCAAGAGGACATTGCTCTGCATGCGGAACCCTTATGGCGAAACCTGAACGAACCGGGAAAGAACACTCGAGCGCGGCCGCTGCGGCCGCACCCGACCATCACTTCGAATACAGCTCGACGACCAGGCTCTCGTTGATGTCCTGCCCGAACTCGGCACGTTCGGGCGCGCCCTTGAACGTGCCGGTCATCTTCTTCGGGTCGACCGTAACCCACGACGGGAAGCCGACTTTCTCCGCGAGCTGCAGCGCATCCTGGATGCGGAGCTGCCCCTTCGCCCGCTCGGTCGCCGCGACGACGTCCCCGGCGCGCAGCAGCGCCGACGGGACGTTGATCACCTTGCCGTTCACCATGATCGCCCGGTGCGACACGAGCTGGCGCGCTTCGGCGCGCGTCGAGCCGAGGCCCATCCGGTAGACGACGTTGTCGAGCCGCGACTCGAGGATCTGCAGCAGGTTGGTCCCGGTCGAGCTCTTGCCCTTCGTCGCCTCGTGGAAATAGCGCCGGAACTGGCGCTCGAGCACGCCGTAGATCCGCCGCAGCTTCTGCTTCTCGCGCAACTGGTGGCCGTAGTCCGACGTGCGCGAGCCCGACTTCACGCCGTGCTGTCCTGGCCGCGTATCGAGCTTGCACTTCGAATCGAGCGATCGGCGCGCGCTCTTCAGGAAGAGGTCGGTCCCCTCCCGGCGCGCGAGCTTGCATTTCGGTCCTGTGTATCGAGCCATGACTTGTGTCGTCGGTATCCGGTGTCGGTTAGATCCTGCGCCGCTTCGGCGGACGGCAGCCGTTGTGCGGCACCGGCGTCACGTCCGAGATGCTGCTGATCTTGAGCCCCAGCGCGTTCAGCGCCCGCACCGCCGACTCGCGGCCCGGGCCGGGACCCTTGATCCGCACTTCGAGGTTCTTGACGCCGCATTCCTGCGCGGCGCGCCCGGCCGACTCGGCGGCCATCTGCGCGGCGAACGGCGTCGACTTGCGCGAGCCCTTGAAGCCGGCGCCGCCCGAGGTCGCCCACGACAGCGCGTTGCCCTGGCGATCGGTGATCGTGATGATCGTGTTGTTGAACGAGGCGTGGATGTGCGCGATGCCCTCCGCGACGTTCTTGCGGACTTTCTTGCGCGCACGCGCTGCGGCGGCCTTCTGCGAGGGTTGCTGTGCCATTCGTGTTCCTGTCGTCTAGGTCTTCGCGCTAGGTCTTGGCAAGCGAGGGCCGGTTGAGCGCGACCTGCTTGCCCTTCTTCGGGCCTTTGCGGGTGCGCGCGTTGGTGCGGGTGCGCTGGCCGCGCACCGGCAGGCCCTTGCGGTGCCGTACGCCGCGATAGCAGCCAAGATCCATCAGCCGCTTGATGCTCATCGTGACTTCGCGCCGCAGGTCGCCCTCGACGCTGAACTTCGCGATGTGCTCGCGCAGGCGGTCCATCTGCGTGTCGGTCAGGTCCTTGATCTTGGCGCTGCCGGGAACGCCCGCAGCCTCGCAGATCGCCTTCGCGCGCGGACGGCCGATGCCGTAGATCGCGGTCAACGCGATCTCCGCGTGCTGGTGGTTCGGAATGTTTACGCCTGCAATACGCGCCATGGAATTACCCTTGCCGTTGCTTGTGCCGCGGGTCGGTGCAGATCACCCGCACGACGCCGTTGCGGCGGATGATTTTGCAGTTGCGGCAGATTTTCTTCACCGATGCCAGTACTTTCATGCTTGTTTCAGGGATCGAGGAGCGAGGATTGGGGATCGAGGGCACATCGTGACGACGCCCGCATTATCCCGTTCTCCGGTTCTCCCTGTCCCTGCTCCTTTGCGTTCAGATGAGTCGATCCTCATCAATCCTCAATCCCCGCTCCCCGCTCCTCGATCCTCACTCCTGGTAGTCACTTCGCCCGAAACGTAATCCGCGCGCGCGACAGATCGTAGGGCGTGAGCTCGACGGTCACCTTGTCGCCGGGGAGGATCTTGATGTAGTGCATGCGCATCTTTCCCGAGATGTGAGCGAGAACCATGTGGCCGTTCTCGAGCTTCACGCGGAACGTCGCGTTGGGCAGCATTTCGGCCACCTCGCCCTGCATCGCAATCGTCTCTTCCTTCGCCATCAGCGCGTCGGCACCCCACCCTTGAAATTCGCCTTGCGCAGCAGGCTCTCGTACTGCTGCGACATCATGTATGCCTGCACCTGAGTCATGAAATCCATCGTGACGACGACGATGATCAGAAGCGACGTCCCGCCGAAATAGAACGGCACGTTCTTCCACGCAATGAGGAAGTTCGGGATGAAGCACACGACGACGAGGTAGAGCGAGCCGATCAGCGTCAGGCGCAGCGTGATCTTTTCGAGGTACTTCGCCGTCTGCTCCCCGGGACGATAGCCGGGGATGAACGCGCCGCTCTTCTTCAGGTTGTCGGCCGTCTCCTTCGGGTTGTACTGCAGCGCCGTGTAGAAGAAGCAGAAGAAGACGATCGCCGCTGCGTAGAGAATCTCGTGGATCGGCTGACCAGGCTGGAGCTTGTCGGCGATGTCGCGCAGCCAGTACGTGTTCTCGCCGGTGCCGGCCCACTGCACGATCGTCGCGGGGAACAGGATGATCGACGACGCGAAGATCGGCGGGATCACGCCCGACATGTTGATCTTGAGCGGCAGGTGCGAGCTCTGCCCCTGGTAGACCTTGTTGCCGACCTGGCGCTTCGCGTAGTTGACGAGAATCTTGCGCAGCGCGCGCTCCATGAACACGACGAACGCCGTCACCACGACGACGAGCACCGCGATGCCGATGATCAGCAGCCACGAGTAGGCGCCGGTGCGCCCCTGCTCGAGCGTCTGGCCGATCGCGCGCGGGAGCCCTGCCGCGATGCCGGCGAAGATGATGAGCGAGATGCCGTTGCCGAGGCCGCGCTCGGTGATCTGCTCGCCGAGCCACATCAGGAACATCGTCCCGGTGACGAGCGTGATCGCCGACACCAGCAGGAACGACGCCCCCGGATTGATGACGAGGTTCGGCTGCGCTTCGAGGGCCCGCGAGATCGCGATCGCCTGGAAGAACGACAGGAATACCGTCGAGTAGCGCGTGTACTGGGTGATCTTGCGCTGCCCCGCCTGACCCTCCTTCTTCAGCGCTTCGAGCGACGGCACCATCGTCGTCAGGAGCTGCATGATGATCGAAGCGGAGATGTACGGCATGATGCCGAGCGCGAAGATCGAGAAGCGCGACAGCGCGCCTCCCGAGAACACGTTGAGGAGCCCGAGCAGCCCGCCCTGCTGACCGCGGAACAGCTCCTCGAGCGCGGCCGCGTTGATGCCCGGCACCGGAATGTGCGTGCCGATGCGGTACACGACCATCGCACCCAGCAGAAACCACAGCCGGCGCTTGAGGTCGCTGTACCTGGTGCCGGCTTTCAGGGCCGGGTTGGTCGTCTTCGCCACAGAATGTCCGAGGTTCTTCCGCAAAGCTCCCGCGTCAGGCGAGGCTGCCGCCGGCGGCTTCGATCGCCGCCTTGGCACCTGCCGTCGCCGCGATGCCCGAAAGCTTCACCGCCTTCGCGAGCTTGCCGGTGCGAATCACCTTCGCGGTCTTCGCCGACTCGGGAACGACCCCGGCCGCTTTCAGTGCCGTGAGATCGATGTCGGTGATCGGCAAGCGCTCGAGGTCAGATAGCCGCACTTCGGCGGTGTCGTTGCGCGAGCGCGACACGAAGCCGCGCTTCGGCAGCCGGCGCTGCAGCGGCATCTGTCCGCCTTCGAAACCGACCTTGTGAAAGCCGCCCGAGCGCGCCTTCTGGCCCTTGTGGCCGCGGCCCGCGGTCTTGCCGAGGCCCGAGCCGATGCCGCGGCCGACGCGGCGCCGCGGCTTCTTGCTCCCTGCCGCCGGCTTGATCGTATTGAGACGCATCGCTCGCTCCGCTTCGCTCACTGGTCCGCCACCTTCACGAGGTAGCTCACCTTGTTGATCATGCCGCGAATCGCCGGCGTATCCACGAGCTCCACCGTCTGGCTGATGCGCTTCAGCCCGAGCCCGCGCACCGTGCTGCGGTGATCGGCACGGCACGAATTGGTGCCTTTGACGAGCGTCACCTTAAGCTTCCCGTTCGCCGCGCTCGTCTTCCCGTTCGCCGCGCTCATCACGCCTCCAGGATCTCTTCGACGGTCTTGCCGCGCTTCGCGGCGATGTCGGCCGGTGCGTTGACCGCCTCGAGGCCATTGATCGTTGCGCGCACGACGTTGTACGGATTCGTCGAACCGTGGCACTTGGCGAGGATGTTGGTGACGCCGACGACGTCGAACACCGCGCGCATTGCGCCGCCGGCGATGACGCCGGTGCCCTCGGATGCCGGCTGCATGTGCACGCGCGTCGACCCGTGGCGGCCCTCGACGGCGTGATGCAGCGTGCCCTTCTTGAGCCGCACCTTGACCATGTTGCGGCGCGCCGCCTCCATCGCTTTCTGCACGGCGACCGGCACTTCCTTCGCCTTGCCCTTGCCCATGCCGACGCGGCCATCGCCGTCGCCGACCACCGTCAGCGCCGCGAAGCCGAGGATGCGCCCGCCCTTCACCACCTTGGTGACGCGGTTGATCGAGATCATCTTCTCGCGCAGGCCGTCGCCGCGGTCGTCCTGTTGCTGCGGCTGGCGCGGGTTGGATCGTTGCTGTGCCATCGTGAGCCTTCGAATGACCTTGTCAGAACTTGAGCCCGCCCTCGCGGGCGGCGTCGGCCAGCGCCTTGACGCGGCCATGGAAGCGGAAGCCTGCGCGGTCGAACGCGACCGCCTCGATGCCGAGCGAGCGAGCACGCTCGGCGATCCTCGCGCCGACGACCGCCGCGGCAGCCTTGTTGCTGCCGTTCTTCACGTCGCGGCGCACGTCGGCTTCGAGAGTCGATGCGCTCGCGAGCACCCGATCGCCGGTCGGAGCGATGATCTGCGCGTAGATATGGCAGTTCGACCGCCCCACCACGAGGCGGGTTGCGCGTTGCAGGGCGATCCGCGCCCGGGTCTGTTTCGCCCGACGCGACCGCGCTTCCTTCTTGTTCACGCTCATTTCTTTTTCGTTTCCTTGATGACGACGCGCTCGCCGACGTAGCGCACACCCTTGCCCTTGTAGGGCTCGGGCGGTCGCCACGCGCGGATTTCGGCCGCCGCCTGGCCGACCTGCTGCCGGTCGATCCCCTTCACGACGATCTCGGTCTGCTGCGGCGTCTCGACCTTGACGCCCTTCGGCATCACCTGCACGACCGGATGCGAGAAGCCGAGCGACAAATTGACGCGATCGCCGGACGCCTGCGCGCGGTAGCCGACCCCGACGAGCGCGAGCTTCTTCTCGAAGCCCTGCGTGACGCCGGTCACCATGTTCGCGACCAGCGCGCGCACCGTTCCGTGCATCGCGCCGGCGTTCTCGCCGTTCGCCTTGAAGACGAGCGTGTCGCCCTGCCGCTCGATCGTGACCTCGGGACCGAAGCTTCGCGACACGGTGCCGAGCGGCCCCTTGACCGAGATCTCGCCGCCGGTGAGGGTGACCTCGACCTTCGGCGGAAGCTTGACCGGACTGTTTCCGATGCGTGACATGGCCGGTCCCCGCTCAGGCGACGATGCAGAGCACTTCGCCGCCGACTCCGCTGGCGCGTGCCTTGCGATCCGTCATCACACCCTGCGACGTCGACACGATGGCGATGCCGAGCCCGTTCATGACGCGCGGGATGTCGTCCTTGCCCTTGTAGATGCGCAGGCCCGGCTTCGACACGCGCTCGATCTTCTCGATCACCGGCCGGCCGGCGTGGTAGCGCAGCGCGATCTCGAGCTGCGGCCGCGGCGTGTCGTCGCCGGAGGTCTTGAAACCGTCGATGTACCCCTCGTCCTTCAGCACGCGGGCGATCGCGATCTTCACCTTCGACGAAGGCATCGTCACCGTCGCGCGCTCGATCATCTGCGCGTTGCGGATGCGCGTCAGCATGTCGGCGATGGGATCAGTCATGCTCATCGTGTCACCTCGCCTCTACCAGCTCGCCTTGACGATGCCGGGGATCTCCCCGCGCATCGCGTACTCGCGCAGCTTGTTGCGTCCGAGTCCGAACTTCCTGAACACGCCGCGCGGGCGCCCGGTGATCGCGCAGCGATTGCGCAGTCGCGTCGGGTTGGCGTTGCGCGGCAGCGTCTGCAGCTTGAGCCGCGCGGCATAGCGGTCTTCGTCGGACGCGCGCGGATCGTCCATGATCGCCGTCAGCGCGGCGCGCTTCTTCGCATACTTCGCGACGAGCTTCTCGCGCTTGTATTGGCGGTTGATCAGTGCCAGTTTCGACATGCGGGAATCCTTCAGTTCCGGAACGGAAACCTGAACGCGGCGAGCAGCGCCTTGGCTTCGGCGTCGCTCTTCGCGGTCGTCGCGATCGTGATGTTCATGCCCCGGATCGCATCGATCTTGTCGTACTCGATCTCGGGAAAGATGACCTGTTCCTTGACACCCATGTTGTAATTGCCGCGCCCGTCGAAGCCGCGCCCCGACACGCCGCGAAAGTCGCGCACGCGCGGCAGCGCCACGGAAACGAGGCGGTCGAGAAACTCGTACATGCGCTCGTGGCGCAGCGTGACCATGCAGCCGATCGGGTAGCCCTCGCGGATTTTGAAGCCCGCGATCGCCTTGCGCGCCTTGGTGATCACCGGCTTCTGGCCGGCGATTCGCGTCATGTCGGTGACCGCGTTGTCGAGGACCTTGCGATCCGCCGTCGCCTCGCCGACGCCCATGTTGAGGACGATCTTGGTGATTCGCGGCACCTGCATCGCCGACGCGTAGTTGAACTGGCGCGTCAGCGCCGGAACCACTTCGCTGCGGTAGAACTCGCGCAACCGCGCCGGAGCGTGCGGCTGCTCGGCTTCGTGCGCGATCTCGGCCGCCGGCGTTCCCTTCGCGTCGCCCTTGGCGGCCTTCTTCTCCGCCTTCGCCTTCGTGTCCGCCTTCGCCTTCGCGTCGGGCTTACCGCCCTTCGCGTCGGCCTTCGGTCCCCTGGACTCGGCGCGTTTTTCGTCAGCCATTGATCTGCTCGCCGTTGGACTTGTAGAAGCGCACCTTGCGGCCGTCCTCGAGAACGCGGAAGCCGATGCGGTCGGCCTTGCGCGTGACCGGGTTCCAGATCGCGACGTTGGACACTGCGATCGGCGCCTCGACGGTGACGATTCCGCCCGGCTGGTTCTTCATCGGGTTGGGCTTGGTGTGACGGCGCACCTGGTTGACGCCGTTGACGACGAGGTGCGCCGCGCCGACGAGCTTCGACACGTCGCCGCGCTTGCCCTTGTCGCGCCCGGCGATGACTACGACCTGGTCGCCTCTCCTGATCTTGCGCATGGCTCTCTCTCGGGATCCTGGCTCGCCGTGGCCTAGAGCACTTCCGGCGCCAGCGACACGATCTTCATGAAACGCTCGGTTCTGAGCTCGCGCGTGACCGGCCCGAAGATGCGCGTGCCGATCGGCTCCAGCTTGTTGTTGAGCAGCACCGCCGCGTTGCTGTCGAAACGGACGAGCGCGCCGTCGTTGCGCCGCACGCCCTGCCGGGTGCGCACAACGACCGCGTTGTAGATCTCGCCTTTCTTGACCCGCCCGCGCGGCGCGGCGTCCTTGACCGACACCTTGATCACGTCGCCGATATGCGCATAGCGGCGCTTGCTGCCGCCGAGCACCTTGATGCACATGACCGCGCGCGCGCCGGTGTTGTCGGCGACGTCGAGCACCGTCTGCATTTGAATCATGACGACTTCTCCAACTTGATCCGCCCGCGGACCCCGTGGCCGCTACGGCCCGGGACCGGCCAACCGCGGCCGACGGCCAGTTTTGGACCCCGTCGCGGATGCGCGCCTGCCGCACACCCGGCTGGGAACGCTGCGCTTTTCGGCCCTTCGGCCGGACGAGCAGCGGGAAAACGGAAATTATGACAGCTCAGCGCCTTCCTTGCAAGCTACAGGGTGCGAACCCCACAGGACGCGCACCGTACAGGGCGCGTACCCGTATGCCTGAGTCACACCTCGCGCGCCTTCTCGACCACGCGGACCAGCTTCCACGCCTTCAGCTTCGAGAGCTTGCGCGTCGCCTCGATCTCGACCAGGTCGCCCGCCTTGCAGGTGTTCGCCTCGTCGTGCGCGTGATAGCGGTTCGAGCGCGTCACCACCTTGCCGTAGAGCGCGTGCTTGACGCGCCGCTCGACGAGGACGGTGATGGTCTTGTCCATGCGGTCGCTCACCACGCGGCCGATTACGGTTCGTGCGGCCGTCGGCGCGTGTGCCGCGGCGGCGTCGGCGCTGCCGACGTCCTGTTGTCCAGTCATGCGCGTGCTCCTCGCTCGGCCGCCGGCGTCGCGGCCGCGGCCTTCCGCTGCGCCAGGAGCGTGCGCACGCGGGCGATGCCACGGCGCACATCCTTCAGCTTGGCGGTATTGGTGATCTGCTGCGTGGCAACCTGCATCCGCAGCCCGAACTGCTCCTTCAGGAGCGCCTCGAGCTCGGCCTGCAGCTCCGTCGCCGACTTTGCGGCGAGCGCGTTTCTCGCTTCGGTTCGCTTCATCGCGTTCTCCGTCAGCCGCCGACCAGGCGATGCACGAACGTCGTGGCAAGCGGCAGCTTCGCCGCGGCGAGCGCGAAGGCCTCGCGCGCGAGCGCCTCCTCGACGCCGTCCATCTCGTAGAGCACCTTGCCCGGCGTGATCTCGGCAACCCAGTACTCGGGGTTGCCCTTGCCGTTGCCCATGCGCACCTCGGCCGGCTTCTTCGATACCGGCTTGTCGGGGAAGATGCGGATCCAGATGCGGCCGCCGCGCTTGATGTGACGCGTCATCGCGCGGCGCGCCGCCTCGATCTGGCGCGCGGTGAGACGACCGCGCGCGGTCGCCTTGAGCCCGTATTCGCCGAAGCTCACCTTGTTGCCGACGGTCGCAACGCCCTTGTTGCGGCCCTTCTGCTCTTTACGGTACTTACGCCTGGCTGGCTGCAGCATTCTTCGCTCCTGGTCCTGCGGCCGCTCCCGCGACGGCCGGGGTCTGGCGTCGCGGACGCGTCGGTGCCGGGGCGGGCGCCGGCGCCTGCGCCGGCTCGGCGTTGTGCGCCATGATCTCGCCCTTGAACACCCACACCTTGATGCCGATGACGCCGTAGGTCGTGCGCGCCTCGGCGAATCCGTATTCGATGTCGGCGCGCAGCGTGTGCAGCGGCACGCGCCCTTCGCGGTACCACTCGCGACGCGCGATCTCGACGCCGTTGAGGCGCCCCGAGCTCATCACCTTGATTCCCTGGGCGCCGAGGCGCATCGCGTTCTGCATCGCGCGCTTCATCGCGCGGCGGAACATGATCCGCTTCTCGAGCTGCTGCGCGATCGAGTCGGCGACGAGCTGTGCATCGACCTCGGGCTTCC
This sequence comes from Casimicrobiaceae bacterium, assembly GCA_036379595.1. Taxonomy (GTDB): domain Bacteria; phylum Pseudomonadota; class Gammaproteobacteria; order Burkholderiales; family Casimicrobiaceae; genus VBCG01. The sequence continues at coordinate 4,384 of DASVGI010000089.1, read as the reverse complement.
TGATCTCCTCGATCGACAGACCGACGTCGGTGCCCATCATCCGGCGCAGGTCGGCGCGCAGCGTCTCGATGTCCTCGCCCTTCTTGCCGATCACCACGCCGGGGCGCGCGCTGTGCACGGTGATGCGCGCGTTCTTCGCCGGCCGCTCGATCGTCACCTTGGCAACCGACGCGTGCGCGAGCTTCTTCTTCAGGTATTCGCGGACCTTGAGATCCTCGGCGAGCGTCGGCGCGAAGTGCTTGCTGTTCGCGAACCAGCGCGACGTCCAGTTGCGGTTGACGGCGAGGCGGAACCCGATCGGGTGAATCTTCTGTCCCATGGCTATTCCCGTTTCCCGTCGCCGACGGCGACGCGGATGTGGCAGGTCTGCTTGCCGATCGTGTTGCCGCGCCCCTTGGCGCGTGCCGTGAAGCGGCGCAGCGTGTCGGCCTTGTCGACGTAGATCGAGGTGATCTTGAGCTCGTCGACGTCGGCACCTTCGTTGTGCTCGGCGTTGGCGATCGCCGACTCGAGCACCTTGCGCAGGATGCGCGCGCCCTTCTTCGGGCTGAACGCGAGCAGGTCGAGCGCGCGGCCGACCGGCAGCCCGCGGATCTGATCGGCGACGAGCCGGCCCTTCTGGGCCGACAGGCGAACGCCGCGCAACGTGGCAGTGGTTTCCATCAGCTCCTCACCTGCGCCGCGGGGGCGCCGCCGGCGCCGCGACCTTCTTGTCGGACGAATGGCCCTTGAAGGTGCGCGTCAGCGCGAATTCGCCGAGCTTGTGCCCGACCATGTTTTCCGACACGTAGACCGGGATGTGCTGCTTGCCGTTGTGCACGGCGATCGTGAGCCCGACGAATTCGGGCGTGATCGTCGAGCGACGCGACCAGGTCTTGATCGGCTTCTTGTCGTTGACCGCGCGCGCCGCGTCGACCTTCTTCAGCAGATGGTCGTCGACGAACGGGCCTTTCCTGATTGAACGTGCCATGTCCGGTTATCCCTTGGTCGCGTGGCGGCGGCGAACGATCATTACGTCGGTCCGCTTGTTGCGACGCGTCTTGTAGCCCTTCGCCGGCGTGCCCCACGGCGACATCGGGTGATGGCGGCCGCCGCCGCCGTTGGTGCGCCCGCCCATCGGGTGGTCGACCGGGTTCATCGCGATGCCGCGCACCGTCGGCCGCTTGCCGCGCCAGCGATTGGCGCCGGCCTTGCCGATCGAGCGCAGGCTGTGCTCCTCGTTGCCGACTTCGCCGATCGTCGCGCGGCAATCGACGTGCACCTTGCGGATCTCGCCCGAGCGCAGGCGCACCTGCGCGTAGGCGCCTTCGCGCGCGAGGAGCTGCACGCCGGCTCCTGCCGACCGCGCGAGCTGCGCGCCCTTGCCTGGCTGCATCTCGATGCAGTGGATCGTCGTGCCGACGGGGATGTTGCGCAGCGGCAGCGCGTTCCCCGGCCGGATCGCCGCCTCGCTGCCCGACATCAGCTGCACGCCGGTGGCGACGCCGCGCGGAGCGATGATGTAGCGGCGCTCGCCGTCCGCGTACAGCAGGAGCGCGAGGTTCGCGCTGCGGTTGGGATCGTACTCGAGCCGCTCGACCTTCGCTGCGATCCCGTCCTTGTTGCGCCGGAAATCGACGACGCGGTAGTGGCGCTTGTGCCCGCCGCCCTTGTGCCGCGTCGTGATGTGGCCGTGGTTGTTGCGCCCCGCGCCGCGCGTCGCGCTCTCGGTGAGCGACGCGACCGGGCGCCCCTTGTGCAGCGTCGAGTTGACGACCTTGACGAGCGACCGGCGGCCGTTCGAAGTGGGTTTGACCTTGACGAGCGCCATCTCAGCTCTCCGCCGCGAAGTTGATCTGCTGGCCCGGCTTCAGGCACACGTAGGCCTTCTTCCAGTTCCGGCGCCGGCCCATGAAGCGGCCGAAGCGCTTCTCCTTGCCGCGCACGTTGGCGATCTGCACCGATTCGACCTGGACCTTGAACATCAGCTCGACCGCCGCCTTGACCTCGGGCTTGGTCGCGTCCTGCATCACGCGAAAGATCACCTGCTCGTGCTTGTCGGCGATGTACGTGCCCTTCTCCGACACCACCGGCGCCAGCAGTACGGTCATCAGCCGCTCCGAGTTGTACTTGACCGCGGCGTTCATCCCAGCATCTCCTCGAATTGCGCAACCGCGCCGCGCGTCAGCAGCACGTGGTTGAAGCGGACGAGGCTCACCGGGTCGACCTCGCGCGCTTCGAGCACCAGCACGTCGGGGAGGTTGCGCGACGAGAGAAACAGGTTGTCGTCGAGCTTCTCGGTCACCACGAGCACCGTGCCGTCGAGACCGTAGTCGCGGATCTTGCGCGCAAAGGCCTTCGTCTTCGGCGCTTCGAGCGCGAACGACTCGATCACCGCGAGGCGCTCCTCGCGCACGAGCTGCGACAGGATCGACGCGATCCCGGCGCGGTACATCTTGCGGTTGACCTTCTGCGTAAAGTTCTCGTCGGGCGAGCTCGGGAAGATCTTGCCGCCGCCGCGCCACAGCGGGCTGTTCGCCTGCCCGGCGCGCGCGCGGCCGGTGCCCTTCTGCTGCCACGGCTTGCGGTGCGACTTGTTGATCTCTCCGCGTCCCTTCTGGGCGCGCGTACCCGAGCGTGCATTGGCCTGGTACGCGGTCACCACCTGGTGGATCAGCGGCTCGTTGTAGGCGTGCGCGAACAGCGCGTCCGAGGCGGCGCAGGTCGCGGCGGGCTTGCCGTTGTCGTCGATCAATCGGAGGTCCATCGTCACGCCCCCTTCTTCGCCGGGGTCTTCGCCGCCGGGCGCACGACGATATGCCCACCGTCGGCGCCGGGGACCGCACCGCGCACGAGCAGAAGGCCGCGCTCGGCGTCGACGCGGACGACCTTGAGCGTCTGCACGGTGCGCGTCACGTTGCCGTACTGGCCCGCCATCCGCTTGCCCGGAAACACGCGACCGGGATCCTGCGCCATCGAGATCGAGCCGGGCGTGTTGTGCGAGCGCGAGTTGCCGTGCGACGCGCGGTTCGAGCTGAAGTTGTGGCGCACGATGGTGCCGGTGAAGCCACGCCCCTTGGTGGTGCCGGTGACGTCGACGAGCTGTCCGACCGCGAACGTGTCGACGCCGACGACGTCGCCCGCCTTGAACTTCGCGAGCTCGTCCGCGTCGACGCGGAACTCCTTCAGCACCTGCCCACCCTCGACGCCCGCCTTCGCGAGATGCCCGGCCTGCGGCTTCGACACGCGCGAAGCGCGCCGCTTGCCCCAGGTCACCTGGACCGCCGCGTAGCCGTCGGCCTCGGGCGTCTTGACCTGCGTGACGCGGTTGTTCGCGACGTCGAGCACGGTCACCGGAACGGTGCTGCCGTCGTCCGCGAAAAGTCGCGTCATGCCGATCTTGCGGCCTACCAATCCCAGACTCATGTCAATCTCTCTATCTTCGTGTTGACCGCATCGCTGCGGTGCCTTGACCGCTTCGCTGTGGTGCCGACTCCAATTGGTCGACTGCAGGATCGAGGAGTGGGGATGGAAGAGCCAGGATCGAGGAGTGGGGGTCGAGGATGGAAAAGCGCGGAGTGGGGATCGAGGATCGAGGGTGCATCTTACTGATGCCCACATCGTCCCGTATGCCCGAATCCCTCTATCCTCTATCCTCTATCCTCTATCCTCTATCCTCTATCCTCTATCCTCTATCCTCTATCCTCTATCCTGCCTTACTGCAACTTAATCTCCACATCCACCCCCGCCGGGAGGTCGAGCTTCATCAGCTGATCGACCGTTTTGTCGGTCGGGTCGATGATGTCCATCAGGCGCAGATGCGTGCGGATCTCGAACTGGTCGCGCGACGTCTTGTTGACGTGCGGTGAGCGCAGCACGTCGTAGCGCTCGATCCGCGTCGGCAGCGGCACCGGGCCCCTGACCACCGCGCCGGAGCGCTTGGCCGTATCGACGATCTCCTGCGCCGACTGGTCGATCAGCTTGTAGTCGAACGCCTTGAGGCGGATGCGGATTCTTTGGTTCTGCATGGTGGCTATGAGAGTCGAGGATCAAGGATCTAGGATCGAGGATTGAGGGAGCATCGTTGCGACGCTCGCGTGGTCTCGTATTCCATGGATCCCTTTCTCTTCGCCCCTCCCTCTGTTCGTTTCAATGTGGATCGTCAGCCAGCGCAGCGCGCATCTCCGATGCGCCGCGTCGCCCCTCTATCGCCGATCCCCTATCCTCTATCCTCGATCCCCAATCCTCAATCCCCGATCCCCTATCCTCGATCCCTGATCCTCAATCCCCGATCCCCTATCCTCTATCCTGCCTACTCAATGATCTTCGCCACCACCCCCGCACCGACCGTGCGCCCGCCCTCGCGGATCGCAAAGCGCAGCCCCTCCTCCATCGCGATCGGCGC